>CACOMO010000001.1 GCA_902628335.1 uncultured Gammaproteobacteria bacterium
CAAGGGAAACACAAAATTTATTTTGTAATAAATCTAAAAAAGTATAACAATTTTTCTGCGCTAATGGTTCACCTCCAGTTACTGTTACAAATGAGGTGTTATAATCGGAAATCTTCGATATTATATTTTCGAATGAGATTACTTTTCCATCTTTAAATGCGTAGCTTGTGTCACAATATGAACACCTTAATGGGCATCCTGCCAATCTTATAAAAATAGTAGGTTCACCTGCAGTAAGACTCTCGCCTTGTATAGAGTAAAATATCTCATTAATTAATAGAGTATTTGTTTTAGACACTTTCAATATCTCTTTCATTATCAAGGATCGTCCTACCATGACTTATTGCTACTGCCAGTGCATCGGATGCGTCTATCTCTAACTCATATTTTACCTTTAGGATTTTTTTTACTCTATCCCTCACGACCTCCTTATCAGAGGCTCCGTTATCAGTCACTAACATTTTTACACGTCTAGGAGAATATTCAAAAATTTCTAAATCAGCTCTACTACAAGCACACACCGCAGCACCTCGTGATTGTCCAAGTTTAATTGCTGTTGCAGCATTAACACTAAAAAAAACCGATTCAATAGCAACATGATCAGGTTTAAATTCTCGGATTATTCTCTCAGTCTCATAATTTATTTTTGCCAATTTTACGGTATATTTATTTTTTAGCCCAGTTTTAATAATTGAGTGGTGTAAATACTTTAGTTTTGAGCCTGTTAAAGATATTATGCCAAATCCTGTAATATTTGTGCCTGGGTCTATTCCTAAGATCTTTATCATTTCAGCCGTTTGAGATATTCATATAAACATTCTGAACATCATCTAATTCTTCCAGCTTGTTAAGAAGATTCATTGCCTTCTCATACTCATCTTTGTCAACATCAATGAAACTGGAAGCTTCCATCACTATTTCCTCATCGTGAGTCATCATGTCTCTATCTTCAAAGTACTTTTTTACCTCAAAGAGCTGCTTAGGTTCTGTAAAAACTATACAGTTATCAGAATGACACTCATAGTCGATTAGATTTATATTATCAATATGTTCAAATAATACATCTTCAGTTAGATTTGTTATTCTTAACAGACCCATCCTTTTGAACATATGTGCAACAGAACCTTTTGTACCTAAGCTTCCTCCATTTTTTGAAAGTACATTTCTAACCTCAGATACTGTTCTATTTTTATTGTCAGTCAAACAATTAACTATAAGAGCAATACCCTTCGGCCCATAACCTTCGTAAACAATTTCCTCGAAATTCTGATTATCCTGACCTGATGCCTTCTTAATAGCCCTCTCTAACGTATCTTTAGGGACATTTGCAGAGTTTGCTTTTGAAATTGCTAGTCGTAATCTTGAATTAGATGATGCGTCAGCGCCACCAAGTCTTGCAGCAACGCTCACTTCTCTGATAATTTTTGTAAATATTTTACCTCTTTTGTTATCCTGAGCTTTTTTGCGGTGTTGAATATTTGCCCATTTACTATGACCGGCCATTATGATGCCTTTGTTATTAACATTTTTTCTCTAAAACTCACCATGCGAGATATTGATTTTTGAGCACTATTGATAATATGTTTAGGTATGTGTATCTCATTCTCATCGTTAGTCAGAACTGACAATATTTTATCTAGTGAATTAAGTTTCATCCAGGGACACCTGCCGCAACTCTTACATGATGCTCCCTCACCTGCAGTAGGTGCTTCTATAAATATTTTATTCGGAGATAACTTCTTCATTTGATAAAAAATTCCTTTTTCCGTAGCAACAATTATGTATTTCTTTTTACTATCTTTTGAAGCTTGAATTAGTCTAGATGTAGAACCAACGACATCAGCAAGGCTTATAATACTTCTTGGTGATTCAGGATGAACAAGAACATCACAATCTGGATATTCATGAATCATCTTTTTTAATTCTGAGGATTTATATTCTTCGTGTACAATACATGAACCATTCCATAGAATCATGTCTGCTCCAGTTCTATCAATTATGTATTGTCCTAGATACTTGTCAGGAGCCCATATTAGTTTTTTTCCAAGTGAAGTTAAATATTCTATAAGTGAAACTGCTATACTTGATGTTACTACCCAATCTGCAATAGATTTAACTCTAGCACTTGTATTTGCATAAACGACCACTTCTCTATCTGGATGCTTTGAACAAAAATATTTAAATTCATCAAAGTCACAACCAACATCTAATGAACATGTTGCAGTTGGATCTAAAACATAAATATTTTTCTCAGGGCTCAATATTTTTGCTGTTTCTCCCATGAATTTCACTCCAGCTACAACCAGTGACGACTCAGGTTGCTTTTGACCAAATCGAGCCATCTCTAGACTATCGCTCACTAAGCCACCTGTGTCTTCTGCCATTTTTTGAACAGACTGATCTACGTAATAATGTGCAATTAACTTAGCATCATGTTCTCTTAGGAGGTTCTTAATCTCATATAAGTATTGTTCGTAGCTCTTCATTCGTCTGTACTCTCTATTTTAAGTGATAGTTCATCTAATTGTAAATCGCTTATTGATGAGGGTGCATTAGTCAACAAACATGAAGAAGACTGAGTTTTAGGAAAAGCAATTACATCCCTTATACTGTTTGCCTCAAGTAGTAACATGGCCAATCTGTCGATACCGAATGCTATTCCACCATGAGGAGGACACCCATAAGATAGGGCTTCAATAAAGAAACCGAATTTAGACTCGATCTCATCTTGTGATAATTTAAGAAGTTCAAAAACTTTCCTCTGAATTGATGGATTGTGAATCCTGATTGACCCGCCACCTATCTCATTTCCATTAAGAACTAAGTCATAGGCTCTAGATTTAATATTAAGGACGTCATCTAAGTTGAGATCTTCATCATGAGCAGGAGATGTAAATGGATGATGTAAGGATGTGAGACTGTTAGACCCATCAATTTTTTCAAATAATGGATAATCTGTTACCCATAGGAACTTCCAGTCAGGTTTAATGAGATCTAAGTTTTCCCCAAGTTTTTTAATGAGTGTAGACATAGACGTATTAACAATATTTACTTTATCTGCTGAAAAGAAGATGATGTCGCCATCTTTCGAGTTAGTTAATTTGATTATATTGTTCACAACATCAGGACCGAGAAATTTTTTTATTGGTGATGTAATTCCATTATCATAATCTGAAATACAATCACATTTCAAATATGCTAAACCTTTTGCACCACAACTAATTACAAGTTGTGTTAATTCATCAATTTCCTTTCTTGAAAGTTTGCCACCACCAGGTGCTTTAAGAGCCACAATTCTAGAATCTTCTTTATTTACATGATCTGAAAAAACTTTAAATTCAACTTTATTAACTAGTTCTTTTATATCTAACAAAGTTAGTGGATTTCTTAAATCAGGTTTGTCACATCCGTATTTCTCGAGTGCATCGGAATATGATATTTTTTCGAAAATACCAATATCTTCATTTAAGATGTCCTTAAATACTTTTTTAAAAAGTTTCTCAATCAATTCAGCAATAATATTTTCGTCAGCAAAGGCTAATTCTACATCAAGCTGAGTAAACTCCGGTTGTCTATCTGCCCTCAAATCCTCATCTCTAAAACACCTCGCGATTTGAAAATACTTATTTATTCCCCCTATCATTAAAGTTTGTTTAAAAATTTGCGGTGATTGAGGTAAAGCAAAAAAATCTCCAGGGTGCATCCTGCTTGGTACTAGATAATCTCTCGCACCTTCTGGGGTAGTTTTAGTCAAAATGGGAGTCTCAATATCAATGAAATCATGTGAGTAAAAGAAGTTTCTTATCGACTCAATAAGTTTTGATCTTAAATGAATGTTTTTTTGAAGTTGCTCACCTCTCATATCTATATATCTATATTTGAGCCTTTGGTCCTCATTTACAGACAGATCATTAATTGAGAATGGTGGTGTTTTAGATTCATTTAATAATTTTATTTTATCCACGACTAACTCAACATTACCAGAGATCAGTTTTTCATTAATATTTTCTTTTGAACGTTCGCGGACTACGCCAGATACTTCAACTACATACTCACTTCTAAGTCTTTCTGCAATAATAAATGAATCTTTATTTTCTGGATTGAAAACTATCTGGATTATGTTATTAGAGACACGCAGATCTATAAAGATTACCCCTCCATGATCTCTGCGTTTATTCACCCAGCCAGCAATAGTTACGTTTTTACCGATACTGTCTTGGTCAATTTGATATTCGTATAATGATTTCATAAAATTTGTTTAGACAAGAGGTTTAGCTCTCATTATTATCTTTGGTATTCTTTTTACTTACTTTGTTTTTAAAGTCAGTTTCATACCATCCAGAACCTTTCAAACGGAACCCTGATGTTGATATTATTTTTATTACACAGTTTTGTTTTCCACATAATGCACAGGTATTTAACGCGCCCTCTGTTATACTCTGAAAGTACTCAAAAGTCCCGTTACATTCATTGCATTTATATTCGTATATTGGCATCTTTCTCAGAGTATATCATACAAAAAAAATGAAGTTTTATCTCTATCAAATTTAGTGTATAATCCTCTCGTAAATAGGTTATGAAATCAACAATAAAATTTTCTACAATTTTAGCATTTTTATCAATATCTTGCCTAAGTTTGGCTGATGATTTTTCAGCAGGAAAAACAAAATCAGAGACATGTCTGGGTTGCCACGCGATCCCTGGATACAATAACGTATATCCCACATATAAAGTACCTAAATTAGCTGGTCAACATGCAGACTATATCATCAGTGCACTAAAAGCTTACCAAACTAAAGAAAGGAAGCATCAGACTATGCATGCCAATGCAATGGGTTTGACGGAGGAGGATATGAAAGACATTGCTGAATACTTTGAGTCTTTAAAATGATAAAAATTGCTAATACTTCTATTATTATATTAATACTCACTTTTACTTATCAAGTACATGCCGGCAGTTATCAAGCTGGAAAGGAAAAGTCTCAAGTCTGTGCTGCCTGCCATGGTGCAGATGGAATCTCTCAAATCAAGATGTATCCAATATTAGCTGGTCAACATAAGAATTATCTTATTCATGCTCTGAATGAATATAGATCTGGTATCCGGGACAATGTTGTAATGAAAGGTTTCGCTGCTGGTTTATCTGATCAAGACATAGCTGACTTGTCGCAATATTTCTCTATGCAGCAAGGCCTAAAGATTCCACCACTAAAATGATAATTATTTTTCAATAAGTCTATATAATGCAGGCACTAAGTATAGCGTTATTAAGGATGATATAGCTATCCCACCCAGAACAACGATAGCCATTGAATATCTACTCTCAGATCCGGCTCCAGTACTTAAAACAAGAGGTATTGCTCCTAATAATGTAGATATAGTTGTCATCATAACCGGTCTTAGTCTTATCATTGAAGATTGTACAATTGCCTCTTCAATCGCTAGGCCTTCCCGTCTTAGTTGATTTGCAAACTCTACTACAAGAATTCCGTTTTTTGCAATCAAGCCTATTAGCATCAAGAATCCTATTTGACTGTATACATTAATTGAAGTACCTGTTAAAAAAAGCGTATATAATCCAGACGTTAGAGCTACAGGTACTGTTAAGATAATTGTTAATGGATTTTTAAAACTCTCAAATTGTGCGGATAGTACTAAATAAACAACTAGTACTGCGAATAAAATAGTAATAAGTAAGCTACCACCAGATTCAAAATACTCCTTAGAGGTTCCACTATAACTAATTTTCGCATTACCAGGAAGAATCTTATTTGTAAGATTTGTTATCTCTTTCAATGCATCACCTAGAGGATAACCTGGTAGAAGAGATGCTGAAAATATTGTTGACGGCATTCTATTTATTCTTTTTAATGTCTCACTAGAAGAGGTTTCACTCAAGCTTACAAGGTTAGAAATAGGTATTAGAGATTCAGTTGTTGGGGATTTTATATAAACATTGTCTAGATTATCAGGGGTCATTCTAAAATAATTCTCGGCTTGTAAGATCACATTATATGTAAGTCCATCTGATGCGTATGTTGTGATTTTATTTGCAGCAAATAGTGTCTCTATGGTTGTACTTATCTCATTAGCATTAATTGACAACTCGTAAGCTCTATCCCTATCTATAGATAGATTAATTCTTGGATTAGTTAGCTTGTAATCAATATTTGGATTCTTGAAATTCATAGTTTCAGTACTTTTTAGCAGTGTATTTCCCCACTCATTTATATCTTCATAATTATTACCGCTTATTACTAATTGAAGACCAGGTTTAAAATTACTACCTCCTAGACTAGGTGGATTAATGGCAATGACTCTTGCTCCTGGGATAGATATAAGTTTTGGAAATATTTCGGCAACTATCTCTCTTTGATGTCGTCTATCGCTCCATGGTGTAAGTGTGGCAAATAAATAAGCAGTATTAACAGCACCTGGCTGACCTGAGAATCCAGGTGCTACAACAGCGAATAATTTTTTAATTTCATTGTCGTTTTTATATGGTATTAAATATTCTTCAACTTGTTTTACTATTCTATCAGTATATTGAAGTGTTGAACCCTCTGGAGTAGAGACAACAATAATAAAAACACCTCGATCCTCAGTTGGTGCGAGTTCTTTTTGTATCACTTGAAATAAAACTAGAGACACTATTATAACAACAATAGAGAATATAAAGACTTTTTTTGGGTTATTCTGCGATTTGATCAATGAATCTTTATAGAATTTTCTAAATTTTATTATTGAATCAGGTTCTGCATCTGCAGATTTCACATTCTTGAATAATCTAGAGCATAACATTGGTGTAAGTGTAAGTGCGACTATACTAGAGAAAATTACAGCGAATGATAAAACCACACCAAATTCAATAAATAGCCTACCAGTCTTTCCCTCCATGAATGAGAGAGGAAGAAAAACACTCACAAGAACTACTGTAGTTGCAATCACGACAAATGTAATTTGTTTAGTTCCTAAAATAGATGCATCATAAACGGACTCACCTTCATCTATTCTCCTTTTAATATTCTCCAAAACAACTATAGAGTCATCAACTATTAATCCAATCGCTAATACTAACGCTAAGAAAGTTAAAACATTCAATGAAAAACCTAATATATAAATTATGTAAAACGTGGCAACAACTGATATTGGTATTGTAATTGCAGGTATGAGTGTAGCACTAGGAGAACGAAGAAAATAAAAAATAACTGCTATCACCATTAACATAGATATGAAAAGAGCAAGTCTTACTTGAAAAATAGATTCTTTCACGAATACAGATTGATCATAACCAATATCCATAGTTATATTTTTAGGCAATGATGGTCTAATGAGCTCTAACTCTCTTTTTACAGCATCTGCTACTTTTAACACATTTGATTTCGTTTGTCTTACAATGCCAAGACCGATTGCATCTTCTCCATTTGCTCTGAGAAAACCTCGCTCAGTTTCTGCTCCTATCTCAATTCTTGCAATATCATCCAAGGTAATTTTCTTACCATCAATATTCTTGATCAATAGATTTTTAAATTCATTTATAGATGATAATTTTGATGTCATCTGAAGATCTAATTCTCTATTTGTAGAATCTAGACGGCCAGCAGGTTTCTCAACATTTTCTCTATTAATCGAAATCAGAATATCATTAACAGTAATACTTCTAGCTGACATTTCATCAGGGTTTAACCATATACGAACTGCATATTTTCTCTCACCACCTATGGTTATAGATGCTACTCCCGGTAAAATCGATAGACGGTCTATGATATTTCTATCAAGGTAATCATTTAGCTGTATACTTGTGAGCTGATTACTTGAAAATCCAATCCACATAACTGCCCTTGCATCAGTATCTGATTTTGATACTCTTGGTTGCTCTGCATTCCTGGGTAATTTAGAGAGTGCTCTACTAACTTTCTCTCTGACATCATTAGCGGCGGAATCCATATCACGTGAAAGATCAAACTCAACTTTAATACTTGAAAACTCATTCTGACTTTCTGATCTAATCTCTTTGATATTAGATATTCCTGATATAGAGTCTTCAAGTATCTGTGTTACATCCCTCTCCATTATTTCTGCTGATGCACCTCTATAAATTGTAGAGACAGTCACGACTGGTTTATCAATGTCTGGATATTCACGTATTGAAAGCTTATCGTACGATACCAATCCTAGAATGATAAGGAATAAACTAATTACTATTGCAAGTACCGGTCTATTGACTGTTATTTCAGAGATATGCATATTAATCTACTATATTTATCAACGATTGGTCTTTTAGTTTTTCTTGACCCATGAATACTACCATATCATTTTCATTTAAACCTGATGTAACCTGAATTAAAGCATCGCTCCTAACGCCTATGGTTATCTCTTTCAACACAGATCTATCTTCATTGATAACATAGACAAAGTGCTTTCCATTTATACTTAAGAGGGCTTCTTCGGGAATAAGAATTGCATCATTGATGCTTTCAAGTATCAAGTCTACTTTCATTAATAAACCTGGTTTGAGTATATTATCATTATTATCAAGCAACGAATATGCTGCTATTGTTCTGGTACCTTTATCAATACGAGTATCAATGAAATCTAGTTTACCTGTAAATTTTTTGTTTGCTAGGTTAGAAGAGGTTGCTCTGATTTTTATATCTGTAGTCAAAAAAGGGGTTAATCTTTCTGGTAAATTTAATTCAAGTTTCATTTTAGTATTATTATCTAATGAGGAAAGGAATGAACCTTTTGTAACCGCATCTCCAACATTTTTCTTGCTCAGTCCAATCAACCCATTAAAGGGTGCATATATCTCAGCCATGCCAACTTTATCAGATGAGAGTATACTGTATAGTTTCTGATTTTTAGAGATTTCTGTTCCCTCAATAAAATGAATGCCATGGATAACACCATTAACTTTTGATGTAATATCAATCGATTGCAAGGATTTAATTGTTGATATCGCACGAAATTTTCGTTCGGCAGTGTCAATGATCACAGGCTTAACTTTCACTGCGGTAATTTGTGTTTGATTAAGAAATTTCATATAAGATTGGTACTTAATTGCCAAGTTTATCGCGCCATAGATTAAACCAATTACGAGAATGACTATAAGTAGGTTGAGTGGTGTTAGGTCTTTTATGTAATCTTTAATCTTTGCTATCATCAGAATCAATGCATATTATTGAGACTATACGTCCAGTCTGATTCTCTCTGCGATAAGAGTAATACTGATCTGGATTAGAAAATGTGCAAATATTTTCTAAGAAAATTTGTTCTACACCGGCTTGCTTTAAAATTATCTTAGCCACATATTTCAAATCTAAGTGCCATGCACCTATGTCTTTTGTACGTGAAAAAAATTTTGTAGAGATTTTAGATAATTTATTAAATACATCCTCACGTATAATATAATTTTCCGGATTTATAGATGGACCAATCCATACCACGACATCTTTTGGATTCCTTGCAAATCTCTTAAGGAATTTCTGAATGATTCCACTTGCTAGTCCTCTCCAACCGGCATGAATTACGCCAATCTTATCCCCATTATTACTTGCGATTATTATTGGCAAACAATCTGCGGATAAAACCGCTAACGGCAGACCTCTTACGGACGTATAACACGAGTCACATACTAAATTATCAGACGGACTTTTTGCAACTCTAACAGTAGCACTGTGAATTTGCTTCATGAATACTGGCTTTGTATTTAGATTTAACTGCTTAGCCATGGAATCACGATTTTTTATCACGTCTTTAGGATTATCTCCGACATCTAAACTCATATTTGAAAACTCAAATGCTCCACTACTCCACCCTCCGATCTTAGTAGAGTGGTAAGCTATGATATTTTTAGGCGCACCCCAAGCAATTTTTCTTATTTGTACATCCATATTAGTTTCCAAGTGCTAATGACATTACAACATTAAATGCATCCCCAGGTAAACACTCAATTTCAATATCTTTATCATTAGAAGGGTGTTTAAACTTCAAATAGTAGGCATGGAGAGCAATTCCCTCATAATTCTCCATATATTCTTGAAGTTTCCTATTTTTTTTGAGTTTACTATTTTTGAAACCATACAATTTATCTCCAAGGACTGGATGTCCTAAATTAGATAAATGAACTCTTATTTGATGAGTACGGCCAGTGACTATCTCTACATCTAATACTGACGCATACTCTTTATATAAAGTAGAATGGATAATAGTCTTTGCGTGTTTACCATTATCATCGACAATCATTTTTTTTCTATTAGTTCGGTGCCGACGCACAGATTTATTTATTGTAACACTACTCTTGAGTGAGCCAGACACAACAGCCTTATATTTTTTTGTAATTTTTCTCTCTTGAAGAAGTTTAGAGAGAAAGAACTGGCTTTTGAGATTTTTACATACAATCAAAATGCCTGAGGTTTGCTTGTCTAGTCTGTGTATAATGCCTGCTCTGGGTAATGTTTTTAGTTTTGAGTTGTAATGCAATAGAGCATTTTGTAAAGTTCCATTGTAATTGCCTATGGCTGTGTGTGTCACCATCCCCGATGGCTTGTTCACAATTAATAATATCTCATCCTCATATATAATATTGAGCTCAATATCCTCAGGTAAAATGTCGATTTCCTCGTCCTCAATTAGTTCGATCTCTATTTTGGATGTTTGCTTAATCTTATCTTTGGATAGACACTCTCGTCCGTTCACCAAGAGTCTTTTATCCTTTATCCATTTCTGGATTCTCGAACGAGAGTACTCAGGTAATTCTCTAGATATGATTTGATCAAGTCTAAGTTCATGATCTGGCAAGATATTAAATTCAAAAATATTCTTAGATTTCATACCACATATCCTATAACTAATCTATAATATCAAAATGATTAGAAAATATCTCGTAACTTATCTGGTAATAATTTGTCTTTTACCAGGTTGTAGCTTCTTAGATAAGATGCTTGAAGAAGAAGATACTACAGTTGGTCTGACAGCAGCACAATTATACCTTGAAGGAAAGGAGTTTCTCAATTTGGAAGATTTTAATAATGCCATTAGATATTTTGAAGTATTAGAATCAAGATACCCTTTTGGGAAATATTCAACGCAAGCAATGTTAGATCTCTCATATGCATATTATGCCTCAGCTCAACGTGATAAAGCCATAATAGAAATAAATAGATTTATTAGACTATATCCTAATCATCCAGAAGTGTCTTATGCTTACTACCTAAGAGCACTTTCAAATTTTGATAAAGATGCCAATGTACTGACGAGATTCTTTGGGTATGACCCATCAAGATATGATGTCACAGCATTAAAAGAATCTTTTAATGATTTCTCATTAGTAGTTAATAGATATCCAGATAGTAAATATGCCGAAGATTCTTTAAACAGACTAATCTATATTAGAAATCAAATTGCTAGGAGTGAACTTTATATAGCAGAATACTATCATAAACGTGCAGCTCACGTTGCTGCAATTGAACGAGTAAAATTCATGCTTGAAAATTACGGTGGAACACCGAGTACAGAAAGAGGTCTCCTAATTTTAATTGAAAGCTACAATAGTTTAAATATGAGACAGTTAGCTTTTGATGCTGCGAGAGTGCTCAAAAAAAATTATCCGGAATATAGAGTAGAAGAAGTAGATAAAATAATAATAGTTTCAAAAATTGATGCCAATAAGGATAAAAGTTCATCAGACAGTTCCTCTGATGATAATAGTTGGTATGATATTTTTAATATATTAGATTAATAATTAACTAGTTTTGAGTTTTTCGTCAATAATGCAAACTGGTATTGGATTCATTTTGTGCAAATTATCTTTTCTAATTTCAACATATTTTTGATAATGTTTGCTACTAGGGTTTGACATAGCTTCCTCAATCTCTTCGTATGATAAACCCAGTTGATCTTCATCATTTCTGCCATCCTCCCAGAGACCATCTGTAGGTGGTGCTTTGATGATATCTTGGTGTATATTTAAATAAGTTGCTAGTGACCTTACTTCAGATTTTGTCAAGTCTGCTATTGGAGAAATATCTACTCCTCCATCTCCGTATTTAGTGTAGAAGCCTACGCCAAAATCCTCTACTTTATTACCTGTCCCGACAACGATACCAGAGGACGAAGCTGCGATTTGGTATAGTGCTATCATTCTCATTCTCGCCTTAGTATTAGCAAGGCCAAGATCACTAGAGAAACCTAAGTCAGTAAAGTCACTTTCAAAACTATCATATATTTTAGACATATCAATTTTGTAGTGAGATACGTTTGAATGGTCGTCTACTAATTGGTTGCAGTGAAGCAAACTGAGAGATATGTCTGGTGATCTAATTGGTAAAGTTATAACAATTGTCTTCTTTCCGGTAAGTGCACAAAGTTTACTTACTAATGCTGAATCAATGCCACCAGAGACGCCAACTATAAAAGCTGATAAAGTACTTTTTGAGTTATCCATATAGGACTCTAGCCAATTCTGAATATGTGAAACTACAGCTTTATTATTCATATTTTAAAATATCTGTACTTGTGCAAAATGTGAAATCATAATAATAGAGTATAATAAAATAATCAAAAAATACAAAAAAAGATAATGATACGTATAATTGCAGTACTTTTTGTAATATTATTAATACTAATATTATTAAATAGATTAAGAACTAAAAGAGGTTCTAATGAAAAAACTAGAGGAGTTCTAAAGTATTGCGAATATTGTAAATCATACGTAACAGATGATCAGAAATGCGTTAATAAAGATTTTGATCATAGGGATTTAGATTGAACGAGCTATGAAACGACCACCACTTCTTTTAACACTCACCATCATTATGATGATTGGTATAATACTATCGATATCACTGAGATAATGAGAAATATTATTATTATAACAGGACCAATAGGTTCTGGAAAATCGTCAGCATGCAAATTTCTTAAGAAGTATGGTTACAAATACATAAATTCGGATAAACTTGCAAAAGAAATTATTAGAGGTGATAACAATATAAAGAAAAAAATTTCTAAGCTTATTAATATAGAGAACGATTTATCTAAGCGTATACCATGGAAAAAAATACGCGACTTTATCTCACTAAGTACGAGTAACAAGAAAAATTATGATGCGATAATTCATAATTCTTTCTATAAAAAATTAAATAGTGAGATAAATAACAAAAAATATAATTATGTTATTGAAATACCACTAGTTGAAACGATCAAAAAGATTAAACAAAAAAAAGTAATTATTTGTATTTTATCTAATTATAAGAAAAGAAGACAGCGATTCGTTAAAAATAAGCGAAGAAATGAGGTACAATTCAATAGTCTTAATAGATTACAAAAAAGTTATAAATTTTATATAAAGAATTCTGACTATGTGATCTATAATAATGATGAAATGGATATAATGACTAATAGACTGATTTCAATTATTAATAAATATCAATGACAATCTTATCCGATAATCAAGTTACAATCTACGAAGAGCCTGTCGTAGAAAGAGTGCGTAAATTTATTAGAATGGAGTCATTATTCCAGAAACTATATTTCTTTAAAAATAGAGAAAATCCACTTGAGAGTTATGTTGCACTCCAATCACTTTGCGATATTTATGAGATTTTAGCAAGATCTGATATCAAAGCTGAACTAATAAGAGAAATTGAAAATCAGAATCAGATTTTTAAAAAAATACAAGATATTCCACAAACGGACTCTGATAAATTGAATTCTATTCTAGAAAAACAAAAACTTCTTCTTGATCTATTGCACGGGACACAAAGTAATTATATCGATTACCTGTCTAACGACGTTCTCTTTAAAACTATACTAAAGAATTGTTCCTCACAAATGCAACCTGCCTCGGTCGATTTTTGGCTATCCAGAGATATAGTGTGGAGGTCAAACATTATAGATTTATGGATTGAGCCACTTCAGTTCATAAAAAAATCAATAGAATTTATTCTTGAACTAATTAGAAAATCTGGGCAATTTAGTGACAAACTTGCTGAGAAAGGATTTTATATTGATAAGCTTGACCCTAAAAAAAATATACTTCTTGTTAGAATAACAATTGCTACAGATCTCTATTATTTTCCTCAAATAAGTGTGGGGAAACAAAGGTTAAATATTATGTTTATGACGAAAGATGAATTAAATAATTTCACAAAATACCAAGAAGATGTATCATTTCTTTTAACACTCTGCGCACTATAATTTTTCGTTATTCTTTTGCCAAAATTTACTTATACCAGCTATGCCACTTCCTCCATTGAGGAATGATAGTCTGATTGACTCTGGAGTGTTATCGATTCCTCCTAATGCTAGAATGGGTAATCCAGTTTTTGAACTCAAATTCCTTAAACCCTCCCAACCAAGTTCGTGATTTTGATCTTTTGAAATTAAAATAGGCGATAGTAATGCAAAGTCGAAATTAAGTTCACATGCCTTATCTAAATCATCTTTAGAGTGACATGAACTAGATAGGTACTGTAAACTGTGATCGCGAGACCAAATACTGCTCTTGTCAAGATTTTGTAGTTTATATGAATTATAGTGAATGCCACCAATTAATTCTTTGTAATTTACAGGTAATTTCTCATAAATATTAATCGAATCTATTATTAGTAGCCTATGATTATGAACACGTGGAAGAAATGATTTAATATAATTAATATCACTTGATTTCAGAATGTTTTCTATGTAATTTTTCACTAAATTTAAATAATCAACATCACTCATATCTCCCTGTCTAATTCTACAGGAGTAAATTTGGTGTTTGATGCTTTTCCAGATCTGAAAATGACTGACATTATTTGCAATAAATAACTCATTTGGTATCTCAAATAATCTCAGAATTCTGTACGTAGACGGCAAATAATCGAAATTATTGTCATACAATGGGTTAGAGAAGATAATATCTTTGTTTTCATTCGATTCTAAGGCGTAATCCTCAGGTAGTGACACAAGAAATATATTTAATTTGACTTGATGATTTTGATATGTGTGTGTGATTGTTTTAAAAAAAGATATGTGTATCTTAGAATTGTCGACTCTTTTTCCAGATTCGACATAGACGCAATCACAGGGATTTATGCCAATCTCTTCATATAATTCTCTCTGCAGGCAATCTATTGAATTCTCACTTGTCAATCTTTGACCGCCAGGAAACTCATAAGAATTAATAAATGGTAATTTAGTTCTTTTCACAAAACATAAAGGTTGTTTGCCAGGACCCATCCAATCATGTGGAGATCTCTTGTATATAAATCCTAACGAACACTCCATATTAATTAAGTTGTATATTTAGAGTTAATTTGAACATATTTTGTAGATAGATCAGAAGTAAACATGTTTGCACCATGTGAACCTGCGTTAAGACAAATCTCAATATTTATGTTGGAGTTTTTCATGCTAGCATTCAATTTTTTGGAATTGAGACGCTTTACTGGAATTCCTTTCGTGAAAACTACTATATCATTTATCTTTAAAACAACATCATTAGAATTGTATTTAACTTTATTGAGGCTCCCTAGTCTTGCTATTATCCTTCCCCAATTAGGATCTTCACCAAACAATGCTGTTTTAAATAAGTTAGAGTTTGCGATTGAATAACAAGCCACTCTAGCCTGTGCAAGACTGTATGCTTTGATTACCGAAACTTTGCAAACTTTGGTTGCACCCTCACCATCACTGACTATCATATGTGCTAGGTGATTGAAAACATTATGGATGTTTTTCTCAATAATTTGATAATTCCTTTTATTTGTTAAATCAATTGACTTAGACCCAGTAGCTACTAACGCTACACTATCATTAGTCGACATGTCTCCATCAACAGAGATTTTGTTAAATGAATCTGATGCGCAATTTTTAAGAATTTTACTGATAATATTTTTGGATGCTCTAATATCAATAAAAATAAATGCTAACATTGTTGCCATATTTGGCTCTATCATTCCCGCGCCCTTACATAATCCTCTTATTTCTACTTCTTTTCCTGATACTTTAAATTTTCTCAAAACCCACTTCTCATATCTATCTGTTGTCATAATTGCCATAGAGGCTCTCTTGATAGAAGATCTAAATTTAAAATCACATTTATTGATTACATTGATCACTTTTTTTATTGGTAATTGTTGTCCTATTATTCCTGTGGAGAATATTAAAATGTTCTCTGCGCTACATCTCAGCTTTCTAGATAAAGTATCGATATAGTCTTTTGCATTTTTCATACCTTGCTTTCCTGTACATGCATTCGCGTTCCCAGAATTAATAAAAAGATATTTTACTTTTGAGTAAGGATATTTACTTTTATTAATAGTTACAGGAATAGCAGGAAATTTGTTCTTAGTTGCAATTAGTGCTAGTGAAGATGTATCCGGTAATTTTATGCATACTCCATCTGTTTTTTTTTCTTTTATACCCAAGTGAAGAACTTCAATTGATTCTTTAGTCATTTTAGTCTCCCACAACATCTTTTATATTTTTTGCCGGAACCACATGGACAGGGAGCATTTCTTGACACATCTTTATCATCAATGGCTGATCTTGTATTTTGAGGTACAGCACTATTTTTTCTTGTATCATTAATTGCAACATTATCTTTTATCTTTATCCTTGCTAAGATTTTTAGAGTTTCATAATTATTTGTATATAACATTTCCTCAAACATCTCAAAGGATTCTCTTTTATACTCGTTTTTTGGATTCTTTTGTGCATATCCTCTTAGTCCAATGCTTTGTCTTAAATAATCCATTGCATTAAGATGATTTCTCCAATCTTCATCAATTACTGTTAGAAAAATGTTTCTTTCAAGTTCTGTTTTGTCAGAATTATTAATTATCGACATATTATTCTCAATTTTTAAGAGAATGCAATCATAAATTACTTTTACTATTTTTTCAAAATTATTATCAATATTGATGAAAGTTGATTCATCTATATTTAGAAGGAATTCTGCATTAAGAAATTCTATTAGTTCTGATAAATCTTGATTTTGACCTGTTGCATTGTGCGATAGATGAGATTTAGCTATGTTATGTGATATTTCATCAGTCATTGATCTAATAATTTTGTCAAAATTACTCAAACTTAGTATCTGATTTCTTTGATTATATATTATTTTTCTCTGATCATTCGAAATATCATCATACTCGAGAAGTGTTTTACGTATATCAAAATTATGTGCTTCTACGCGTTTTTGCGCATTCTCTATGGATTTTGATACCCATTTATGCTCTATAGCCTCTCCTTTTTGCATACCTAGTTTCTTCATTATTTCACTCACTCTCTCAGATGCAAAGATTCTCATTAAACTATCTTCCAGAGAGAGGAAAAATTTTGTCTCTCCAGGATCACCTTGCCTTCCTGATCTTCCTCTTAGTTGATTATCCACTCTCCTTGACTCATGTCTCTCTGTACCAATAATATATAAACCACCAAGATCTTTTACTTTATCTTTTTCATCTGTGTCTTTACTGTTAACATTAGGATCTTTAATTTTTCCTCCGAGGACAATATCTGTTCCTCTTCCTGCCATATTAGTAGCTATAGTCACAGATCCTAGTTTTCCTGCTTGAGCAATTATTTCTGCTTCTTTTTGATGGTGTTTTGCATTCAAGACAGAGTGTGTAACTCCCTGCTTCTTAAGTAATTTAGAAAGATATTCTGATGCTTCAATAGATGTTGTCCCAACTAGTACTGGTTGTTTTTTTCGATTTATGCTTGTTATAGATTCGAGTATTGCTTTATATTTTTCGTCGCTTGTCAAATAAATAAGATCTACATGATCATTTCTGATCATTTTCATATGTGTTGGTATTACCACTACTTCAAGATTATATATTTGCTGAAATTCTAGAGCTTCAGTATCTGCTGTACCAGTCATTCCTGAGAGTTTATCAAATAATCTAAAATAATTTTGGAAAGTAATTGATGCATATGTTTGATTTTCATTTTGAATAGAGACTTTTTCTTTTGCTTCAATAGACTGATGAAGACCCTCAGACCAACGTCTCCCTGGCATTTTTCTCCCAGAAAATTCATCAATTATAACAACAGCATCATTTTCAACCACATAGTCAATATCAATTTGATATATGAGATTAGCTCTTAGGCTAGAATTAAATATTTGAAGTAGTTGAATATTTTTCGGATTATAAAGATTATCGTTATTATCGATATATTTATGTTTCATTAGTAGAGATTCAATTTCTGCATGACCATTTTCAGTCAATGAAACATTCTTTTGCTTCTCATCAAGAATATAAAAATCATCTTTCAGATTATTATTTATAAATAATTGAGCAAGTTTGTTTATTTTATGATACAAGTTTGTTGATTCATTTGCTGAACCTGAAATTATCAGAGGAGTTCTAGCCTCGTCAATTAAAACTGAATCAACTTCATCTATGATAGCATAAGATAATTTCCCCTGTACTTTATCAGAGAGAGAGTAAACCATATTATCTCTTAAATAATCAAATCCAAATTCATTATTTGTACCGTATACTATATCTTTTGAGTATTGCTCTTTTTTTTCGACTACGTCCATATCGCTTGTGATAACACCAACACTCAAACCAAGATATGAATAAATTTTTCCCATCCACTCAGAATCTCTTCTGGCAAGGTAATCATTCACGGTTATTATAAAAACTGGTTCAGTTGAAAGTGAGTTTAAATATGCCGGAAGTGTTGATACTAGGGTCTTACCCTCTCCCGTTTTCATTTCTGCAATCTTGCCAAAATGCAGTGCGATACCTCCAAGAATCTGTTCATCGTAATGCCTCATTCCAAGAGTCCGCACAGAAGCCTCTCTCACAAGCGCGAAAGCTTCGGGAAGTAGATCATCAAGATTACCGGATTTGGCATACTCTGCTTTTAAATGGAATGTGATTTCTTTTAATTCCTCTTGAGATAGACATTGATATTTACTCTCCAGTGAATTTATTTTGATCACAATAGGCTTGTACTCGCTCAACAACCTTGAGTTTCTAGAACCAAATATTTTTTGAAGTAAAGAGTTCAACATTCTTAATTTTATTGCTCATTAATAATAAATTGTCGTACAATAGAGTATAGATTGTCATGAAAAAAATATCATCATATTTACCTCAGCATGTTATTAATAAAAGAGAATTATTGATTAAAATTACCCATGATCTTCATGGAATTATGTCAAATGAAATTAAAAAAAGTATTTCAGTCATATCATTCAAAGACCATATTTTGACCATTTCTTGTGATGATAGTTCGATTGCAACTTTAGTACGATTTGAAAAGCACCATTACATGACACACATAAATGCAAAAAAGTATGTGAGATTAGACGATATCAGATTTTGTGTGAGTTAGGTCAATCAACCAATAATGGTTCTGGAGAGGTATATAGTATTGGTGACTTTGTGACATCCTCAATAATAACCTCTTCCCACGCTTCCTGATTATTATCCAATTCCCTCAGTAATAAATTATTCAAATGATGCCCGGATTTATAGGCCGAGAAAGAACCAATTAATCCATGGCCAAGTAAATACAAATCACCAATAGCATCTAGAATTTTGTGTTTTACAAACTCGTCTTGGAACCTCACACCCTCATCATTAACAACTCTATAATCATCTATAACGACTGCATTATTAACGCTACCACCAAGAGCTAAATTATTTTTTCGTAAATTCTCGATATCTCTAACAAAACCAAAAGTTCTTGCACGACTAACTTGGCTTAAGTACGAAACTGATGAAAAATCAATTTCTGAAGATTGAGATGAATTATCAAATGCTGGGTGATTAAAATCAATTGTAAATGCAACTTTGAAACCATCAAACGGCTCAATTCTTGCCCATTTCTCATTTTGTCTAACTTCTATAGGCTTGATGACCTTTATGAATTTTTTCGGTGCATTTTGCTCTTTAATACCAGCAGATTGAATCATAAATACGAATGGTCTTGCACTACCATCCATAATAGGGACCTCAGGTCCATCTAGTTGGATTATGGCATTATCAATACCAAGACCTGCAAGTGCTGATAAAAGATGCTCTACTGTCGATATTTTCACTTCATCATTTGATAGTGATGTTTGTAATCTAGTATCGTTGACATTGTCAAATGAAGCTTTGATAGGATTACTTTTAGTATCGGTTCGTATAAATGTGATTCCTGTATCTGCATCAGCTGGCATTAGAGTTAGAGATACCTTTTTACCAGTGTGTAATCCCACGCCTGATGCATTTATTTTACTTGATAATGTTCTTTGTCTAAGCATTTGTCTATAAATTCACTATATTTTAAAGGTTTTCAGTCAAAATGTTAAGCTTTATGAGTATTTTCAGACCTCTTACGTAATATTATTAGACCAAATTATAACCCTATAGTTCTCTGTGAAAATACGAAGATATTCTACTCCAGGTCTTGTACAAATATGTTAAAAATGGATTTTTAGGAAGTTTTCTATGAGGCATTTTTTTGAGTTGCTCATCCCTATATAGTAGAAGGCCCACAGCTGTCGAAAATCTCGTCAAGCCATTCAGATTAGTGATGCCAGGTATTGGCTTTGGGCTACCAATCCTGACTGGAATATTATATTTTTTCTCTGTGTAACTGTCTAACCCCTGTAATTTTGAGCCACCACCAGTGATCACGATCCCTGCACGGATACTTGATGAATAACCACTAGATTCAATCTCTTTTATTAGTTGTGATAATATTTCATCCATACGACACGTTATTATGTGTGTGAGTGATGATTTTGAAATCTCTGTATCCGGTTTATCAGAGACAGATGGAACAGAAATAACTTTTTGGTCGTCATCAATAGAGTTTATTAAGGATCCATCTGATATCTTGATTTCTTCAGCAGCTTCAAGTGATGTTCTTAAACCTATTCTGATGTCATTTGTAACATTTTTTCCAGCAATTGGTATCACGGCTGAATGTTTTATATCTCCCTCAGTAAAAATTGCAACATCGGTTGTGCCACCACCAATATCAACAAGACAAACTCCTAAAGATCTCTCTTCCTCAGTTAAAACCGAATAACTAGATGCGACTGGTTGCAAAACGTATTGGTCCACATCTAAAAGACTGTTCTCAATACATTTTGTTAAATTTTTCTTTGCTGTGGAAGAACATGTTATTAAATGAACATTTACTCCTAATCTCTTTCCAGCCATTCCAACTGGTTCTCTGATGCCTGTTTGACCATCAATTGTAAAATATTGTGGAATGATATGAAGGATTTCTTGATCTTCTGGAATACTAATATCTGACGCCATATCAATGACCTTCTCTTTATCTTCTTCTGTAACTTCGTCATTGAGAATATTTACATCTGAGTTTCCGTTGTAACTCTGAATGTGGCTTCCAGCTATCCCAGTTGTGACTGATTCGAATTTAATTGTAGCCATTGTAGACGCTTTATCTTTTGCTCTGCGTATACTGTTTACGGTAGCTCCGATTTCAGATATCACTCCTTTATTAAGACCCTCACATACCTCTTGGCCGACACCTATGATACGAAGATTATTATCCTCGTCATAATCTGCTACTAAGCATAGTACTTTGCTTGTACCGATATCGAGAGCAATAATGACTTCATCGTTGTAGTTGTTAGACATATTTTATAATACCATCATTTACCGTACTGCAAAACCAGTCGGATATCTTAAATCAACGTGAATTTTTTTTCTATTTTTCAATTTACTTTCAAAATCAGGATAAATAGAAACAAATTCTCCTATTTTATCTGGGTATCTTGAATATCTAACAGTTATTGTTAGATTTTCCGACTTAATTTCCAGCATATCGTCTTGTTTGGAGAGTGCCAGAACAGCTTCATCGATATCTAATAGGTATGATTGTATAGATTGGAATAATTCATACATTTCCTGATATCCGTAATCATTACTTGATAATTCTAGTATATTTTTGACTGGAAAATTAGGAGTAGAAAAACTTTTCATATCTCTATTTACATAATTCAGCTCATTCCACAAAAATAATGGTTCATGTTCGATTATCTTTACAGTTAAATTGTCTGGTGGTTTTATTGAAATTTGTGAATACTTTACCCAAGGGATTTTTTCAAATTCACTTTTTTGATATCTTAAATCGATATTGTATAATTTTTTGCCCATTAGATGCTTTGCTCGTTCTGTGATTAATTGAACATCAGCAAAATTGAATTCACCCTCTATATCTACTTTATCAATAGTAGAAGTTAAATCTCTGTGATTTATGAAATAAAAGCCTGCAACAATAATAGTAAATAGAAAAAAAAGTCTAATCATTTTTAGTCAATAGAATTGTTTCTATGAGCTCTAAGTATGTCCATCCAATTTTATGAGCAGACATTGGAACTAGGCTATGACTAGTCATGCCTGGTATAGAATTTAGCTCAATTAATTTTATATTCTTAGCTTTATCTAAGAAGAAATCTATTCGTCCCCATCCATCAGATCCAAGAGTCTTAAACGCACTCATACAAATATTTTTTATTTTATCTTCAAATTCTCTCTCGAATGATGGAAAAGAAAATCTTGTGTCGTCATCTTCATACTTTGCTTGATAATTATAAAATTCTCTCGAAGTATCAATTTTTATTATAGGGAGAACCTCATTATTCACTATTGGTGCAGTATATTCATTACCTACAACAAATTCCTCAATAAAATAATCATCTAGTTTAATATCGTTATAATAACTACTAATTGATGACAAGAGGTTTTTAATACTAGTAACATCTAAGTCATCTATTTTAAGAATTTCTATACCTACACTTGATCCTGATGAAATTGGTTTGACAATAATTTTTTCGCTGTTTTGTATCTCTTGTAAAAAGTTTTCATTGATCTCAGATAAAATTGAATAATGGGGTGTAGGAATATTTTGCTTCACCCATTTATCTTTTGTTACTATTTTATTAAATGACATGTTTGAAGAATTAGAATCTGAACCAACATACTTCACATTAGCATTATCAAGATATGATTGAACAAGACCATCCTCTCCTCCAACGCCATGCATTAGATTGAATACCAAATCTATCTGATTAGTTTTAATTGATCTTATCAGTAAAGACTCGTCTTTTGAGTGAAAATCCATAATTGTAACTTTATATCCATTACTCAACAACGCATCATACACTGCTTTACCGCTGGTTAGCGAAATTTCTCGCTCATCTGACCAGCCGCCACACAATACAAGGATATTTTTCTTTTTAAGTTCTTCTTTCATATTAATAAATGCATATTTCTTTTTCTAATCTAATTTTATGTTGTTGATAAATGTCTGTTTGAATTATTTTTATTAGTTTTTCTAGATCGTTACAGGAACCTGAACCATCATTTATAAAATAATTACAATGTTTATTCGAAATATATATACCACCATATCTTTTTTTGCTTAACTGTGATTTGTCAATTAATGCACTTGCAGAAATATTTTTTTTAGGATTCTTGAAAATACATCCTGAGGACCATTGATTTATCGGTTGTGTTTTCTTTCTCTTATCACTAAATTCATTAAGTAAATGTTTTTGAAACTTACGTTTTTTGTTAATTTTAAAAAAAACATCTATAAATGCTGATGTGCCTTGCATACATACCTTTCTGTATGAATAATCGAATTTTGATTTATCGAGTTTGACTAAATCAAATTTTTTATCCAATATAGTAACATATTGAACATTGTCCCAAATCTCAGCACCAAAAGCTCCTGCATTCATCCTAAGAGCACCTCCAACTGTTCCCGGGATACCATAGAGAAATTCAAAACCTGGTATATCATTTCTATGAGCGAATTTTGCTAGTTTTGCACACGAAATGCCAGCACTTGCATAAATATTGTTTGATCCAATTAGAGATAGCGAATTTTTAAGTTTTTTGAAACATACTAGGTCATTTTTATAACCAATATCTTTGAAAGCGATATTAGATCCATTGCCAAGAATTAATGTTTTTTTCTTTTTTAAAATATTTTTTATTGCTTTTATCTCACTATGATTCTCAGGAAAATAAATGACTTTAGCTGGCCCTCCAATTTTAATTGTATTATATTTTTTTAGGGACACATTTTGTAAAATTTTCATTTCTCTTTTAAATATTGGGAGTTAGTCTCTATAATAATATCTTTACCATTATATGGTAGCACTGTCTTAATATTTTGTGCTAGAGCATATAATCTTGATTCACTATTAAGTAACAAGTTAATAGTCGTAACAAAGTTTTCAATAAAATGATCATCTTGCCTTAGTGTTATTGCCGCTGAGTTATTCGACAAATACTCAGCATTTTTATACTGATGATCATCAGTAGCATATGGGTATGGTACAAGAACACATGCTCTACCAATAACACTTAATTCTGAGAGCGTTGTTGATCCAGACCGACAGATAACGAGAGTAGACCAATCAAACAAATCTCTCATTTGATCTGAATACTCTATCACTGATGATTTAATACCATAATCGTGATATTTTTTTTGAGTGTCTTCGAGTTTACCATTGCCGCAAATATGCTTCACCTCAAACCTATCTCTTGAGAAATGTGATAATGCAAAAGGTAAAATACTATTGAAATATGCTGAACCCTGACTACCACCTAAAACTAGTATCTTCAAAAAAAATGAATTTGAGGTATAAATATCCTCAGGTTTTGTACAATTCGTTAGCTCTGATCGAATCAGACTCCCAGAATGAATGATTTTTGTGTTAAATTTTTTAAAACTACCAGGAAATGTCTCAAATACTGTATCTGCAAAGTAATAACAGATTTTGTTAGCAGTTCCTGCAATTGCGTTTTGCTCATGTATTACCCGTGGTATTCTCATCAAGAAAGCTATGATAATTCCAGGTAAACTTATATATCCTCCAAATCCAATTACTAGATTTGGTTTACTTTTTTTCAATATACTTAAAACTTGTACGAATGATATTAATAAATATGAGAGTGATGTTATTTTTTCGATTACTCGTTTTCCTCGGAAACCTTTTGATCTTATATGAATGAGGTCAATTTTTTCTTTATCGATGATTTCATTTTCAATACCATCTTTTGTTCCAATCCAAATTACTTTATAATTTTTTAAAAGATATTCTTGTGCAAGCGTGTAGGCTGGATAAACATGTCCTCCAGTACCACTTGAAAATATTGCTACAGTTTTCATCAATAGCCACCTTGAACACCTTGGCTCACTCTCTTCCTGTTCTCTATATGAACTCTGATTAGTATGCCAAAACATATGAACATCACTAGTAAGTTCGTTCCACCATAACTAATAAAAGGTAGGCCCATTCCTTTTGTTGGAAATAATCCAATATTAACCATTATATGAATAATTGCTTGAAAAGTAATGAGAAATCCTATCATGTATGATAAATTGCCAGCAAAATTTAAATTATTCATATAAGACTTTTTTGCCAAAGAGAATATACGTAGAAAAATAATATAAAATACGATGATTATCAAAAGTGTAAAAATTAAGCCTAACTCTTCTGCAATCAGAGCAAATATAAAGTCATTATAAGACTCCGGTAAATAGAATAATTTTTGCACACTTGATCCTAATCCCAAGCCAAAAAAGCCACCCTTACCAAATGCCAGCAAAGACTGCATTAATTGATAGCCAGTTCCAGTAGGATCTTTCCATGGATCAAGGAATGAGACCATTCTAGCTAATCTATAAGGTTGAAGAATAATCAGTGGTATAATAGCCAAACATACAATTGTGAAATAAGTAAAAAATTTACGTAACGACAATCCCAAAATAAGCACTAGAGCAAAAAAACTACTAAATAATAAAATTATACTTCCCAAATCTCTCTGGAAAATAAGGATTATTGATAAGAAAATAACCATCATCAAACATTTGTTAAATGCTTCGTCAATATTATTCCTTGATAGATAACTACACATCCAAATTAAAAGAAACAATCTAGAAATTTCTGTAACCTGAAGAGTTATAAACCCTAAATTCAACCATCTTGTTGCACCATTAATTTCTTTGCCTAATCCTGGTAAGAAAACCACAAGAGATAGAGCAAAACTCATAACAAGGAAATATTTGGAGTAATCATTAAAAAAATCGAGTCTAATTCTACTCAATACTGATGCAGTGACTAGACCTAATATCATGTAAACTGAATGTCTAGTAATAAAATAAAATGATGATCCTGTTTTTTCGTAAGAATAATCTAAAGTAGCTGATGATACCATTACTAACCCAATCGAACATAAGATAACTATGGCGAGTATTAGAGTCTGGTCTATAGCCCAGCTTTCTGTTTGAAGTATTTTCTTTCTTATAAAATTAGTCAGCAATTTTTAACACCGTATTTGTAAAAACATTTCCCCTATGCTTATAGTCTTGATAAAAATCAAAACTTGGACTAGCAGGTGATAAAATTACTGAATCATTCTTGATTGCATGACTATTGGCAATCTCTACAGCATCTGTCATATCTATGGCTTCATATATTTTTACACTGACTTTGAGGTCACTCAGAATTTCTTTAGAGTTTTTTCCCGTGACAATTAGTATTTTAACAGTATCATCAATTATTTTAGATAATTTCGAAAAATTCTGTTTTTTTGTCGACCCTCCCATTATCAGAATCACATTTTTACGAAGAGACTTCAAAGCCCAATACGTTGAATCACAATTTGTAGATTTAGAATCATTGTACCATGAAATATTATTAGACTTTTTTATTAACTCTATCCTGTGAGGAGGATGAACAAAAGTTGTTAGAGACGTAATACATTTTTTTAAATTAAATTTTAGATAGTCCATAACTGATAGAACAGCTAATATATTTTGAAGGCTATGATAGCCTACAAAATCAAGATTTACTCCATCACAATGAAGTTTTTCTCCGACAATATGGAGATCATTTGTGACTTTATTATTAATAATTATTTCAGAGAGATCATCATTATATCCAAAATATACTACATCATCAGTATCAATAGAATTTTTCAAAGAAATGTTTTTAATTTTTTTTCCATCATTATCAAAAATACTCATTTTTATTTTTGAATATTCCTCAAAATTTTTATGTCTATCTAAATGATCATCAGTAATGTTTAAAATAATGCTCACATCACTAGATTTATTTGTCATATATTCAAGTTGATAACTTGATAATTCAACAATAGCATAATCTAATTCTTCATTGATGAGATTAATAGGCGGAATACCGTTATTACCACATGCTTTTGCCCTTTTATCAGAATCCCTGAGTATTTTCTCAAGCATGTTTACAACAGTCGTCTTACCATTTGTACCTGTTACTGAAATTATTTTTCCATCATAAATGGATTTAAAAAGGTCAATGTCTGTTTGAATTTGAATATCATTGTTACGGATTTCATTGATAAGTGGATGATTTAGTTCAAAGCCAGGGCTAATAATTACGGTCTTAATCCCATGCAAAATACTATTATTGTAGTGATTGAAATAAAATTCATTTTGCTCGTAACCCTCAATACTTTTAAATTTTTCTTCGGATCTTGTGTCGTATACTCTACATACTTCGTTAATGCTATTAAAGTACTTTAAACAAGATTTCCCAGTAATTCCAAACCCAAGTATAAGTGTCTTGATTATCATTTACCTTATTTTCAATGATGAGAGGCCAATTAAAACTAAGACAAATGTTATAATCCAGAATCTAACGATTATTTTAGATTCATGCCAGCCTTGAAGTTCAAAATGATGGTGAATTGGAGACATTTTAAAAACTCTTTTACCAAATACCTTATATGAAAACACCTGAATCATCACTGATAGTGCTTCTGCAACAAAAACACCGCCCATGATAGCGTAAACGAATTCCAGTCTCAATAAAATTGCAATCGTTGCTAGAATAGCACCCAATGATAGTGAGCCAACATCTCCCATAAATACTTGAGCAGGATAAGAGTTATACCAGAGAAATCCTAAACCAGATCCTACTATTGCACTAGCAAAAATAGCAACTTCTGAGACATCTGGTAGATAGGGTATAAGTAGATAATTGGCAATGTTGAAATTTCCTTGCACATAAGCAAAAAGAACAAAAGCTGACGCAATTAATATACAGGGTAGAATAGCTAAACCGTCTAACCCATCTGTTAAATTGACTGCATTACTGGATCCAACTATTATAAAAATTGACCATGGAATAAAGAGAACTCCCATATATAAAGCATAATCTTTTACAAATGGTATTGTTAAGCTTAGGTCAATCGGTTGAAATGCAGTTGTGAAAATATAGATAATTGCGAATGATGCAAAGATAATCTGGAGTGCAAGCTTTAGCTTTCCACTTATCCCGTCACTTGATGAATGTAAATGTTTTTTGTAATCGTCGTAAAAACCTATACAGCCAAAACTCAAAAGGATAAATGATAGTATCCATATGTTATCGTTTAGTATATCTGACCAGAGGAAAGTACTTAATAAAACAGAGAAGATAATTATTGTTCCACCCATTGAGGGTGTCTCTGCTTTCGTTGCTAAGTGTGATTTTGGCCCATCATCTCGAATGCTTTGGTATAGCCCTTTTGATTTAAGATGATTAATAATTATAGGTCCAAACAATAAAGACACAGTAAGTGCAGTCAGTGCAGATAAGATTATTCTGAGTGTAAGATATCTAAAAACATCAAATCCAGAATGAAACTGTGTCATATAATCAAAAAAATAATATAGCATATTTATACTTTTAGAGAGTTTACTATTGATTCAAATTTCATACTTCTAGAGGCTTTTATAAGAACATCTATATCTGATTTTAGCATAGGTAATATATATTTTATCAAATCTTCTTTTGATTTAAATATATTAATTTCGATTTTCACGGACTTTTTAATGTTATCTGCATGTTCAGAAATTAAAAAAATTTTACTTATTTTTTTACTTTCAGCGTATTTTAAGACTGCTATATGATGCTCTTCTGAGGCCTGACCAAGCTCTCCCATTTGACCCATAATGATCCATTTTTCTCTGTTACCTCTCAATACAAGAGAATCTATTGCTGCTTTAAAAGATTCTGGATTTGCATTGTATGAACTATCAATTATCTTGGAATTATTGTAACCATTTAGTATGGTAAATCTACCATTTGGTACTTCGAAATTTTTTAGGCCACGTTTAATTGATTCTACATCTACACCTGACTCTGTTGCACAGGCTATGGAGAATAGCACATTTGTAATCATATAATCTTCATTATGATGAGTATTAACATCTATAATACCAAATCGCTTTGTTCCTATAACCAGCTTTCCGGGACTTTGTCCAATCAATCTATAATCACTGTCTTGTCTTTTTGAAATTGTTATTACATGATGTCTGGCTGCTTTTTTTTTCCATTTAAGGAAGTTTTCGTCATCTTTATTTAAAATAACAATTTTTCTATAACCCTGATCCTCAAGGAGCTCCTCTTTTGCCTTATACACATTTTCAATATTGCCAAAAGTTTCTAAATGAGCAGGAGATACATTTAATAGAGCAACAATATTAGGTTTTACAATTGAAGTAAGTTCTCTTATGTCACCCACTTTGCTTGCTCCCATTTCTAAAACAAAAATCTCAGTATTTATATCTGCGGTCAGAATCGACAATGGTAACCCAATTTGATTGTTATAGTTGCCCAGGGTTTTAGCAGTTTTATAATATTGTTGGGTTAT
This sequence comes from uncultured Gammaproteobacteria bacterium, assembly GCA_902628335.1. GTDB lineage: Bacteria > Pseudomonadota > Gammaproteobacteria. Next base: position 29,661 of record CACOMO010000001.1, read on the forward strand.
AGACGCCGTCATAGCTGTTACTGTAGATTTTCCGTTGGTGCCAGTTATCCCAATACTTTTAGAATCTATTTTTTTTATAAAATAATTAGCAATCAAACCGAGAGATTTTATAGAATCTCTTACAGGAAATACTAGCGGATTTTTGTGTGACCTGTTAGTAATTACAAGACAAGCTCCATTGCTTATAGCATCATCTATATAGTCATATCCATCCACATTAGACCCTGGTAAAGCGATGAAAACATCATTCTTTTTGACTTTGCGAGAATCAATGGTGAAAGAGTTAACTTGACAATTAGCTAATGTTACTCCATTATCTTGAGCGTCGTCTCTAATTACACTCAATATTTCAAATACAGATATACTCATTTAATTAAGCTCTCAACATATTTTATATCATTATGATAAATATGTTTATTTTTATAAATAATCTTTGACTCATTCCCTTTTCCAAGTAGTAAGACTAAATAATTATTTCGTGCAAAATCTAACGATCTTCTAATAGCAGATTTTCTATTATTAATAACTTCATAATTACTCTCTCCCTTCAACGCTTCTGTTATTTGATTAGTTATTTTGATTGGATCTTCAGATCTTGGATTATCATCAGTAACAATTATGAAGTCAGCATATTTTTTTGCATGATGTGCCATATTAACTCTTTTCTCTTTATCTCTATCACCACCGCAACCAAATATTATTAATACTTTCATATTGTCTAAAGATGCCGAAACGAGTCTTTTGGAATGTTTGCACACCTCAAGAAATGAGCTTGATGTATGTGCATAATCAACAAGAAACCTCTCTCTTTTGCTTCCATTTAAAAAGTGATATCTACCTGGTATTGGTTTTAATTTATTAATTACATCGATAATATTAATTTTTCTATTTTGTCCATAAATATTTGTGAACTTAGTAAATAGATCCCTAGGTATTGTTGGATTGTCCATGAGTTCTCTCTGAGAATTGTCCTTGAAAAATACCTTTTTTGCGTTTATATTCCGCATCTCAAGATTCTTTAAAGATTCGTTTATAAATATATGCTTAGTAGTCATTTGTAGTAACAGTAACTTGGATTTGATATAATTTTCATTATTTTTGTGATAATCAATATGATCTCTATTTATATTTGTCAGTATTGAAACATCAAAAGAATGTGAGTTTAACCTGCCCTGATGTAAACCTTGCGATGAACATTCTATAATTAATATTTGGACATTTTTTCGTCTCATCTTATCATACTGTCGATAAAGCAAATGATTTTCAGGAGTCGTTCTACTTGTTAATGACAATTTTGGATAAACACCGTTACCTTCAGATGTAATTATCCCAATGTTTTTTCTAGGAAAAAGTTTTGACAAGTACTGTGCTAAAAAATGACATGTTGATGTTTTTCCGTTCGTTCCAGTAACACCTATTATAAACATATCCCTTGCTGGATAAGAATATAACTGATCAAGAAAAGCGTTTATTTTCTCATTTAGATTAGTAATTTTTAGTATTGGTATCCTAGAACTAATATCTTCTACATTTGTTCGATTATCTACAACTAATCCTTTGATTCCCTTTTTTATAGCCTCATTTATATAATGCGGTAGCTTTTTTTTATTCCCATATTTAAGAACAAATATTTTATCTTTACAAGAATCTTTACTTGAAAAAACAAAATCTCGGTAATTAAGACTCTTTTTTTGATAAATATTTGAAACAAAATTTATTATCTTATCATTGTCAGATAGTTTCATCTTTTATCTGGATAAACCTCAAGTAAATTTAGGCTGTAACTCATAAATTCACTAAATATAGGTGCCGCGTTTTTTCCACCTGAAACTGGTCTGTTTTTAGGATTTCTTACAATGACTGCTGCAACATATTCAGGTTTTGATGCTGGCGCTATACCTACAAATATAACATTATGATTATTTTTGCTATATTCTCCATTAATCCTTAACCTAACTGTCCCAGTTTTACCAGCTACGGAGTAGTTTTGTATTTTTGCACTTTTGCCAGTGCCATTATCAACTGCCTTTCTCATCATCTGTAAAATTTCTCTAGATGAATCTCTTTGAAGAATCTGCTCGCCCATTACCACGTCATCAACTTTCTTGTAGCTCAATTGCACTCTGACTCCGTCATTTGCAATAATATTATAAGCATTCGCAAGATGAAGAAGAGTTGTAGATAGACCATAACCATAACCGACCGTTCCATGTAATGCTTCATCCCAATTGTTTATATCCTTGATACTCCCATTTTGAATACCAGGAAAATCGACATATAAATCACTACCAATATTAAATTCTGCCAAAGTATCATATATCCTCTGCTTATTTGTTTTTTTTGCTATCATCGCTGCACCCACATTACTGGAGTTTCGTATAATGCCTTCTAATGTTAACAGTCCAAGATTTTTGTAATCAGTTAGTAATTTGCTTTTACTATCTAATTTTAAACCATTTGCTGTATTTATTGTATCGTCAAGATCAATTGTCTCCGACGCAAGTGCAGCATAAACAATGATGGGTTTAATTGTCGACCCTGGCTCAAATACTGTTGAAACTACTTTATTTTTAATTTTCTCTCCTTTGAATTCATTTCTATTATTAGGATCAAAAGATGGATAATTAATCATAGTTACTATCTCCCCTGTTTTACTCCTAATAAGAACCAGAGAAGCGCTATCTGCATCGGTTACATCTACATGTTTCTTTAATATAGAGTATCCAACATATTGTAATCTCTGGTCAAAAGATAGTTGAATATCTTCTCCAGGTTTCGATTCTTTAATAACTTCTAAAAGTTCGACAGATCTTCCTAAATTATCTTTCCTTATTTTCTTGATACCCTTCTGAGATTTAAGAATATTGTCCTCTGCTAATTCAATGCCACTTAAACCATTATCATCAATGTCTGTAAAACCTATAACATTTGAGAAATATTCCCCACTTAGATATACACGATCATACTCATCTATAAAGTAAACATAGGGATAATTTAATTTCTCAAGTTTATTATATGTATCATCGTCGATTTTTCTTTTGAGATAGTACTCTACCTTATCTTTATTTTTCCTAAGTAAGTTGTTGAATCTTTTTTTGGGTAAATTTATAATTTTTAGTAGAGCATCAATATCAATCTCATCTTTTATGTATGGCTCATATATTTTCTTGAAATTAATACAAAGTGTTTTTTTAGGAACACTCATTGCTAAAATACGACCATTTACATCATAAATACTCCCCCTATTCGTAATTATCTCTCTGTGATTAATTTGCCTCTTATCTGCATGAGTACTTAGATCACTCTTACATGATTCGCTATTCAGATAAAAACAATCGGTTTCAAAACCTTGCAAGAGAATTACTCTTATCATCATTAAAAAAAATACAACGGAGACGATCATATAAAAAAATGATCGTCTCATGGAGGTTATAGTATTAAATTTTTGTTTACTAATCAGCTTGTTGCCTTAAAAAAGCTGGTACATCAATATTATCAGAGTCACTATCGGAAATAACTTCTCTCGGTATATCTGAAGCATCTTCAGTGTTCACTGTATCTTGAATATTGCTACTTGTGATTTGATTAAGATTAATATTTTGCGACTGATTCATGTTCTCACTAACTATTGCATTTGTACCGACATTTACGATATCTGACTCTAGTCTGGAGGTATCGAAACCTGTTGCAACGATAGTCACTCTCAAATCACCAAGATTATCCTCTTCTTTGATACATCCAATAATAATAGTAGCTGAATCATCGGCTATTTCTTTAACCTTATCACCAATAGCGCTAAATTCTTTTGATGATAGATCAGCTCCAGCTGTAATATTAACTAGAACACCACTTGCATTATTGAGATCTATATTTTCTAGCAGTGGGCTACTGAGAGCCATATTTACAGCATCCTCTGCTCTATTAGGTCCAGATGCGACTCCAGAGCCCATCATCGCTTTCCCACGTCCTGACATAACAGTCCTGACATCTGCGAAATCAACATTTATGAACCCTCTTATTGTAATTATTTCAGCTATGCCTTTCACAGCACCTCTAAGTACATCGTTAGCATTATCAAAAGAGCTAAATATAGAGTTATCGCCTCCATATACTTCAGAGAGTTTTTCATTAGGAATGACTATCAAGGAATCAACCCACTCACTCAGTGCCTCGATTCCCTCTTCAGCATAGTGCATTCTCTTGCTGCCCTCAAATTCATAAGGCTTAGATACAACAGCCACAGTCAAGATTCCTGCGTCACGAGCTATTTGAGCGATAATAGGGGCAGCACCAGTCCCTGTTCCGCCTCCCATACCAGCTGCTATGAAAAGCATATCAGCTCCCATGATAGCGTCAGCCAGTTCCTCTTTTGCCTCAAGAGCAGCCTGTCGACCTTTTTCGGGGTCGGCACCCGCACCTAGTCCTTTGGTAATGTCAGATCCAATTTGAATCATTGTTGCGCCGCGAACATCGTTAAGAGCTTGGCTATCAGTATTAGCTAAAATAAACTCCGCGCCATGTATCTTAGACTCCAACATAGATTTTACTGCATTACCGCCACCACCGCCAACACCGATGACTTTAATTACAGCATTTTGATTATATTCATTGACTAACTCAAACATTATACACCTCCGATTACTCAATTGAATTCAGATAAATTATTTTTTCCTTACTTGGTAAAACCATATTTAAATCTTTTGTAATCCTCTCTTCTAGAAGGACTTTATTTAAAATTTTTGTCTTTTTATCTAATAAATTTTTATAATCATTTATTTCTCGTGAAAGTTTCTTTTCTGTCATCTCAATCTCAATGTTCATAATTCTATTCAGATGCTTTATATAAACGACTAAGAAAGCTGAAGCTGCAATAAAGAAAATTATGAATAGATTAAGAGAGATTTTCATTGAATTCTCTCTAATACATTCAATTTTGCAGACCTTGCTCTGCGGTTTGTAGTAATTTCATTTAGTGAGGGTTTAATAGATTTTTTTATCAATTTAAACATTTTTGAGAGGAATTCTCCTTGAACAGGTAATTTTTTAGGAGTTGATAGATTTCTATCTGTATGCACCAAAAAGTCCTTTATGACTCTATCCTCTAATGAATGGTAGGTAATGAGGACTAGTCTCCCACTAGGAGCTAAAATACGATAGGAGCTGTCCAATGCCTCTCTCAAAACATCTAGTTCTTTATTAATAAATATTCTTATTGCCTGGAAAGTTCTTGTAGCATTATTTATCTTGGTATCATACTTTATTTTGGGCACACATTTATTTACTATGCTGGCAAGTTGAGATGTTGAATTTATGATTGATAATTTTCTTGCAGATACAATACCTCGAGCTATTTTTCTAGAATACCTCTCTTCACCATATTTCCAAATGATATCTGCCAACTCCTCTTCTTTAGCGTTGTTGATTAAGTCATGAGCACTAATGCGAGAATTCTGATCAAACCTCATATCAACTCTTCCATTATTTTTAAAACTAAATCCTCTTTCTGCTGTATCTAGATGATGAGATGAAACGCCCAAATCAAAAAGAATTCCATTAACAGAACCATGAACACCCCAGTCTTTAGTGAATTTTTCGAGCTGTGAAAAACAACCATAATCTAATCTGAATCTCTTATCGCTTTTCAGTTTTTTGTTTAGAGATTTGAAAACATCCTGATCTTTATCTAATGAAAATAGCAAACCATTTTCTCCAATGTTTTTCAGGATTTCTTGTGAGTGACCGCCGGAGCCAAAAGTAGCATCTATATAACAGCCGCTCTCTTTTATATTTAGAGAGTCTATTGATTGACCAAGCATTACTGGGATATGTTTTATCATTTGTGTTGAAGTTTGTGCTTTATTATCGTTTCATATGCTTGTTTGGCATCAATAAACATCTTTAACGAGGTTTGGTCGTCTTGATTTTTATCAGGGTGATATTTGTGAGCAAATTTTCTATATATACGTTTAATACTGTCCAGGTCCTCGTTACCTTTTATTCCTAAGACTCTATATGATTTCGATATGCTCATTATATTTTTATATCCATCAAAATAGACTCTTCTGATTCTTCTGTTTCCTCAGCTCGCCATGCTGTTACACGTTTTTCCCAAATATCATTACTCCAGATCTCGAATTTTTCACCTTGGCCAATCATAGTGATTTGTCTCGTCATCTCTGCAAATGAACGTAGTGGTTTAGATAGCAGAATTCTCCCGTTGCTATCTAAATCAATATCTTCAGCATGACCTATCAATAATCTTTGTATTCTCCTGGCATTTTTATTAAAACTTGGTAAATCATTGATTTTTTCTTGAATTTTCCTCCAAGAAGTACTGGGGTATAGAAGGAGACACTTCTCTTCAGAATCAATCGTGATTACCATTTTACTATTTGATTGTTCGTCGATGACAGATCTATATTTAGTTGGGATAGTTAATCTACCCTTAGTGTCTAATCTAATATTTGTAATTCCTTTAAACATCCTTACCAAAAAATCCCACAAAAAAACATTTTTTACCATATATCAACACTATATGGCTTTTTCCTAGTACTTGCAAGAGATATGATGGTTAATAAATAAAGGTTTTTAGAGGTTTTTTAGGGTTACGAATATATTGTGCATATTTATCATACACTTATCTAGATATCTTAAAAAATTTGAGAGTTAGCCTATAAGCCGGGTTCTGTCTTGTGTGACTATTCATCTAGGATCACCGTCACCGGTGACCTCAAGCAGCCTACCATATAGTTAGTCAAGGACGTGACATATCCTATAAATTTGCCTTGCTCCTGACGGGGTTTGCTTTGACCAGAATCAGTTACCTGTTTCTGCGGTGAGCTCTTACCTCACCTTTTCACCCTTACTGAGATAATCAGCGGTTATTTTCTGCAGCACTTTCCGTAGATTCGCATCTCCCAGGTGTTACCTGGCGTCATTGTCCATGGAGCCCGGACTTTCCTCTGTATAACAGCAGTCACAAAGCTAACTCTCAAGCTAATTATAAATTTTTGTCAGATCAAATCAATCAGATAGTTATTTTTTTGCGATTATGTATGCTAACCATCCTGGATCAGCATCACACTTTCTTGTCTTGTAAAATCTCTCAGTTTCCTCGTCCTTCTTCGCATCCCACCCCTGCATATAGAAATCTACTGATTTAAAACCTGATTCATTAAGGCATTCTTTTATCTCCATTAAAGACCACAGTCTCCATTCATACTTGAATGCACGGTTTATTCTTGATTTATCCTTAAATTCAAAATGAATAAAGCATGTTAAGTCATTAGTGATAGGATTAAATGAATGCTGATCCCATACATAAGTAAAGTTCTTATGTTTTGTTCTTTCCTCTAATTCTTGATGTGCTTCGTATCCACCAAAGGCATCTAAAATAAATAAACCATCTTTTTTAAGACACTTGTATGTATTTTTAAAATATTTCTTTAGCTTATCTCTTGTTTTGAAGACCCAATAACTAAAATTACACGCGCTTACAATGTCAACCCTCGGGGATTTATAACTAAGTGAATCACCATATATAAGATGTAGGCGTTTTTTCTGCTCGGTATTAAGGTCAGCGCTGCTTACATTTTTTGCATAATTTAGAATTTTTTTATCCAGATCAATTGCGTAAGAGATCGCTGAAGAACTACATTTTACCCACTCCACTGATATTTTACCAGATGCACAGAAATCCTCTCTCAAGCTAACTGCATCCCTATTTGCAGATTTTTTAAACATTTTTTTATAAAAACTTACTTCAAATTCTACATTCTGAACTGATTCTTCATATAGCTCATATTTGTCAGCTTTTTGAGCCAGCTTTTTCATATTTAATGCTCCTTAAATTTCCTTAATTCATTCACATTTAAATCTTCGCTAATTATTTGATGGAGAAGCTTTTTCCATTTCTTTGACTTCGATGTATTATAATACAAACCAAACAAATGTCTTAATATTAAATAATTAGAATTATGATGCTTCAATAATTGAATCGCATCAAGATATTTTTCTACTATTTCTGATCTAGACAGTTGAAAATCTTTTCCATCTAAATGATTCTGTAATCTCTGAATGAAGATTGGGTCACTATAAATTTTTCTACCTATCATTACTCCATCAAATATATCTAATTTTTCTTCTATTAATTCTATCTCCTCAATACCACCGTTAATTATAAACTCTAAATCAGGAAACATGTTTTTTATTGTCTCCGCATCTTGATATCGTAATTTTGGAATTGATCGATTTTTCTTTGGACTCAGGCCTCCTAATATTGCATTTCTTGCATGGATAATGAATTTCCTACAACCCACAGCACGAGTTTCTGTGATTAAATTAATCAATAAATCCAAGCTCTCGTCATAATTTAGACCAAGTCTTGTTTTTATAGATATCGGAATATCAGAATGTTCATTTATTTCTGTAACAATTGAAGATAAAATTTTTGGCTCTTTCATGAGGCATGCACCAAAAGCACCTTTAATAACTTTGCTACTAGGGCAGCCAACATTTATATTCAATTCATCATAACCGTTAGCTTCAATTATTTTAGCGCATTTCGCGAACTTTTTTGGGTCTGATCCTGCTAATTGTATCGATATATGATGCTCATTTGTGTCAACTTTATAGTTTCTCCTATCTGTGAACAAGTATGCATCACAAGTAGTCATTTCTGTAAATAAATTGATGGAATCAGAGATGCTTCTGATAAGTATTCTAAAAAAAATATCAGTTCTTCCCACCATTGGTGCAATATATGTTTTATTTATTTTCATGAAATATAATTTTATTATACTAGAAAAGTATTTTCTAATGATAAAATAAAAAAATGAATCTAGATCAACATAACTTAAGTACACTCATACTTGCAGGAGGCAAAGGGTCAAGGATGAAGGGTGTTGATAAAGGATTGATCAATATTGGTGGGAAATATATCATTGAGTATTTGGTAAGTATTTCGTCTATGTACTCTTCTGGTGTTTTTGTAAACGCAAATAGAAATCACGAGGAATACAAAAAATTAAACTGTAAAATTATAAAAGATATTCTTGAGGGCTATCAAGGACCGCTTTCAGGCATTTATTCTGGGCTTTTACAAATAAAAACAAATTATATGATTACATTACCATGCGATGGTCCATTTTTATCAGATGAATATTTCAAAAGAATGCTGGAAAAGCCTCTTAATGATAAAATAAGATGTGCGTTCTCGAACAATAGACTTCAACCTGTGTATGCATTAATACCAAAGAAATGTGTCAATACGCTCAAGTTATTTCTTGAGGGCGGCGGGAGAAAAATAGATAAATGGTATAAACAATATGGTTATGAGGTCATTGATTTTTCTGATATGGAGGAAATGTTTATAAATGTGAATACAGAAGAAGAATTGTTACAATATAAAAATGAAATTAAGAAGAGATTATTAGGATGACAAAACCTGAAAGGATAGCTTGGGGCATCACTGGTTCTGGCCATTATCTTAAAGAATCTATGCAGATAATTGACAAATTATCGAATGTAGATCTTTTTTTAAGCAAGGCTGGAGAGGAGGTTCTCAAATGGTATGACTATGATTTAAAAGAGTATAAGAATAAAGGTGTTAAGATCTTTAAAGATGTCACTGCTAGCTCAGCTCCAGTTAGTATGCTCTATGATGGGGTTTATAGATGTCTTATTGTGTCACCTGCTACATCTAACACAGTTGCTCAAATGGCATTTGGATTTTCTGATAATTTAATTACTAATATGTTTGCACAAGCTGGTAAGTGCAGAATTCCATCTATAGTCTTTGCATGTGACACTGAGCCAACTGTTATAACTCAGGCACCAAAAAAAATGGTAACACTATATCCAAGAAAAATAGAATTAGATAATTTCAAAAAACTAAAATCTTTTGACGATGTAAGCGTAGTAGATAATGTCGATGATCTCAAAAAAGCAATAGAGAAAATAAAATGACTAAAAATCACATTCTTTTTATTACAGGAAAATTGGCAGAAAATAATCTATCTAAGGTGCTAAATAGAATCGAGAATAAAGAGTTCACTTATGAAATAAGGTGTGTAAACATTAATGTAGCTGCCTTAATGACAACAGAACTTATTGCCAAGAAGATGGGTCCTATTAATGGATTTGATAAAATAATTATTCCGGGTAAAGCAAGAGGTGATATCAAAGAGTTAGAGAAGAATCTTGGTATACCGACTGAAAGAGGCCCAGAGGAATTGAAAGATCTACCAGCCATGTTTGGTGGCGAAAGTCTAAAATATGATCTAACACAATATGAGGTTCATATTTTCGCTGAAATAACAGATGCGCCAATGCTTGATATAGATAGTATTTTGGATCTAGCGCGAGAATATCAAAGAAATGGTGCAGAGGTCATCGATATAGGTTGCTTACCTAATCAAAATTTCCCACATCTTACTGAGACTATTCAAGAACTAAAACGTAACAAATTTTATGTCAGTATTGACTCACATAAGAGAGAAGAGATTATGGAGGGTTCAAAAGCAGGTGCTGACTATGTACTAAGTTTAAAGAAAGATAATTTTGATATTCTTGATTCAATTAGTTCGACACCTGTAATAATTCCCAATTCGACTGATGATTTTGATAGTCTTGTTTGGTGCATAGAGAAATGTAAAGCCGATAATAGAAATTTTATTGCCGATCCTATTCTCGATCCTCTTAATTTTGGGTTCACTGATTCTCTCATGAGATATCATAAACTACGTCAAATGTATCCAGATATAAACATTATGATGGGAACGGGCAACATAACTGAATTAACCCATGCTGATACAAGTGGTATTACCGCAATATTGATGGGAATCATTACAGAACTCAAAGTTAATCATATTTTAACTGCTCAGGTTAGTAATCATTGTAGAACAGTAATTAGAGAGACGGATATAGCAAGACGCATCATGCATGCAGCTGCAAAAAATAATGTTACACCTAAACATATTGATAATGGCCTTCTTGTGAATCATGCTGCTGAGCTGAATAAAGTTACATCTGAAGAAATTGAAGAATTGTATAAAAAAGTAAAGGATAAAAACTACCGAATAATACTTTCTAAAGACGGTATAAACCTTTTCAATAAATCAGGGAGAATCGTGGCTGATGATCCTTATGATTTCTATGACTTCATTGATGTAGAAGGTGATATTGGTCATGCTTACTACTTGGGTATAGAATTAGCAAGAGCACAAATAGCATTTCAATTGGGGAAAGAATATGAACAGGATGAGGAGCTAGAATGGGGTTGCTTACTCGACAAAGAAACAGATGACAAAATGGAATTTAAAGAGACCAGATCTACATACAAAAAGAAAAATAAAAACAATGAAAATCCATGAAGTAATTATAACAAGCTGTGACAAAGCTAATAATCATCATATTGCACCGATGGGAATAAATATTATAGGTGATGAGGTCATTGTCAGGCCTTTCAAGCCCTCTAAAACTCTTGATAATATCAGAGAAACGAAATCTGCAGTTGTTAATTTTATCGATGATGTTCGTGTCTTTGCAGGTATAGTGACTGGCGCAAAGAGAAAATGGGGCCTTAAAAAAATCAGGGGTGATCAAGTGATGAGGCTAGATGATACAAATTCATATTTTTTACTTCGTGTAAATTCAGAAAATGACGATCAAGTAAGACCAAAGATAACATGTGATATCCTTGATAAGAAGATGTATAGACCATTTCTTGGTTTTAATCGTGCACAGTTCTCTGTTATTGAAGCAGCAGTACTTATAAGTAGATTAGGAATGATACCAATGGATAAGATTTATAAAGAATTAGAATACTTAAAAATTGGTTTAGATAAAACTGCTGGCAAAGTTGAACTTGAAGCCTGGTCTTGGATAGAAGCAAAATTACAAAATTTTGAAATTGAAAATGACTCCTAGAACACTTGTTAGCATAAAAGATACCTATGAGGCTAATGTAATTAGAGATCTAGAAATCGACATAATTGACCTAAAAGAAGTATCTAATCCACCTATGGGTTTTGTCGGTCTAGAGAAAATTAAATTAATCAAAAATATTCTTCCAAATAGAGTAATTAGTGTAACAATGGGAAATAACATAAATCCTTATGAAAAAAAAATAATCAATTTAGCTAATGAAGTGGCGGCGTCTGGAGTTGATTACATGAAGGTCGGTTTATTTTCAGAGAACGAGATTAAAAACCACGGAAAATTCTTGAGAGAATTAAATTTGAAAAACTGTAGACCAGTCTGTGTTATTTTAGTCGATAATTCAGTGGATATTAATTATCTAGATTCTCTTCATGAAATCGGTTACAAGGGTGTTATGTTAGACACCATAAATAAAAAACAATCACGTGTTTTTGATCTACTATCAGAGAAAGAATGTATCTCATTTGTCAATCAATCTAAAAAACTTGGGATGACTAGTGGTATTGCTGGATCTTTGACATTGGATGATTTATCAAAAATCATGAGAATCAATCCGGATTTTATCGGATTCCGTGGACAACTTTGTAAGGAAAAATCAAATAGATTTAATTTAGATAGAGATGCTGTGATTGAGGTGTTAAGAGCTACTCATCTTTCGTCGTAACGAATTTAATAATGGCTTAATTTTATCAAGTGTCTCAGAGTATTCTGATTTAACTTCTGAATCAAATGTTATTCCTCCTCCTCCCCAAAAATAGAGGTTAGAATCTACAGATAAAACTGTGCGTATAGCAATGTTGAAATCGCATTTGTAATTTCTACTGATGTATCCTATTGCTCCACAATATATGCTTCGATTATTCATCTCTAACTCATTTATAATTTGCATAGCTCTTATCTTCGGTGCACCTGTAATTGAACCACCTGGGAAACAATCACGTAGAAGTTTAAAAATATCATTTTCCTTGGAGAGCTTGCCCTTTACAGTACTTACTAAATGGTGCACATTAGCAAAAGTTTCAATCTTAAATAAATCACTTACTTCAACAGAACCAAAATCACAGTTTTTACCAAAATCATTTCTTAACAAATCTACTATCATGAGATTTTCTGCTTTTTCTTTATCAGAATGTTTTAATTCATCTATCATTTTTAAATTATCTTTTTTGTCAGATAAAACTGGTCTAGTGCCTTTTATAGGTTTTGTCTCAACTACTTTACCATCTTGACTTATAAATCTCTCTGGAGAAAAACACATGATTTTGGCAAAAGGATAATTTAAATATGCAGAATATGGTGCTCCATAACATTGAGATAATTTCTTATAAATACCCCAGCTACTCCCCTCATAGTCGAGGGAAAATCTTTGCGAAAAATTAATTTGATAACAATCACCCTCTGTAATGTAGGATTTTATTCTTTTGAATTTCTTGGCATACTCTTCATAAGATAAATTAGATTTATAATCAGAATTAATTTTATAAGGGTATTTTTTCATGTCCTCTTTAAAAGATTCTAACTTTTCTCTTATTTTTTGAATTAATTCTGTATTATTTTGGAAGATTAATATTGTCTCTTTTTTATCATGATTAATAATCAATGCCCAATCGTAAATACCAAAAGCTACATAAGGAATATCAAAGTCATCTGTTTTTTGATTAATGCTCTCATATAAATTTCCTTGATCATATGAGAGAAAGCCTATTGCACCACCACTAAAAGGTAAGCTATCTTCGTGCTCAAAACTACCTTTCATATAATCATGTAACAAGCTTATTGGGTCAGATGAAACAACGTTTTGGGATTGATGATCTTCTACGATAGAATTTTTCCCTCTTCCATGAATTTTAATAACAGGATCAGAAGTCATTATATCAAATCTTTGACAAGAAAACTTTTTATGATTGCTATCGAGTAATACAGACCATTCTCTATTCTCAATTAGAGAAAAAATATCTTTTGGATTTTCAAAATACTTAAATTTAATTTTGTGCAAAAAAGCTCTCCTCTTTAAGCATATTTGCTAGGAAATATGCTGGAGCGATATGACAAGGGCTAATTTTAGTTCTTGATACACTCACTCTCATAATTGAAGATAGGTCAAGGTATTCTTTATGGTTTTGAATACAGATATCCTTGATAATTTCCGCTCCAATTCCTACACCTATGATTTTAACATTTTTAATAGATAAAAAATTTTTTTTAATATGATAATCTATCGTCTTATTTAAAGTAGCTGAATGTAAATCTACAATTTCAGAAGCAGCTAAGACTAACGATTTCTTGTATTTAATCTTGTAGTCTAAACCAAAGTTTCTAGCAAACCTGACCAAACATGATTTTATATCTCTATCTTTATCATCACATGTTGTACAATAGTAATGATTCTTCGGTAGTTTTTTTGTTATCCTATAAATATCAGCTAAAGATGAAAAATTTTCTGGTATTATCTGCACCCTTGTTTTGTTAATTTGAAAAGATCTTTTAAAAATATATGGCGGTGTCCTCAGACAACCAGTATATAATAACTCTTTTGAGCTAAGACCTGAGAAATCGCTTACTCTCTTATTTATGATATTAGAATTCTTTACTAATATGAAATCTGTAGTAGTCGAACCTAAATCTACTATAATCGCATTTTTTACCTTTTTACTCATGTATTTAGCAATCACATGCCAATTTGATGATGCAATATTCTGGGTAGATAAATTATTTTTTAAACTTATAACCCCCTTGTTTTGAGTATAGACATAAGAATTAGCAAATCTTTTAAAATAACCAAGAATTTTTCTTACACCTTCAACCCTATTCTCAAAAGAGTCACACATCTCACCTGACATAGTAATTATATTATGAACTCTGCCCTGTATTGAATAATGTTCGATTATTGTATCAATTATCTGATCGATATTTTCTTCTCTCCATAATTCACAGATTTTTACTGAGCATGTAATTTTCGTATCAGTGATTGCACAATATTTAAGATGTGCGCCACCTATATCCCAGCCGATAAAAACTTCTTTTTTCATGATAGATGTATTCTCCTTGATCGCGGATTTATATACATGGATTCCATAAATTTATTTATTTGAGATAGATTTATACCAAGAGTGCTAGAGATACCAGTGAAAGATGTAGTAAGTCTTGGATTAATTTCTACAACTAAAATTCCTTTTCCAGTAATTATAATATCAATACCAATATATCCATAGAGTCCAGGTAAGTTATTGTGAATTTTTTTAATTAAGATATAGATGTCAAGAAAATAATTATTCTTAATATTTACTTTTAAACTTCTGAGTCTAAGGTTGTTTTTTTTGACTATGATATCTTGTTCATTTAGTGTAAGTAGTTTAAATTTTGTTTTTGTAAAATATACGCACAGACTATAATCATCACCTTTTATATATGGCTGATATATCATTTTTTTACTATCTATAACATGATGTTTTGCAATTTTTTTCACGTGTGAACAGCCAATTCCATACCTGTGTTTCTCAATAATAATCTTGTTAGAAATAAAATTGATTTGATTAGATAAATAGGAGGGTATACTAGGTATATCTGTCTTTTCACAAAAGGTTGAAAATTTATACTTATCAGAGAGCAACTTTATAGTCTCAGGGGAAGATAGAAGCATTTTAATTTTTTCTTGTGAGAGAAATTTACTATAAGCATATAGCTCCATATTTTGTTCAGGAAGTACTGGAAGAATTAAGTCAAAAGATTTTAATAATTTAATGTCATAAAGTTGCTTTAAATTTCTGACTATAATAGGCTGGCCAAAATTATCTAGCTCGAGGCGATGGTCGATAAAATAATAAACTTGGTATTTACGAGATTTACTATACTCATTAATAATTGAGTTTATAATTGCCTTTGCTTCTGACAACAATGAGGATGAACATAATTCTTCATTAATAAGGCCACCTCCTGTAAAATATTCATATATAAGAATTTTCTTCATATTATGGATATTATCCCCGTATTAGATATTTATAAACAAAAAGTTGTTACTGCTGTAGAGGGAGACAGACTCTCATACAAACCAATAGTAAGTAAACTATATAGTAGCACAGATCCTAAAGAAATAATTTCTACTATTAAGAGAAGATACAAGCCAAGCATAATATACATAGCTGATCTTGATGCAATAATAGACAAACAAGTCAATAACAAAATTATAAATGATATATTGAAAACCTTCCCAGAAATAAGCTTTTGGATAGACACAGGGCTAAATATGTTGAGATTAAAAAAAAGATTTATAAACTATCATCCAGTTTTTTGTAGTGAGAAATCAGTAGGTTTTGATATTGATAAAAATGATCAGAAGAAATCTATTTGCTCCTTCGACTATAAAAAAAGAATCTTAGGGAATGTTAATTTGCCGAAGCTTCTAAAATATTTACCAAAAAAAATTATACTTATGGATTTAGAGCAAGTTGGATCATCTAAATGTGCCAATTTTAGGATACTAAAAAAATACCTTAGGTATTTAGGTAAGTATGATCTTTATTTAGCTGGGGGTATTAAGACTATACTAGATTTACAAAAAGCAAAAAAACTTGGAGCAAAAGGTGTATTAGTTTCATCAATTCTTAAATATGATGTTTTACCCAAACTTCTAATACAGAAAAGAAAAAACCAGCCTATCCACTAGACTGGTTTGATCAATATTTCGCTTGAATTAAGCTTGTCCTGAGAATGGGTGTTGCTTAGCATCTGCATTTGCAACTACTTCATCTGCTGTAGGTGTGCCTTTGACAGCCCTAGCGATTGCCTCTTTAACAGCTTGATAATTATATTCGTATATACGTTTATCGTCGTTAGCTTCCCAATGAATGAAAACACCAACACAAATAAAACAATCATTTGCTTCTGCTGCTGGAATTGTTCCATCTTTTACACTATCTGCAACTGCCATAGATACCGCAGCTTGTGCAGGACCAAACATTTGCACTGCTTGTTTAGCACCTTTAATTGTTACTTTATTGAACATCACAGTTGCAGGCTTAACCATTAAGTTTGGTTGAGATACCGCAAGAAGTGAAGTAAAGCCATCTTTGTTGTTACATAATGTGTTGCAGAATGCATCCTCAGCTGCTGAACCACGTGGACCCATGATTAAGTCTATATGTGCGATCTCATTATCACCGCCCTCTGTAACGACAAGGCTTTCACCTGTAAGTACTTTATCGATTACTGCCATTATTATCTCCTGTTTTTATTGTTAATGGGTGTTCATACAAATCTAAATATCAGAGCAGAATAATCTCTCGATCATAACACCTGAAAGTAATAAATCTGCGGTAGTCCCCGGATTAATTCCTTTATTCTTATATTCGTAGTCCAATTGGCATATCCTCGATATTGCTCTTTTGCGACTACGTTCCGTATTTATTATTTTAATCAAATCCCGTGCTTCATTACTAGTCTTTTTTGCTATTTTTTCGTCAAATTTCCGAGAAATATGTGTATCAGGAATTTCACATAATATCTCCAAAAATACTAATGATAGGAGAAAATCAGTATTTTCAATGTTTTTCTTATGCTCTAGTATCCGCGGAACAACAAAATCCAAAATATCACTATATCCAGTTGAATATTGATATGACAATCGATCATAGCTAGCAGATTTATCCATGATTGTCTTTAGGGTCACTTTGGGCAAAGAGCGTGTATTCATCTCCTCTCTCTCTCCCAAGCCACCAGGGTTGACAAGGTTAATTGTTTTGCAGAGTAAATTAGTATCAGATATTTTTGATGATTTAATTACATCTTTCAGAGCACTTCTGAAGTTATTTTTTGTTGAATTCAATAAACTATGAACAATCGGTGCAATCAGAATGATTATGCCCAGATTAGTATTAACATTTGTATTTTTTCTCGAGTCCGCTATAGAGTAGTAAATTCTCTCACCTAGAGATAGGTCTTTTTTAAAGAGCGAATCACAACTATCATGTGCGCTTCTAAGAAAATCATAGGCTGTAGTATCTGAGTGTGGATAATCTATATTTACATTCCCAGGTTTCGTTACCTCCACATCTTTAGAGCATGCATATAAATAACAATTTTTTAGTTTGTCTAAATTGCGGTAAGAGGATTGTATTTGATAGTCCCTCATGATCTATAATTATTTTTCAGATTGTATTTGTTTTTTTTGGTCGATAGATTGAAAAAGAATATCTGTTATTGATTCAGAAATACTATCTTTAGTTATCGATTGAAGACCTCTCCATGCTGGCACACTATTAACTTCAATCACATAAATTTTTCCTCTTTTCTTGATAAGGTCTACGCCACAGAATGGTATTTTAAATAGTTTTGAGACTTGTTTTGATTTTTTGATTATTTCTTTGCTAAGTGCGATAGGCGTACATTTTGCACCAGCAGAAACATTATTAATAAATGTTTTACCATATCTAGCCATTGAGTAGACTTTTTGATTCTTCGAATTAGAGATTATTAGAACTCTATAATCGTGAGATGGTTCTGTTTCAATAAACTTTTGCAAGTAAAAAATATTAGTATTGTTATTAATTTTTTTGAGGTCATTAATATTTCTTATCTTAACTATATTTTCCCCTTGAGATCCAAAAAGAGGCTTATAAATAAGAGTATTTTTTTCCAGCAGTTTCTCAACCTTCTCATAAAGATGATTATCACCTCTAAATACCCAAGTATCAGGTGTATCAATATTGTGGTCTCTGAGAATAAGTGAAGTTAGTGATTTATCTACTGTCCGTTCAATTTGTGTTGCTGTGTTTATAACATTACAGCCATTCATCTCCAATGACCTTAATATATTTAAATAATGAACGATTTCTTCTAGACTACCACCTGGAATATATCTAACAAATATATTAGAGAACTCTACTTTTTTATTATTACTATCTAATACATAATAATTATTATTATCAATATGGAGAGACAATCTTTTAAGATCTTCTATTAATACATGAAATCCTTCTCTTTCTGCAGAATTTTTAAGCTCCTTACAATGCCAGCCATTTTTATCGGTTAAGATAGTAAGTTTTTTCATTTATTAAATGATTCATTTACAAGTTCTGTATTTATTTCTCCACCAACAAAAGTCTTACCAGTTTTGAGCGTTGTCACAATTACCTTTGCTGGGCTGAATAGCAATTTATCAATTTGATAGAAATCATATTTATACTCCTTGAAAATTTCAGCAAATGTTCTCCCATAATCTTTTGATGTAGAACTCGGTAATCTTTTGGCAAGCTCATATGCCTCATCATCATCTACATCAACATACAAGTGAACTTGCCCACCGTACAAAATGGCATCATTAGTTCTTCCCATTCCAATTAAAAAATCAGGGGCTGGAGGTGGTACTGGTGCTGATCCGAATCCATCAACTACTTTTTTCAGAGGAAAGCCTATCTCATGGAGTTTATGCATACCAACTTCAAGAACCCTCCCAACCACTTGAACGCAGCCTGAAAGGGATTTTGTAGGTGTCAAAATCAAAGTCAAATTTTTTTCACTTATCCCACAGTCAGTTGTTATTTTATCGATTATTTCCTGTGGTGGTCGTCGATCAACCTCTAAAATTACCACCGTAGAAAAAAACTTATCTTTATAGTTTAAATCTTTAAATATTTCTTCTTTTTGGGCAAGAGCTCTACATGGACCAGACCCGAGGGCATTAAAGTTATCTTCTTCTTTAACAAACGATAAATTCCAGCCAGCATACTGACTTGCTAAACAGCTTAAAACCGGATTACTGCTATGAACATGGATTGATAGTGGCCACTCTTTGATATTATCGCTCATTGATAAAGACACATAACCAAGGCCGCCCATACAAATTTCAGTGATTAATCTTCCTGATTCTAGACAACCTGAGGTATTAATTCCGGCATCAACAATCTTCGCTCCTCCTTCAGTCGTTTCGATAGATAGATTTAGCTCACTCACCTTTTCAATTAATTTCTCGACGAGTGGCTTGGTAGTTTTATTAATACTTATATCATTACTCATGGCTAAATATTATATCATAAATGTTATAGTGTTCTTTTGTTATTTCAATCTGACGTTGAAGATTATCTATATTTTTATTGTAATCATTTTCTCTAGACAAAAGCGTAAATATAGGATTTCCACATTTAACTATGTCTCCATTATTTGGTGTATTTATACAATTAATTTCTGCTATTGTTTTTTCTGTGAACACAACATCTTCTCTCGCAAAAATATGTGCAAAACCTGATATTGGTTTATTCTCAAAGGCAATTTGCTCCCAATTGTATTTACCTAGTATTTGTCCTTTTAGCAATTCATCGTTATTAATATCGTTATAAAGAAAAAAAGGAGATGTGATTCTGGGATTAATATCAATAATGTAACACTTTTTGCCGTCAAAAATAAAATCTATTCCATTAAAACCTCTCATTTTTAACCTTCTCGCTAATGCTTCGATTGCTTTATGGAAATTATCTGAGAATCTTTTTTTTGTCATCAAGGCACCAGCATGTATAAACTCATTTTCATAATGACTATTAAGATTCAAAAGTCTATTAAACCCAAGTAATCTAAAATTATTATTGTCAATTATAAACGAACAAGAATATGTATCACCACGAACATGTTCTTGAATATATGAATTTTTCTTCATAGGATAGACTTGGCTTATATCGTATCCCCCGCAGCTATTCAATGGTTTGAATAAATATCTTTTACCTGAAGATAATGGCCTTTCTTCCATAGAATATGTTTCCGGATATTTCAGTTCACAATCTCTCAATTCCTCTGCAAAATTTTCTATGAATCCAGATTTATTAAGTAGAGATAAATTATTTCCACAAATAGAAAATTTTGACTCAATGAGATCATGCAAATATTCTCTTCCCTCTAATCCTGAAGCATAAATACATTTCATATTTTTATCATATAAAAATTTCTCATCCAAGAAACTAGAAAGGTGTTTCTTTGAATGGAGGGCTTTTGTATTCAGAGATACATTTATTGTGATTGGTTTATACCCTAATTTCAGAAGTTTTGCTTCTAAATAATCTGTATCATAACCAATGAGTAAGACTGGAAATTCACTATGCATCTTTTTGAGCAAACTCAAATGCATGCTCAAAATGTAGATAAACTGGTTTATCGCAGGTATACATTAGTTTCAAACAATCATGTTGAGATTTATATTTAACATTGCCTATTGCAAGCGCACCAATTGAGTAAGTTTTAGATGAAGAATTTTTCATTTCTACAACGTCATCCATTGCATCAACACCCGCAATACCCGCTGGTGGTACCGCATTAACGTCTGCACATATTTTTAAGCTCTTGGCTGCAGTCACAAGACTATCGTCCATCAATTGTATACCCGCGGCTCCTGTATTGAAAACTACATCAACATCCTGAAGTATTTTCTCTTTATCAGCATCGACACCAGGAACAACTGAGTCAGATCCGTATCTATCGTTACAAATATTTACTACTTTAGTTGTTTTCTCCTCGCTACGACCAATGAGTGTTACATTATTTCCTGCTTTGGAACTTATAACTGCGGAGGCAACTCCAACTGGACCTGTTCCACCAAGAATTGCAATCTTAAGTCCCTTGAACTCATAATTAAATTTTTCTTTCAGTGCTTTTTCCGTTTTTGCAACCATTCCTGCTGCAGTAGTAAATGCACCGCTTGGATCTGCAAAAACTGGCACCTCAAATGGAGGAACCATATGTTTTTTTGTTTCATCTAACATATCCATAGCGACATGCGTATCTCTCCCACCAATAAATATCGCTGTTTTCTTTAATGTTGATGGAGAACGTGAGAAAATCGTGTCTTGTACAAGAGCTTGAATTTCCTCCATAGTCACGTTTGTATATGGTACAACCGATTGCCAACCAGCATCAAAAGCCATGTTAGCATCGAAGGGACTTATGTTTTTCTCCGGCGTTATCATGTGTAATAGATATGGTTTTTCCATCTTATGCTCCTGTAATTTTAGATAATTTTATGCTTATAACCTGTGTTGGTAATGCTAACAATTTGATAATCTAGATTATTATACATTTTAAATTTAGATTCCATAGTTTTTATCAAATCATTAGCCTCTGCTTTGGATTCAACGAAAATGTAAGATAATGGCCCCCATGAACTTTGGCCGACACCCTTAAATCCAGAATTAGATGCAAATCTAATTATTTTAGAAATATCATTACTAAGATAAGTATCTTTTTGATTAATTTTATAAAATCTTGATGTCAATTCCTGGTATCGATTTAAGTTATCGCAAAAATTACTGAAATCTTTATAGAGTATTGAAGGGAAAAGACCTCTCATTAATATAAAACTTAACTCTTTGTTGATTGTTTCTGTTTTATTTTTTTTATTTTCGAAAAAATCACTCTCTTTTTTTCCAAAAGAACCTCTCTGGGTAGTATCATTTATTAAAATTACATGCCATTCTTTAGGAAATTTTAGATTAAACAATGTTTTTGGATATAGGTGATCTTTCTTACACCCATCAACTATAAAGCCGCCATTATAGAATGTTCCAATTCCAATTCCAGATCTTTTGCCTCGTGTTGACAATTTAATACACTCATCTTTGGAAAGATTTAAATTTAACAAAATATTAAGTGCATAAATTGAACATAAGGATAACTGAGTACCTGAACCTAAACCAATATGCTTAGGTGGGCTCTTTAAAATTTCAAGCGTATAATTTTTATTTATATTCTTTTTCTTAAGTAACTGATTTATCTGATTAAGCTTAGCATTACTCTGTGAAGATTCAGATTTTCTAACGTATTGTGCAGACACAACCGTTCTAAATGCGTTAATCGCCAAGCCTATGCTGCCATATGAATAATCTAAGTCTTTGTTTATTCCATAAAAACCTAAATGTAATCTTGCAGGTGAATCTACTACTACTTTTCTACTACTAAAACTCATCTATTTATACCATTATTTGAACATATATTCTAAACCTTTTATGTATAAACATATATCGTTTTAATGTAAAATAAATAGGAAATATTCACATGAAATCTGATAATAAACGCTATATAACATGTCCTTTCTGCTCATTGCACTGTGATGACATTCAGGTTGAAGTCAATAACAATAAATTCAAAATAGTCTCAGAGAACATCAAAGATTGTACTAGTAAAATTGAATATTTTAATATAAAGAAAACTAGCAATCTTACTGCGATAAGTAAGTATAAAAAAATAAATTTTAATACAGCGATAAATGCTGCTAGAAAGATGATTTCTAGGAGTGAAGATATTACACTTGTAAATCATGGCACAGATGTTAATGGTGTCAGATCATTATTGAATTTTGCTGCTAGCCATAATTGTGTGGTTGATCATGTGAACTCAAAATATCTATACAGAAATCTTGGTATTATTCAAAGAAAAGGGTACATGGCAACCTCACTAACTGAGACAAGAAATAGATCTGATGTAGTTATTTTATTTGGAAATAATATACTTAAAAAATCACCTCGACTTATTGATAAAGTAATATTACCGAAGCATAGTTTATGCACAAACCTGAAAAGTAGAAAGCTTTTATTAGTTGGAGATTTTGATGCTCAATCTGTAAAAATAGCGAAAAAAAATAAGCATCATATTGAAAATTTTAAAATAGATCTTAATGATATTCCTGAAATACTAACTAAATTAATGTCTGATGATAAGCTCTCAAAAAATTTAGAAGGGATTAGAAAGATTATAAAGAAATCGAAATATCTAGTAGCAAGCTGGATCACATCTGACTTTGATAAATGCAATGATCCTGATTATGTAATTTCTTCAATTTCTGATTTTATTCTTTCAATGAATCAAACTAGTAGAGCGGCTTGTATGCCCATTGCTGGTTCACTTGCAGATGCAACATCTTCACAAACAATGTCATGGATCACTGGTTTTCCATCTCGTGTAAAATTTAATGGGAAATCTTTTTTTCATGATAGGAGTATTTGTGACAGTCAAGAAATCATAAGAAATCGAAACACAGACCTTGCCATTCATATTTCTACTGTCAATCATAACAAGGTAGAGTTGAATGACAAAATAAAAAATATCTTTATAGGACATATTAACTCTACATTCAATATCAAACCAGATATCTTCATACCTGTTGGTAACCCTGGGATAGATCATAGGGGTATTATGTTTCGTACTGATAATGTTGTATCTGTTCTTTTGGATAAGATTAGAGAGATCGAGCTTCTGTCAACACAAGATGTTATGAATATGCTATCAGAGGTAGATAACTAATGAATTTAAAACTACAAGGTGGAAAAGTTTATGACCCAATAAATAACGTTTATGGCAAGCGCATGGATGTCTACATTAATGATGGGAAAATAATCAAGAAAAATAAAATAAAAGGAAAAATTAATAAAATTATAGATTGTAGTGACAAAATAATAATGCCTGGGGCCATAGATATGCATACACATATTGGAGGTGGTAAAGTGAATATTGCTAGAATGATGTTAGAAGAGCTTCATCATGATCACAACGATAGTTGTGATTCCTCAGCTATCATCGCTCCTACCACCATTAAAACTGGTATTAAATACATACAAATGGGTTATACCTCGTGCTTTGAGCCCGCACTTTTGCCAATAAATGCACGTCAGGCCCACTCGGAAATGGCAGATATTCCATTTGTAGATAAAGGTGGCTACGCACTTCTTGGAAATGATGATTTTTTTCTTGATTTAGTTAAGAAGAAAGCCAGTCAGTCGCTGATTAATGATTATGTCGCATTTATTCTAAATGCATCACAATGCATTGGCATTAAGGTAGTTAATCCTGGTGGTATAAACGCTTTTAAGTTTAACCAGAGGGCACTCGATGTCGATGAAAAATCAAATTATTATGATATTACGCCAAGAACAATTATCAAAATACTCACAAAAGCAATCTATGATTTAGGAATACCACATCCGCTACATGTCCACTGCAGTAATCTTGGCGTTGCTGGTAATTATCTCTCTACGATTGAGACTATCAAGGCAGCTGAGAGTCTCCCTATTCACTTAACACATATACAATTTCAAAGTTATGGGAATAATGGAGATAGGAATTTTTCTTCGGCTGCACCCGAGATTTCACATTATCTAAATAAAACTAAAAATCTAACATGTGATGTTGGTCAAATTATGTTCGGACAAACCGTAACCATGTCTGGTGATAGTATGTCTCAACATAAAAATCATCATCATGCACATCCAGATAAATGGATGTGTATGGATATTGAGTGTGATGCTGGTTGTGGTGTTGTACCATTTCGTTATAGTGATAAAAGTTTTGTTAATGGATTGCAGTGGGCAATAGGTTTAGAAGTATTTTTACTAGCAAAAGATCCATGGAAGGTGTTTTTAACTACTGATCACCCAAATGGTGGTCCTTTCACGTCTTATCCTCATTTAATTAAATTATTAATGGATAGATCATTTAGAAATGATATTTTTGAGAAACTACCTAAAAGTGTTCAAGAGCATTCAATATTAAAATCACTGAAAAGAGAATTTACTCTAAAAGAAATCTGCATAATGACTCGATCTGCACCAGCAAAAATTCTGGGTTTAAAAAATAAAGGGTCTCTTGGTGATAATTGTGATGCTGATATCACTATTTATGACCAAAATAAGAAAGATATAGAAGACTTTTTTGCTAACCCATCTCATGTAATCAAAGACGGTAAAATTGTTGTTAAAAATGGTAAAATTGTAAACTATATTTGGGGTAAAACTCAAACAGTTAAGCCTGAATATGATGCAGGTATTGAAAAAATTCTCGGAAAGTTTTTTGATAAATATCATACAATGAAACTTGATAACTTCAAAATAAGCGATGATGAAATGACTAATGTTATAGGGTCAGAAATTAAAGTTAATGAATGTATTCACAAAAGAAAATAATAAATGAAATCAAAGATAACAATTGACAACACATTTGCAGAAGCTTTCAATATGAAAGCATCTAGAATATTAGTGACAGCTGATAATTTAAAATGGGCAAAACATGCTGCTATCTCATTAACCGGCTTTGCAACATCTGTTATTGCATGTGGAGTTGAAGCAGGGATTGAGTGTAAACTATCTAGAAAAATATCTCCAGATGGAAGGGATGGGTACTCTATTTTATTATTTTCAATGTCAAGGAGCGCTCTAGAGAAGCAACTAGAGACAAGAGTTGGACAATGTATACTCACTTGCCCTACAACTGCTGTTTTCTCAGGAATGGAGGGTGATGATATGATACCACTCGGAAAAAATTTGAGGTATTTTGGTGATGGTCATCAAATTTCTAAAAAAATTGGTCAAAAAAGATTTTGGAGAGTACCGGTTATGGATGGAGAGTTCTTATGCGAAGAATCAACTGGACGAGTTCCAGCTATAGGTGGTGGGAATATAATTATACTAGCCCAAGATAGAGTATCGTGTCTTAAAGCATGCGAGACAGCAATAGAATCAATTGAAAATCAACCAAACGTCATTACACCATTTCCAGGAGGTGTTGTAAGATCTGGTTCAAAAGTGGGGTCTAAATATAAATCTCTTATTGCCTCAACTAATGACGAATTCTGTCCAACATTAAGAAATATTGTTAAATCCAAACTTTCTAAAAATGTTGGGTGTGTTATGGAGATTGTAATAAATGGTCTTACAAGAGATGACATTGAAATTGCAATGCGTACAGCGATAAAAGCTATTTCTAAAAATAAAATAAGCGCTAAGATAGTTGCTGTCTCTGCTGGTAACTATGGTGGTAAATTAGGTCAACATAAGTTTTATCTGAAGCGGATACTTAAATGAGTCATCTCACATTAAAACCAAAAATAAAATTCAAGTTTCGATTAGACCTTAATAGTATTTCATCATTTCAATCTATGAGTGTCAATAGAGTTAAAACTTTACCTTTAATGTATGGGAATAAAGAAGTGAGGTATAAAGATTTGTTCAAAATTACTGGTACTGATTCATTAAACATAGTAATAAAATCCTCGAATGAAATGATGGATAATGTTGGAAAAAATTTTATCAGAGGAAATCTATCTGTTCACGGAAATGTTGGCCATTGTTGTGGCTCGGAAATGAAAGGTGGCAAGATTACTATATTTGGTAATGCGCTTAATCGTGTTGCTTCAGGTATATCAGGCGGTATCTTGAGAGTTAATGGAAATTGTGGTGATTATCTGTGTGGTAAATCCAATCATAAGAATGAGGGTATTAACGATGGGTTGGTAATTATCACTGGCAATGCAGGTGATTATGCTATTCAGAGAATGAGAAGAGGTATTGTAATCGTGAAAGGCAATGTTGGAAAAAATTGTTGTACCGAAATAATATCGGGAACGGTAATTATAACAGGTCAATTAGGTAAAAATTTTGCTAACAAAATCAAAAGAGGTACTTTTATACTTAAGGAAAGTAAATTTACAAAGAATTACACAAAATCTAACGTGTGTGAATATAATTTCATGCCATTTCTAGTCAAACACCTCAACCAGCTATCTCAAGACAAGATATTATCACTTAAGAGCTTTCAAAGGTTCAATAGCCATAAAACAGCTAGTAACTTATCAGAGTTATTTCTTATAAGATAAAGATTTCTCTTTATACTCTCTTATTTGAACCCTGAAAAATTCTTCCATTTCAGGTGAGGAGAAGTCACGCTTTCCTACTGCGCGATATAACATTTCTCCTTCTGGGCTAATTAAAAATGTTGTAGGTAGTCCTGGAACGCCCCAATCATATTCGAGATCCATATCAATAAATATTGGGAAAGTTACTGGGTTGAGAGATAAATAGTTATTTATAGCATCTGGTCCTGGACCTACATGAATACCAACTACTGTGAAATGGTCATTTTTTAGAGTGTTATGTATACTCTCAAGTGTTGGCATCTCTGCTTTACATGGTGTACACCATGTTGCCCAGAAATTCACCAAAGCAAATTTGCCTCTAAGTTCAGTTAAGGAATGCTCTTCTCCATCGAGTCCTGATAGAACAAAATCAGGTGCAGGTTTTTTATTTGGCATAGGGTCCATTAAATAAGGTGATGAGGATAGAGTTTGAGTCGGTAGAATCAACAAGAAAAGTAAAATTTTAAATAGTTTCATTTCTTATTCCTTAGTATCTTGGTTTGTTTTCATGAAACCAGTTTGGGTCGTTTAACGAGATCTCCCCAATCGGAGCTGCCTTTGCATCTAGAATGAGCTCATCTACATTTGAGCCAGTGAGAGTTTTTAGGAACTCAACTAAATAACCTATTTCTTTCTCACTTAGGTTAAGAGGGAACATAAGAGGGCTTAGTACTTCATTTTTTACGCCTCCTTTATTATAGAACTCTACAACCTCTCTAAGCGTTGAAAGAGCTCCGTTATGCATATATGGAGCTGTAATTGCAACATTCCTGAGGGGTGGGGTTCTGAATTTCCACCTATCATTCGGATCCTGCGTTATAGTATATAGACCAAGGTCATTTGGTGCAATTTCATCTCTAAATCTAGAATCATCTTTATAACTCGATGTATCAACATCTATCTCTACTCCTGGTGCGAGGATAAGCTTTTTAACAGGAGGTTCAACATACATGGATGCTTCATAGCCAATACCAGTATTGTGAAGTTTCTCATCTGTAAATAATGCAAATTCATCATTAATTATATGACAGCTTACACAAGCGCCTTTGCCTGTGAAAATTTCAAAGCCCTTCTGAGCCTCATAAGAAATAGCATTTTTCTCCTTACCATAGTACCACCTATCAAAAGCAGAATTTGCGCTTAATAAGCTATACTGATAAGCTGCAAAAGCTCGGCTTATATTATCCATATTAGGTGGTGAGCCGTAAGCTTTTTCAAATTGATTATTATAATCAGGTATGGCTTTAATTTTATTTATCAGATAACCAGGTGACGGAATTGCCATCTCATCATGATTAAGTATTGGACCCCAAACTTGATCCTCTAAGCTAGATTCTCTTCCATCATGAAAGAATCGTGCAAGAAGACCTACATTTAAAACTGTAGGTGCATTTCTTGGCACTGATCTGCCTTCTGTTCCAACTGCAGTTCTTAATTCGTTGTGAGCAAAACCCATTTCTGGTACATGACATATAGCGCATGAAATTGTATCTGTGTGTGATAGTCTTCGATCGAAGAACATTTTTCTACCAAGGGCTATTTTCTCTTTTGTTAAGGCGGTGCCTTCTGGGGTTTTCAGTTTTGGTAAGCCAAGATGTTTTTCTGTCGCAATGGCTAAGAGATCTGTGGCTTTGCCAACTCTTTCAAGAGATTGAGCTTGGGTTGTATAATCCTTGCTGGTGTAACCCTCTTTGTAATCACCGGGTTTTGCTAGTGATGCTCCAGATGCCATTAAAATTGATTGTAAAGAATTAGAAAATGACTCATCAGACGCAACTAGGATAGGTTCTAATGATGATGATTCAATAGTACCGTTTCTTGTTCTAGGATCTACCAATGTTTTTATATCGTTGATAAGAACATCTGAATGAAGGTAAGATACACTGTATATATTCCTAACGGTCTTATTTTTGTCTATTAAGAAAACTCTTAATATATGTGATATTGATCCTATGTAGTTCCCTTCTTCATCATACTCCTTGAGAATTCTCTGACCGTAGCCGTCAAGTATTGGGTTTAAATCTTCAAAAGATGAAGTTGTTAAAAAATTCCAATCTACAACGCCTTTGTCAGTTCCGAAACCATAAAGTTTCATTACCTCAGGTGAGTCGTTTTCAGGATCAAAACTCATACTTATAAGGCTAACTTGTTTACCGAGCTTAGGATCCTTATTTAGCAAGTTCCTAACTTTATGAAAAACAGCAGTAGCTAAAGGGCAACCATTGACATCTGTGCAGGTAGTATACATAAAATTAAGTAATACAATTTTGTCATCAAACAAATCATGTAATTGTTTTTTATTACCTAGTGAATCTAGGATATTGCCATTAGAAGCAAGATTATATTTTTCTAACGTATAAGTGCCTGGCTCAGGAGCTTCAAAATTTAATTGATTATAACCTGGGGCAATTGAATACTCTGTCCTCTGTGCAAAACTTATTGCACAAAACATTACAAAAAATAGTGATAAATATAGTTTGATTCTCTCCATTTGGTCTATCTACCTTACATAACAATTTTAAATGTTTTGTTAGAAAAAAGAAAGGCCGCTTATCAAAGATAAGCGGCCCTACGTCTACAGCCATTTTACGTTATTTACCACCAATGAGGGTGTCTAATAACTATGACCAAATTTTACTGACTAAGTTCAGCCAAATTTTTATTACTTGGTGTTTTTGCATATAAAGAATATGCGCCAAATCTCATTTGATGAGGCAAACCAAGCTTTTCTTTCAAGAAATCTATTTCAAATTTCTTAGAAAGTTTACCATTAGCATAATCATATGCTTTGAAGTATTGAGGCATTTTATCTGGTCCGTCAGCTTTATCCCAGTTGGCTAGAAGAGAAGACGTGAAATATACACGTTTTCCGTCCCAACTTTGAGAAAGCATATTGATCTGATCACCAATTCTCTCAGTATAAACTTCTTTCGCATTATGTGGATCTGAGATGTCAAAAACTCTAGTCATGCCATCATTCCATGTATTTACCCAGAGGTGTTTATCATCTGCAGTTATCGAAATATCTACAGGTAAAGGAATTTTAGCAGGATCACCTATTGTTCCAACAGACTTAGCATTCCACTCATTATCTTTCTCGTAAATGAGCCAGATTTGTGATGTCAATGCAGTTGTTGTAAAACAGTAGTTGTTCTGAGAACCCCACGCGCATCTAATTTCTAGAGGTGCACCTGGTACATCAAAGATTTTTTTAGGTTTACGTGAATGTAAATCCCAAACAACAACAGTGTTACCGAATCTCTTCATCGCTTCACTATCGCCCATTAATTTACCTAAGTTCATCATGTAATTATTCCAACCAGTAAAGGATGAAGTGATCATTACATTTCTTCTTGGTAATGCACGAACATCGTAACCATAACCATCAGCAAGCTGCCCAGTTTTAACAGCACCTCTAAGGTTACCGTCTACAGGCATATCATGCGTAGCTACGTACGTACCATCGTTTGTGTATTCAACTAATGCTGTTCTACCACCAAAATCTTGGTTGTTTGATAATCCTGAGATCATCATTCTTCCAGGTAGTGCATATGTTGTATGAGGTCCAACTATACCGCCACTTGCTTTAACAAAGTCAGTGATGACTTTATGAAGCTTTGGTTTTTGTGGGTTAGTGTGGACATCAAATATAAAGATTTTACTTGTATCTAAAGTTGCTGCCCATAGATAATGCCTATCATCTGTAAACCCAGAGTGATGAGCCTCATTACGACCACCAACAGATATGTGACCAATTACATTGCCATAGTGAGGTGATGATGGATTGACAGCAATAGTTACTAATTTATCCTGTTCATCTCCAACACCCACTTGACCAAGTGTCCATACATAAACGTAATCCTCTTGGCCAACGATCTTAGCCATGTATGGTGACATGCAAGTCTCATCTGAGAATACATGTGTTGGTACAAGTACTAAAGCAAGAAAGCTTGACATCAACATACCGTATACGGTTGACATAAGTCTTCTTATTTTCATATTTGTGCGCTCCTATATAATTATATAATTTTCGCTTTAATTAAGAGGGCCATCTTTCAATGACCCTCTATCCGTCTTAATAGTATATATCTCTTCCGTTAACTTAGAAAGTCCAAGTTAATGCTCCACCTAGGTGAAAAGAAGAAACCGTAGCTTTTGAATGGTCAGCTGCTGCACAACCAGCATCAGCTAAACCGCCAGCAAGAGCTGTACCTCTAACCGCTGCGTTTCCGCCAGCATAGCTAGATGTTACACCTGCTTGACCAGCACCGAAGCATTTGTCCTCTTCGAGTTGGAAAGCCACGTGTGTATCAAGTGTTAGCATTGGTGCTAAGAATCCATCGATTCCAAGACCTGCAGATATACGATGTTTGTAGATAACTGGTGTTTCCATAGCTTGGAAATAAGACATAAATAAAGGATACATAGCAGATGTATATGTGCTACCACCTTCGTTTACACCACCAATTGTTTTAATTTGAACACCGTCTTGAACACTCGCTCTCAATGGATCATCAGCATATCCATAACCTAGTCTAAATTTCATAGGTCCTTGAGTAAGCTGTAAACCAACAGAGTAGACTTCTTGGTCTTCATAAAACTCATTAAAGAATCGAGCATCGCTCCATGCTTTATGAGTAAAGTCACCCATCACTAAGAGATTTCCATTCATCAATCCATCAAAAGCAAATCCAAGACCAATATTCATCGGTTGTTCTACTCTTACGTCTTGACGACATACGCTACCGCTAGTTTGGTTACACTTAATTTCTGGTTGAAACTGAACGATACCTGATCCAGCACCTAATCCAGCCGAACCATGGTTACTAGTTACATGCAAATTATCATACTCGTGTGGTTGTTCTGTTTGAACGTAAGCGCCAACTGTCAAGTTAGAGTTTACTTTAGCACGTCCACCAAGAGTTGCACGAAAGCCAATGTCATGTGTCATGCCACCTGAACCTGTCAAACCAGCTTCAAGCATTGCATAGGTAATTGTCGCAGATACACCAACATCAACGTTAGGAGTCATTGACATACCGATACCGGCATTAACACCTAAGTTAATTAGCTCTGCTGCTGCGCCTAATGTGTTTGAATTATGTTTATAATCAACACCGATACCAGATGTAGCTGATACACCTACACCAAGAACTACTGGTATACCAAGACCAGTTAAGTCTTGAGTTACCGCAATAGTTGGCACAGCATAAACATCAGCTTTAGATGTAGCATCGAAGTGATAGTATCTTGCACCAGGTTTACCTGTTGCTCCAGCTGTAATTCTAACTAGGGATGTTGCTTCACCTACCGCATAACCCGCAGATCCATCATGAATCATACGCGCGCGCGGCATGTAGAATGTTGCACCAAACATAAAGTTAGTACCACCGTAGTAAGTTGTCAATGTTGCTGGATTACCAAAAACAGCGGATACTGGATCTTCTACATGCGCAATACTAGTACCAGCCATTGAAGCTGATGCGCCATGAAACACATTATGAAGATCGAACCCATGTGGTCCAGCAACGGCCGCACCAGAACCTAGCGATAAGGCTGTACCTACCGCAGCTCCGAGCTTCCAATTACTATTTGTTTTCATATTTTTTCCTCATTATATATATATAATAAATAACGTCTTAAAATTTTGGGTGAATTACTTCTTGTAATCAAATGTGAATTTAACCCCCAATTGTCCTTCCTATAAGACTGTTTTTTATTGTTGTTTTTACTACAGATCTCTCTGTAGTATTTAACTTGATGACTCAAAGTCAACAAGTCAAATCCATTTACCCCTCATCTCCTGGTCCGTAGACTCCATCTTCAAACCATTCCCATGGACGGTTACCTGCAACTTTGATGAACAAATACACGCTAATCATATTTGCAACAATGAGCAAGAATCCAATTAGCAACGCAATTGGCCAACCAGCTAATCCTGGCATTGAACCTGGTGCGAAATGCCATGTTGGGAACATGCCGCTGAAGAAGTAGTAACAGGCTACCCAGAATGCCACGACAACATATGTGCCTTGAGCAGTTTTCCCGAATAGAAATCCCATATTAATATCTCCTCTGTATAAGCATTTAATGATATAATAATACTTAATATATCTCTTTAACGTTCTTTAAAACTAACACAATTACAGGGTTTGTAAACATATTTTTGCAGTTTTATGAGGAGTTCTGTGAGCGCTTATAAATCCCTAGAATCAGTGAATTTATCATAGAAAATTTCATCACTTTTTATTCCATGTTTTTCTAGAACAACACAAGCAGCATCTATCATAGGGGGTGGCCCACAAAGATAACCTTGCCAGTCAGAGACATCTAAATTATCTTTTTTTATTATTTCATTTTCAAAATAGTCTGTGACTAATCCACGACCACCTTTCCAATCACTATCCTCCGGTTCCATGTTTAGGACAGGGATAAAATCAAATTTATAATCTTTATTCCATTTATCTTTGAGTTCTTTTATTTCCTTAACACAATATAAATCCTCTTGTGTTCTTGCTCCGAAAAGAAAAACAACATCTCTCTTAACTTGGTCAAGAACTCCACCTTCCAGTAGAGCTTTTATGGGTGCTAAGCCACTTCCACCAGCAATGCAAACAATTGGTGATTGTTTTTCTCGAAGGTAAAATGATCCAAATGGACCATTAACAGTTACTTGTTGACTCATATCTCTGTTGCTACCAAATAACCACTCAGTAAATTTTCCACCAGGAACCTTTCGTATAAAAAATGTAAACTCATTTGGTTTTTCATTTTTTGGTGCTGCTGCATAAGAGTATGAACGAGGTCTGTCTAGACCATCTATTGAGAGTTCAGCCCACATACCAGGTAGACCTGCGTGCTCTACGTTTTGATCTGTTTGTAATACTACTCTCATAATGTCAGAAGTTAACATTTCAGTTTCGCTAATTAATGCGTTGTTTTTGATAGCAGGTACACGAACAAGATCACCAAGATCAACTTCTATCTCACAATCCATTACAGGGCGTGCTTGACAGGCGAGAAAGTAACCATCATCAATCTCCTCTTTTGTAAGTACTTGTGAATAATCAGATGTAGGTTTAATTTTTCCTTTTAATACTTTTCCCATACACGATGAACAGCTACCAAATTTACAATCATGTGGCCAGTCAAGTCCTTGCTCAAGAGCGGCATTTAATATCGATTGGTTACTTTTGACAAAAACCTTCTTATTAGAGGGAAGGAGTGTCATAGTTCCATCCTTGGGTTTATTACCAAAAAACCATAAATACTTATAAATGTTCATCCTATAAAACCTTTCTTATTACTAATAAATTCTAAATCAAAGTAATCGTATTTACACGGAAATTATAATAACACCATGTACAAAAAAAGAAACCCCAATTAAAATTGGGGTTCCTAATTGATGTTATATCAAATACTACTTAAGCAGTATTGATACGAACTTCCCTGATTGTGCCTGCGTCAGCATCAGCTTTAGTAGACATACAGCCGTAAGGACTTATACTCTCCTTACTTGTAGATGGATGTGATTGCACAGAACTGAACCAAGCATTCACCTTGGCTCTTGAACTTACTGCATCTCCTTTCCCCATA
Organism: uncultured Gammaproteobacteria bacterium; assembly: GCA_902628335.1. GTDB lineage: Bacteria > Pseudomonadota > Gammaproteobacteria. The sequence goes on from CACOMO010000001.1 coordinate 64,852, forward strand.
TTTGTTGCTACTTGACAAACACCGGCCCACGCGCAATCTGCTAGCGTGTATTGACCACATACATAATCCCCTCTCATATTGCCGAGTGACGATCCTAGTGTTTCTTCAAGTTGATCAAGTGATGCGGCTAGGCTTGCATCATCACTAACGTCACAAGCTTGTGCAACTGTAATTTCGCGCCACATGCGTGCACGAGTTACACCATTTCTGTGAACAAGTGATGGACCAAAGCCTTTGTCATCAATGTACGACATACATGCAACTAGACCGTAATTTATACAATCACGATCTTTAAGAATAGGTCCTATTCCTAGTGGCGACATACTGCGTATTGAGCCTGATGGCCCCCAATCTGTCTCCGCATGACAATTCAAGTCAACACCTTTTTCACCGGCAGCTAATAGCACAGCGTTAGTGTGTGGACAGGCAGGACTACCATATAAGTCTTGTACGTCTCTTAGGTGATCTCCTATTGGCATAATATTACCCCCTATTATGTTTTTTTGTTTATAACTTAGCTAAGCTAGTTATTCTTCTATTTTTAACGCACCAGATGGACAGTTAGAAACTGTTAACCTGATGTTGTCTTCGCTGTCAGCAGATGTATCAATCACGAATTGTCCGTCTACTACTTTGAAAACGTTTGGTGATCCTTTTACACACTCACCAGCGTGTGTGCAGGTTTCTGCATCATAAGTAACTTTCATTATTCTCTCCTACTTAACCTATATATTTAATATAACGCAAATTTTAGTAGTTATGCTAGTCATATTTTATGTTTTATTAAAAAAAATAGGCACCCAATAATGGGTGCCTATCAAAATAAACTGATGGTTTACTTTTTAGCTGTTCTTAATCCAAGATCAACATTTCCAGCATCTTGTAAGACATCACCTGAGAATGGAGTACCTTCGTATCCAACTTCTCTGTTAAGTCTTGCAGCGATTGCTTTTTCTTCGTCAGTTGCGAAGTGCTCATCCCAAGCAGCTAGTCTTTTTCTCATGTACCAGTGCCATATTGGTGGTACTAGTGCAATGAAGAAGACCACGAAGTATCCCCATCCTGTATTAGGGCAACCTACATTCTCGAGCTCCCAGAAATGAGTTTCTCCACGATCATGATGGTCTGCTTGACGACCAATCTCAATGAAGAACCATGCTGTAAAGCAAGTAGAGTTATCCCAGTTATGGCGATAATCGATTGGCTGATCTTTTAGACGAATCAAGCCATAGTGCTCTAGATAGTTCAACGCTTCTAATTCGAAGTTTGAAATACCCCAGATTGTAGCTAAACAAGCCATACCAACCCAGCCACCTGCTACGAAGAACAGAGTAACTGTTGGAACAGCCATTAAGTAACCACGAATCCAACGGTTTTGCCATGAAATGAAAGGTACGCCCATACGGCCTAGTCTTTCTTTTTCCATGTTAAATAAAAACTTTGATTGACCTAGATATGATAGTGGGTAGTGACCATAAATTGTGCGACCACGTGGTGCAGTTGCAGGATCATCTTCACTAGCAAGTTCTAAGTGATGGTTGTACACGTGTGCATAGCAGAAATGTGCAGAACCAGAAAGTGCCATCATTAGTCTTGAGATTACAAAACCAAAACCTTTGGTATGTGATAGCTCGTGACCATATATAATACCGATACCAATAAAGATACCAGATGATAATGTAGCACCAATCAAGTTAAGACCTGATATGCCTTCATGCATTGCTAACAGCCCTGGAATAATTTCCATGATGACTGCGCCTTCAGCTCCGCCTAGTGACATGTAAGAGTAAACTCTCCAAGCCATTACTAATTGGAACAATACGAACACAGGAAGCATAAAGTACATGGTCAAGTTTTGGAAAGTTGCCCATCCTCTTGTGTTTCCTTCTTCGTCTACTCCTACGCCTGTAGTTTCAAACTTAGTTGCTATGTCTACTAAAAGACCAACAAAAAGTAATACCACACCTAACCAAGCCATAATGCCTCCGATTAGGACACCAGCACCAGCTACTATAATTAGTATTGGAGCAAGTAGGTAACGTACGTTTAATAATATGTTTCCGATCATCTTTACCTCCCAGATAAATCGAACGATTATACTTGTAAACACTAATGTTTCGAATCTAAGATTTACTCCTAGAACCAAGCTCCTTAGGGAATAAATTCCCAATAAAATAATACTAAAAGCTTTTTGAAATCTAGTCAAAACTATTTTGAAATAATTTCTATATATAAGTATTTGCTTAAATACTTATCATTTAGTGATATCCACAAATATGAGATTTTTCAGGCAATTCCTTATATTTTTTGGGGAAAACACATCTTATTTTTATGAGAGAGAATCAAATGTTATCATTAAGACAATGTTTAGATTAGTGATACAAAGTTTCATACTCAGTGCGGTATTAGTTCAGAATATTTATGCGATGCCTGACGTCAGCAAAGCTCTTCATGAGGTCTCTTTTTTTTCTCCGACAGAGAAGTCAGTGAAATTAGATAGGTACGAGGGTAAAGTAATGTTAGTTTTTTTTGGGTACACTCATTGCCCAGATATTTGCCCTACTACCATGCTAGATATACGCAAGTCATTAATTGAACTAGGTGATCTCGCTAAGAGAGTTCAACCTGTGTTTATCAGCGTTGATCACCAAAGAGATACACCAGAGATTGTCTCAAAATATGTGGATTTTTTTGACAAAAGGATTCTTGGTCTTACCTCATCCAAGGAAATGATCGATAGGATAACAAAATATTTCAAGATCCCTTACGAGCTGGTGGACAGTAAAAATAATCCAAACTACATTGTTGAACATAGTTCGAACCTGTACGTAATAGACGAAAACATGGTAGTGAGAAGAATTATCCCTAATGGCCTCCCATATACAGAGATTACCAAAACAATTCGCTCTCTAAGCGTAACTAATTAATCATATTTTATGTATTTAAATCTTGGGTCATCCGGGGTTCCTTCAAGTGTGTTGTCCTCGTTTGATGGGTTCCACTGAATAACCTCCTCAATCTTTTTAGCTAATAGGAAGTCTTTATCGGTGATACCTTTTGCCGCATGATTCTGAAGCTTGACGATAACGAATGCGTAGGATGCTGAAATATCCGGATGATGCCACGCAGCTTCTGCTAGGTGACCTACTGTTGAAATCACCATTAACGTCCCTTTCCATCCGCTGGTTTTATACTTTCTTCTAATCCACCCATTTTCATAGTACCAATTACTAAGGTGTGCTTTAAGGTAATCATTTATTTCGGTCTCAGAATATGTCTTTTCATCAGCCATTATTGTCTCCTAACTTGATTCATTTAATCTTACTTTCTTTACTATGCTTACGAGTAAGTTGAGCTCATCATCTGAGAGTTTTTCGAGATCTATTTGCTCAGATGCTACACCACAAATACATAAATCCTCTGCAGATTCCTGAAGAAAATGTAAGCACTCTTTTCTATCCATTTATACATCCATGAACTTAGTCCTTCCAATAAGATAGCATATTTTTATTGTATTTTAATAAGAATAGTAGTAGCCTGTGGGTATGGTGGATGAGAGATACCCACAATTTATTAAAGTTATTACTAAGGTACCCACAATGGTACCCACTAATATTTTGTCGCATAGAGAGAAACCATGTCGAAACTCACTGAAAAAATCATAAACAGCGCACAGCCAAGATCAGCTGATTATAGACTTTCAGACGGGTCAGGTTTAGCAGTAATAATTAGAAAAAACGGTAACAAGCACTGGCAATTTCGTTACCACGTTTACGAGAATGGCAAACGCAAAGAGAGAATATATTCACTAGGTGAATACCCAACACTTAGTATCGAGAAAGCCAGACAAGAACATAGTTTTTTGAAAAAAAAGTTAGCTGATGGAGAAGATATTCAAAATATTAAAAGAAGGCAAGGTCTCAAGATTGTCAAAAAGCAACCTTCATTTGTTGAAATCGCTCAAGAGTTAAAGAAAATAAAAGAAAGGAAAAATCAGCTGGATTACAAATCTTGGAAAAAAGAACTCTCAAAATTTGAAAGTTCAATGTTACCTCACCTCAAAGAACTTAATCTTGAAAACCTTACTGCTGAAGATCTAATGCAAGTTCTTGATCCGCACTCAGATAAGAAAGAACAACAAAAAGATGGATTAATACGAGAAAAGAAATTCAAAAAAAACAAGAGACTTAGAAACAGAGGAAGAAAAGTTAATCTTGATGTAAAAGAAGATTTAATCAAGCTCATAAATACAGATTCCTATAGACGTGACCATTTAATAGAATATCTTCATTTAATTCAGGATGCTAAGGGCCATATAAATGAGGAATATATGACGGCTCTAGCTGATTTAATGGATATCTCTCAAACTGAAGTCTATGAAGTGGCCACATTTTACCATCACTTTGACATTATAAAGTCGGGTGATGAATGTCCGCCCTCACTCACAATAAGAGTGTGCGATTCTGTGTCATGTGAATTAAATGGAGCTCATGAATTGGCAGACGAACTAGACAATTATTACAAAGGATCAGTAAGAATACAAAAAGTACCTTGTATTGGAAGATGTCAGAATGCTCCAGTAGCAGTTGTGAAATTCAATCCTATAGATCATGCAAATTTTAAAAAAATAAAAATTGCAGTAGATCAAAAAAAATATCAACCCGAAATCCCAAAGTATATAACTATGTCTGATTATTCCTCCAAAGGAGGTTATGAATTATTAGATGAAATCAAAAAAGGATCCGTTACTAAAGAAAGTGTATTGGTCGAACTAGAAAACTCAAATCTTCGTGGCTTAGGTGGAGCAGGTTTCCCAGCAGGAAAAAAATGGAGAATCTTAATCGAACAAGAAGCTCCGAGACTATTAGCAGTAAATATAGATGAGGGTGAGCCAGGGACTTTTAAAGATCGTCATTATCTTGAATCAGACCCTCATAGATTTTTAGAGGGTATGCTTATAGCTTCTGAAGTTGTAGGTATTGATAAGATTTATATTTATTTGCGTGATGAATATGCGGCAGTTCGTAAAATACTCGCTGATGAATTAGATAACATAAGAGATAAATTTGCTGGTGATATACCAGATATTGAACTCAGACGAGGCGCAGGTGCATATATATGTGGAGAGGAGTCAGCAATGATTGAATCTATCGAAGGAAAAAAAGGTATGCCGAGATTAAGACCACCTTTCGTCGCACAAGTTGGTCTATTTGGAAGACCTACCCTTGCTCATAATATGGAGACTCTTTATTGGGTAAGAGACATTATTGAAAAAGGAGCAGATTGGTTTACATCTTATGGTCGTAATGATCGAAAAGGTCTTAGATCATTCTCTGTAAGCGGTAGAGTTAAAAAACCTGGTGTCCATCTTGCACCTGCAGGAATTACCGTTAGGGAGCTAATCGACGAATATGCTGGAGGTATGGAAGAAGGTCATAAGTTCTATGCGTATTTCCCTGGTGGAGCCTCAGGTGGCATTCTACCTGCGTCTATGGACGATATACCTCTTGATTTTGATACCCTTCATGAATATGGTTGTTTCATTGGATCTGCAGCAATTGTAATCTTATCTGACAAAGATAAAGTTGCTCAAGCGGCATCAACTACTATGGGATTCTTCCTTCATGAATCATGCGGAAAATGTACTCCATGCAGAGTAGGTACCTCAAAAGCCACTGAAATGATGAAAGAAAAAAAATGGAATGTGCCATTACTTTCAGAACTCTCTCAAGTTATGTCGGATGCATCAATTTGTGGTCTAGGTCAAGCAGCATCAAATCCGCTCAAATGCGTTATAAAATATTTCCCTAATGAACCAGAGACAACTCCTATCATTGAATATAAAAAGGTGCAGAATTAAATGGCTACTAATCCAAAAGAAATTTCTGACAGAAGTTTTGTTGCCATTAAGATTAATGGCAAAAATTACTTTGGAAACCCAAATGAGACAATACTTGATGTGTCAAAGAGGAATGGAATTGAAATCCCGCATCTTTGTTTTAAAGAAGGTATGAGACCTGATGGTAATTGCAGAGCTTGTATGGTTGAAATAGAAGGTGAGAGAGTTCTTCAACCATCATGCGTGAGAACAATATCTGATGGGATGGTTGTCAATACCAATAACGATCGTGTTATCCACTCGCAAAAACTAGTGCTAGAGCTTCTAACCTCTGATGTGTCTGATAAAATTTATAAAAAAGATAGTGAACTATCTGATTGGGCTGAGAGATTAAATATCAAAGCAAACAGGTTTCCAACTAACGTACAAGAAAAACACGATCTCACACATCCAGCAATTGCAGTCAATCTAGATGCTTGTATTCAATGTACAAGATGTGTTCGTGCATGCCGTGAAGAACAAGTTAACGATGTGATTGGATATGCAAATCGTGGTTTCAAATCTGAGATTGTTTTCGATATAAATGATTTTATGGGTGAAAGCACATGCGTTGGGTGTGGTGAATGTGTTCAAGCATGTCCTACCGGCGCCTTGATGCCATCAAAAGAAGTTGCACTAAACATACCGGATAAGAAAGTTGAAAGCGTGTGCCCTTATTGCGGAGTTGGGTGTTTGCTGACTTATAACGTAAAGGATGAGAAAATTCTATTTGCTGAAGGGAGAGATGGACCTTCTAATTTAAGTAGACTTTGTGTTAAAGGTCGCTATGGTTTTGATTACATTCATAATGATGGGAGGTTAACTAAACCTCTTATAAGAAAACAAGGGGTTAACAAAAATATTGATCTTCATTCATATGATTTTAACAATATAAACGAAATTTTCGAGGAGACAACATGGGAACACGCATTAGATGTCGCGATAGAAGGTTTTAAAAAAGTAAAAAAATCTAAAGGTCCATCTGGTCTTGCGGGGTTTGGCTGTGCGAAAGGCTCCAATGAGGAAGCTTATCTTTTCCAAAAACTAATTAGGACTGGATTCGATACAAACAATGTTGATCATTGTACGAGGTTATGTCATGCGTCATCGGTAGTAGCCTTACTTGAGATGGTTGGTTCAGGAGCTGTTTCAAATCAAGTTGCTGACGTCACTGAGGCAGAAGTAATTATCATTATTGGTTCTAATCCAACTGTTAATCATCCTGTAGCGGCAACGTTTATGAAAAATGCTTCAAAAGAAGGTAAAACTCTAATAGTGATGGACCCTAAAAAAACAGATATATCAAGACATGCAAATTATTTTCTTCAGTTTAAACCTGACACAGATGTGGCGATGCTAAACGCGATAATGAAGTCTATTATAGATCAAGACTTAGTCGATAAAGAGTTTATTAAAACTAGAACAAAAGATTACGACAAACTTAGAAATCATCTTAAAGATTATTCGCCAAAAATAATGTCTAAAATATGTGGTATACCAGAAGAAACACTTAATGAGGTTGCAAGGCTATACGCATCATCAAAAGGTTCAATGATATTTTGGGGCATGGGTGTCTCACAGCATATCCATGGCACTGATAATGCACGGGCATTAATCTCGCTTGCACTAATGACAGGACAAATTGGCAAGCCTGGCACAGGATTACATCCCCTAAGAGGCCAAAATAACGTCCAAGGCGCCTCTGACGCTGGACTTATTCCAATGGTATTCCCAGATTATCAAAGAGTAGATGATCCAAAAATTAATAAATTCTTTGAAAATTTTTGGGGCACAAAATTGGATAAAAAGCCAGGCTTAACAGTAGTAGAAATTATGGATGCAATTGTTGCAGGAGATCTCACAGGTTTATACGTGATGGGAGAAAATCCTGCAATGTCAGATCCAGATTTAAATCACGCTAGGAAAGCCTTATCCAGCCTAGAACATTTAGTAGTACAAGATATATTTGTTACTGAGACTGCATTTTTTGCGGATGTTATATTACCAGCATCTGCATTCCCGGAAAAAACTGGTAGTTTCACAAATACCGATAGAAGAGTGCAATTAGGTAGACAAGCTGTTTACCCCCCAGGCCAAGCAAAACAGGATCTTTGGATTATTCAACAAATAGCTCGTGGGATGGGTTTAGATTGGAACTATAATGGTCCAAAAGATGTCTTTGAGGAAATGACTAGATGCATGCCTACTATTGCAGGTATTACCTGGGAGAGACTTGAGCAAGAACATTCAGTTACATATCCATGTAACACAGAGGATGACCCAGGCCAACCTGTTATTTTCACTCAAGAATTTCCTACATCAGATGGATTAGCCACCTTTAAAGTATCGCCTTTTAAAAACGCCGATGAATTACCAGATACGGAATTTGATTATATATTAATAACAGGAAGACAACTTGAGCACTGGCATACAGGTAGTATGACAAGACGAGCAAGTATGCTACACCAAATTGAGCCAGATCCTTTTGCAAATATGTGTTTAGAAGACATGAAAAAAATTGGTGTACAAGATGGTGATCTCATTACCATTGAATCAAGAAGAGGGAAAGTAGATGTCTATGCAAGAAGAGATGATGGGCTACAGCTAGGTCAAATATTTATACCATTTTGCTACGTTGAAGCAGCAGCAAATGTTTTAACAAACGCAGCTCTAGACCCAGACGCAAAAATTCCAGAGTTTAAATTCTGTGCTGTTAAAATAAAAAAAACTCACATCAATTAATGGTTAAAGAAAAATCTTTAGATACATATCTTGAGGAGATACAAGATCATATAAGTCATGGAAGGTTGAATGAGGCTCTTTTGAATGTAAAAGAGGCCATTAGTGATTACCCAACACACACTAAACTTCATATAAACTGTGGCAACCTCCAACATTATCTTGGTTTATTAGATGATGCGGAAAAATCTCTTATGACAGCAAGAGAATTATATGAAAGCAAAGAGGTTTTAAATAATCTTGGTGTCGTGTATATCGACAAGCAAATGTACGATAATGCTATAGACCTCCTCGAAAGGTCTCTGGATTTAGATAATTTTTATCCTGATGCATTATATAATCTATCTGTTTGTTATGACAGAAAGGGAGATTACGAAAAGACTTTGACTTACCTTGAAAAATGCCTTGATGTAGATGATCACCATTTAAAAGCTAACATGCTTCTTTTACGTACATGTCAAAATACTTGCAATTGGAAAAGACTAAATGAATTAAAAACTAAGATTGGAAATTTAAATATAAATGGCCTTGAACATCCTTTTCTAAACGTATCAAGATGTGATGATGAAAAGGCTAACTATGCTAATGCCGTTCAGTGGCACAAAAATAATTTTCAACATAAGACTTCTTCTCAGCAAAAAGAAATATCAAAAAAAAATAATAAAAAGAGTGTCGGCTTTATCTGTGGAGAAATTAGGGACCATCCAACATTTTATTTAATCAAGAATATGTTTCAGTATTTAAATAAAGAAGTTTTTGATTATTATTTTTTTACATATAATCATGATCAAAATTATTTGAGCTACATTGACAAACATATCACTATGGTTGTGGATATCGATAATAAATCTGATGATCAGATAGAAAGTATGGTGCGAGAACATGATCTAGATATTCTTATTGACTTATCTGTTTATATACCTCACAACAAGATGAATGTTGTCAATAGAAAATTAGCCAGAAAAACAATATCTTATCTTGGATTTCCTGGAAGTAGCGGTTCAGATAACTATGACTATATCATTGCAGATAAAATCGTGATACCAGAGGATAAACAGAACTTCTATAGTGAAGATGTTCTTTATCTCCCTAATATTTATCAAGTAAATGATGGTATAAAGAAGTACCCAAATAAAAAAACTAAGAAGAATGATTACTCTCTTCCAGAGGAGAAAATAATCCTCTCCTGTTTTAATCAATCTTTCAAAATTGAAGAAGATATTTTTAAATGCTGGATAGAGATATTAAAAAGAAATGAAAATACAGTTTTATGGCTACTTGAGGATAATGCTTTGATGAAACAATACATAGTCGAATACTTATTAGAGTCAGGGTTAGACGAATCTAGAATCATTTTTGCACAAAGAATATCAAGAGAAGCGCATATTGAGAGATTGGGGCTTTCAGATATTGTGTTAGATACAAGAACATATAATGGGCATACTACTACTACTGATGCAATTCAATGTGGTGTTCCTGTAATCACAATATCAGGGCAGCACTTTGCTTCTAGAGTAAGTCACAGTATTCTAAATTCTGTCGGTTTGAATGAACTTGTGACACATAACTTTAAAGATTATACAGAAAAGATCCACTCGTTAGTGAATAATGCAGAGCAAAGATTAGCTTTGTGTGAAAAACTAAAAAACGAGGAAGTAATGGGGAATCTTTATGATTTACAACAATTCACAAAAGATTTTGAAAAAGTTATGTTATCTGTCACGAATTAACTGTAGCCCTTACAACTTTTACCAAATCGTGAGTTATATCTACATCATGTACTCTCAATATCTCGACTCCTTTATACACTGCAAAACTATGAATAGATAGATCTACATAGATCTGGTCTTTATCTTTTAAATTATCAAAGATTTTTGAAGAAAATTTTTTGTGGCTCACGCCAAGGCATACTCTCTTAAATTCGCCTACAAAAGTCTCAATATTCCTGATTATAGTTAAGTTATCACTTCCTGTCTTTCCGAAACTAATGCCTGGGTCTATTATGAGCCTCTCTTCATTTATCCCTCTTTCTATCATTTTGTTCCTGATTGTATTAAAAAAATTTTTTAAGTAGTCAATAATATTATCTGTAATCATATTCTTTCCTTCAGTATGTTCCTCAGGCATATGAGTAAATATTATATCTGATTCACTTGATTCGATAACATCAAGCATACTGTCAACATTATCACCTGATGTAACAGTGTTTATAATTTGACAACCTGCATCAATACACTTAGCTGCTACAAGATGTGATCTTGTATCAGCACTGATTTGAACATCTGGTACTTGTCTCTTTATAGATTCAATCAGGGGAATTAATTTAAGTAATTGTTCTTCATCAGATCGTGCTTTAAATTTTGTTTTTGTTGATTCGGCACCAATGTCTACGATTTCACAATATTTTTGCAAATGTTCTTTTGTATAAACTAATGCATCATCAATATTAATAAATTTTCCTGTCTCAGAAAAACTATCGTCAGAGAGATTAATTATCCCCATAATTTTCATTTTGTATAATCAACTGAGTATGTGTTTACTCTATCTGTTAATTCTATAGCTAATAAATCATAACCAAATATCGCCTTGCTATCTTTACTCAAGCTACTATTGATAGATTTTAGGACCTTATCTTCAGTCATGCCACCAAGCAGAAGTACATGGTTCAGCACTGTAAATTTAGCCTTCGTTTGGTTAATAATCCTAATTAGCTCTCTTGGTGTCGTATGATAATTCATAATCCCTCTAACTTTCTCTGATTTTTTAACTAAACTCGATGGTGCAGCAGCAATTTCATGAACAAGTAAATCTACATTTTTTGCAGCATTGACTAATTCCTCTGAGTAATTAGTATCGCCGGAAATAACCACTGATTTGTCTTTATAGTTAATTTTATAGCCATAAGCATGCTCTACTCCACCGCCATGATCTACGTTAATTGCGTGTACCTCGACATTTTTGCTTTTATAAACTAAGCCATCACTTATCTCTTTTACATAGGTTTTCAACCCAGACATTTTGAGTTCCTCGGGCTTTTTGAGTCTGATTTTAATGTCTTCATTAAATGCATCTTTTATATTATCTACAAAATTTTTCGTGCCAGATGGACCAAATATATTAAGAGTTTTTTCCCTTTGATAAACCCAGCCAGTCATCAATACATCAGGGAATCCTACGATGTGATCAGAGTGTAAATGTGTAAAAAAAATGTTATTGACAGAGGACAAATTAACATTCATTTGGCTGAGCCTTATCGCTGTACCTCGTCCAGTATCAAATAGTAATCTTTCATCACCTGCCTCCACGAGTATAGATTGACTGAATCTATCTATATCAAGTCTAGGAGTCCCAGATCCAAGTATTACTACCCGCAAGACCTCCGCACTAAGTGTAAAAGGTGTTATTAGAAATATAAAAAATAGGAATAATCTCATCGTACAATATATTGATATATAATATAATTTAACAGATTATGACTAATGATAAAATACAAAAGCCTTTGATATCTAAGTCTGTTCGCCCAAATACACGAGAAATTATTGCAGTGGATGAATATCAGACTGAAAGAAAATTTCCTATTACAGGAGAGTTACCACTAACTATTTATGTAAACAAAAAAGAAGTAGTCACCTTAATGACACTAGGTCATCATCCAGAGTCACTAGTGATTGGGTATTTAAGGAATCAAGGTTTTGTCAAATCATTTTATGATCTTGAATCTATACAAGTAGATTGGGATACTAATACTGCGGTCGCTGTTACAAAAAATAAAAATGATAATTTTGACAATCAACTTACTCACAAAGTTGTAACATCAGGATGTGGTCAAGGTACAACATATGGTGGGATATGGGATGATCTAAAGAAAAAAAATATTAAAGACACAAAACTTAAACAGTCAACTATTTATAAAATACTAAAACTTTTGCATGAAAAAAACGAGATATATCGTCTATCAGGTGCTGTCCATGGTTGTGCACTCTGTTCAGAAGATAGAATAATAGATTTTATAGAAGATGTCGGAAGACATAATGCTGTAGATGCAATTGCAGGAAATATGTGGATAAATGATATCGATAGCAAAAATAAAATATTCTACACTACTGGGAGATTGACCTCAGAAATGGTCATAAAAGTTGCTCAAATGAATATACCGTATTTATTATCAAGGTCTGGTATTACAGAAATGGGTTTCAATGTAGCGAAAGAGACTGGGGTTACTCTTCTCGGGAGGGCAAAAGGTAAACATTTTCTAATTTATAATGGCTCTGAAAATATTATATTTGACGAAAAACCACGACCTAGAACTGAAAATTCTCCAGATATTTGGAAGAGAAGATAAAATCGCTACTCGTTATAATTAATAATTACACCTATATTCTCTATTCTCACATCAATAATATCGCCAGATGACATAGGTCCCAATCCAGCATTAGTGCCACACGCGATTATATCACCTGGTAAGAGTGTCATGTCTTTAGAGAGAAAACTTACAATTTCATAAACATTAAAAAACATATCGCTAGTATTATAATCTTGAACAATTTTTCCATTGAGTCTAGATTGAACTTGAAGATTCATCGGATCAATATCTGTAGCTATGCATGGACCAAATATCCCAAAGGTGTCAAAGCTCTTTGATCTTGTCCATTGATCAAATGATGGATCTTTTTTTACAATGTCCATCGCAGTGACATCATTAATACAGGTATACCCAAAAATATTTTTTTTAGCTTGAACATTATCTATGTCTTTAGATATTTTTCCGATGACAATACCCAACTCTCCCTCATAAAATATTGCCTCTTTATAGGATTTAGGTCGAACAATATGTGCACCAGGTTCTATGATAGAAGAAATGGATTTATTCAAATACAATGGGTTTTTTGGCTTATCCAAACCTTTTTCTGCTGCGAGAGTCTGATAATTATTCCACAGCGCTAAAAATTTTGATGGACAGCAGGGATTAAGAATTTCAACATCGTCATAACTCAAAACTTCGCCAGTTTTTTTTGGGTTTGAGAACATATCACCATCACAAACTGATATATTAATATCATCCTCTAAGATTCCGAAGCATATTTTTCCCTCAAATTTAAACCTTATCCAGCTACTCATTTGAAAATTTTAATCCTTTTTGTATAAAATAAATTATATAATAAGTTTAGTAGAATATATTCTAAACTAGAAATGACATTAAAACAAAATAAAAAAGTTTTAGTTATCAGATGTGGACTATTAGGTGATACGGTAGACGCAACATCGGTTATTGATCCTTTGATTGAACATTTTCAGAATAATGTTGATATCCACTGGGTGACAAAACCAGGAATATCTGAATTGTTTAAATATGATAATCGTATAAAAAAGATATTTGAGCTCAAACATACACGACTTCCATTCTATTTGAATATTGATAAACAGAAAATTATAATAGATTCAATAAAATCACCATATGAGCTAATTCTTAATTTAGAGATAGGAAATAAATTTAATGATATTGTGAAATTTTCAAGAGCAACAAAAAAATGCGGTATGCCATACCAATTTGTAAATGATGACATTTTTGAAGAACATCGAGTAGATCATCAGTTAAGGATCTTGGAACTCTTTATTAAAAATTTCAGGAAAGAATCTGCCAAACCATCGATAGTCGGAATCAATAAAAAACATTTGATCAATAAGTTTAATCTTAATGAGAAATATATTGTCTTGTGTCCAACAAATAGTCATGTTGGTAAGAAGAACTACAGAGGTTATAGATCTTGGCCAGCAAATAATTGGAAAGATCTCATGGAAAAAATTCTTAAGCTTACAGATATGAAAATATATCTAGTGGGAAGCAAAGAAGAAGTGGAGTATTTTTCAGTTTTTCATCCGCTCTCAGATAGAGTTTATGATATCTCAGGCAAAACTACTATCCCAGAATTAATTACTATACTAGAAAACTCAGAGGTCGTAGTCGCTACCGATAGTGGGAGCGTTCATTTGGCTGGTGCAGTTGCAAAAAATATTATTTCAATACATGGTCCAACGAACTCTCACCAATCATCCCCATATCAGACATATAAGAATAACGTGAGAATAGCAACATTAGATCTTGACTGCAGTCCCTGTTATGACACAAAAATTATAAAAACATGTAAAAAAAATATTTGCATGCATAATCTTGAAGCGAGTAAAATTTTTAATCTTATTCAGGAGTTTTAGATGAAGATATTTTTTTTGCGATAAACCGCCTTATAAAACTTATACTGTTTTCGCCGCTATTTTTCACAAAGCCACTGTCCTCTATATCATCGGAAATCTCTTTGAGGATGTTAGAAATACGATCTGACACCTTTGAATATTTGCCCAGATCCCTAACGATTAATATTATAATAAATATTAGAATTGGTAACATAATTTCTGATGTTGTCGTGTATGCTTTGAGGAAATGTTCCATTTGTATCACCTTTTATTCTTGAATTTTTGGACGTGTTTTTCCACTGCTAAGTGAATATTGTTTTCATACTCGGTATTTAATTTTCTTGCTTGTTCAAGTGAGACTCTATTTGATTCATATTTTTTCCATAATTCTATTCTCAATAATAGAGACTTTAATATAGCATCGTGATGTACTAACTGAATTTTTGTCATCTTATTCTTAAAACTTGAAAGAATAGAATTTCTACTATCATACCTACACTGCAAATATTTAGATGATTCACCAAGGCTTAATCCTTTTTTTTGCAATTTTGCACGATCTGCTAATCCCTCCGTAGAAAATTCACACTGTGTTGACTTTGCATGTTCCTTGGCTCGTGCCTCAGCGAAATTATATTCCGGAAATTGATACAATATCTCATCGCTAATGAGCTCGTTATTATAAGAGATATCATGGTCCATATTTGTGCTAAGTATTACTTTTATTTCATTCATCCCCTCAGGAAATTGTCTAATAAATGTATATGGGCTATAAATTCTAGAAACATACTTACCATTCATGAAAAGTTTACCGTAACCATATCTAAAATTATTATTTCTTCTATCTTCCTCGGGTGTAAATTTGAAATTCTCAACATCTAATTTAAGTTGGAAATAAGAGCCAATCTTAATTAACTCTATTCTGACAGACGGGATTTTGCTCCCTGAAGCTTCAATTTTTGGATTGTAGTATTCTTTCCAAAACTTTATTCTAGAATCATTATCTTCATGTGAGATAGCATGACTTAAAAATATAAGATTAGCAAAAAATATTATTATTATTCTTTTTGGTGAAATCATCTTTTGTCTATTGTGTCGAAATGTATTCCAAAACTACCCTCTTTCTTATCTTTATAGTATAGCTTGATAGTTCTTTCAATAACCGTAAAAGCTATCTCATTCCATGGTATCTCATTTTCTCCAAATAGACGAACTTCTTCGCTCTCTAATCCTGCAGAAAATTCACCGTCAAGTAATTCGCCGTGGTACATCATATAAACCTGGCTTATATGCGGGAGATTACACATTAAAAATAATTGTATGTGTTTTGTTTTTGCACCTGCTTCTTCCATTGTCTCTCTAAGTGCTCCTGCTTCAACTGTCTCATAATTTTCAAGGAACCCTGCAGGCAATGTCCAATAACCGGATCTTGGCTCAGTTGCTCTCTTACAAAGCATTATCTTGTTCTCCCACGTTAAGAGGCATCCAGAGACAATTTTTGGATTTTCGTAAAAAATTGACCCGCACGATTCGCAAACAGCTCTGTGCCTATTATCGCCATCGGGTATCTTTATAGTTGTGGGAGAACCACATTTTGAGCAGAATCCTTGTGTTGGTTTTTTATATTCAATTTGCTTATTCACTTGAATTAAACGATTTACATCCCCAAGGGGAGTCGAACCCCTGTTGCCGAGATGAAAACCCGGTGTCCTAGGCCTCTAGACGATGGGGACATAAATCGTATCCTTTCATCACTTTTTAATACCGAATAATTATACCTATTAATTTAATAAATTGATAATAAATATGATCGATATTGAATAACACAAAAGATTTTATGTGATATTTGTAGGGTTTTTCTCAATATATATAAGACTCAAACATTTTGAGTCTATTTGCTTTTAACTACAATCTTTTTTTGAGAATTTGTCAGTAATGCTCTTGATATTCTCTCTAGCTTGAGAAATATCACTTTCTTTCGCAAAGGACTCAGCGCCAGTGAAGTAAAAAACATATGAGGGCTGATCATCTACATATTTTTCGGTGCATATAATTGATTCATTCTCTAATTTACTATTCCATGATAATCTAACTTCATGCCAATAATCTTTTGTAGAACTCCAGTATTTATTTGCAGCTTCAAAATCATAATTTTTTATTTTTTGATATCTCGCTATTCCATATTCAGAACCAATATAATCATTCTCCTTGGTAACTTTGTCATTCATTTCTTCCATAACCCAACCCCAAGGTAATATTGTTATTTTGTTAACACCAGATAAAAAGTCATAATCATCTCTAACTGAGAATTCTCTCCTAGGTAATGGTCGGGGTGTAATTTGACTAATCCATTTAGAACCTCCATCACCATGCACCCATTTACCATAAGATTCATATCTAGGTGTGTCATCAACTTGATAAACTGATTGACTCCAAGTTCCAGATATATCTGATGGTGTGATATTCTTCCATTTCATATCTGGCTGATAGGTAAATATGTTCTTATCCTCATATCTCCAATCTTGTCTCCAGTGTTTTACAACATGAGAATTAACAACTTCACCACTCTCGTCGGTGAAATGCATCATAATAATATGTTGAAGAGAGATAAAATCCTCTTCTACTTTAATTGGAATTACCATTTCAGTGCCCCATGATTTGTAAGGGCTATCAAGCTCGTAATCAAACGTGCTTCCAAACATTTCTGTAAATTCAAAGTTAGCTCTAAACTCACCAATCATAGAAAGAATTGCGTATCTGTCTTTGTCTCTAAGATTTCTAGATTTTGAAAGTTGGGTATAATATTCAGATGGTTTAGAATCAAGTTCTGGCTTAAGTCCTTTAGTTGTGCCACCTCGTGGTTTTTGAATATGTTGTCTATCTATAACCCAATTAATTTCATTTTGATTTTTTAGAGTTTTAGATTTATTACCGTATGATTGGGCATTAATAATCTCAGGGTTTGTTAATAAAACCATTAGAAAAAATATGTAAATACGTTTGATCATTAACATTCCATTATTAATTATACGACACTACTATTAGAATCTAACTACTCATAAATTGCAAATACTATAGTAGTCAATTGATAGCATAGTCCAGTATCTTGAAAAAAATATAAACGCCCATAAATTGTAAAATGAGTGCCTTAATGGACTCATATTTAACTTTGCTAACTTTAGGAGGTTAGAATTATGACAAGTAGAAATTTATCTATTTTTAATAAACTAAGACCAATTAGTGTTGGATTTGATGATGTGTTTAATCATTTTGAATCACTATTTAATGATGATTACTTCACACTTTCATCAACTGTTGGAACAAATTATCCACCTTACAATATTGTGAGGTCTGATGAGAATAAATATGATATCGAAATAGCACTAGCAGGCTTCAATCGCGATGATATCGATGTAAGTGTTGAAGATAGTGTGCTAACTATTGAAACAAAGAGTATTAATGAATCGTCGCATGATGAGTCAAATGAAGTAATTCATAGAGGAATCTCTAAACGATATTTTAAAAAGTTATTCACATTAGCTTCTGATGTAGAAGTTCATAGTGCAGAACTAAAAGATGGTCTTCTCAGAATATCAATGGAAAGAATCATACCTGAAAACAAAAAACGTAAAACAATCGACGTTTCTTAAAAAATTATGGCGCTATGAAAATAGCGCCATATATTAATTACTCATGAAATCACGTAGCTTAGATAGTCTATCTAGCGTCCTTCTCTTACCCAAAATAAAACAAAGTTCATTCACTGCTGGAGCTTTTAATCGACCAGTTAGACCAAATCGTATTATTGGTCCAAAATCCTTAAATTTAAGATTGTTCTCCTCAGCAAAATTAGCAAAAAAATTGCTCAATGAAGCCTCATCGTCAAAGCCTATCTCTGATAATTGAGCAATTATGTTATCTAGAATAACTATATCTTTTTCAGATTTAAATTTTTTATAGATCTCATTATCAAAAGAGATTTCTTCGGTGAAGTAATATCCTAAACCTCCAGCAATATCTTTGAGATTAAAATCTCTCTCTATGCCAAGGGCTAATATTTTTTCTAAGTAAGAGTTATCTGTAATTGATATATTCTGACTTTGAAGATATGGTTTAATTAAATCAGCAACATTGCTAATACTCATTTTTTTAATGTATTGTTGATTCATCCAATTTAGCTTATCGTAATCAAATATTGCAGAAGATTTAGACACTTTATCAAGAGAAAATAATTTTTTTAACTCGTCAATTGAAAAAAATTCTTTGTCTCCATGAGACCATCCAGTTTTGGCTAGATAATTTACAATAGAATCTTTAAGGTAACCATCATCAAGAAAGCTATTAATATCAACAGAACCATGCCTTTTAGAGAGTCGCTTACCATCTTTACCATGAATCATTGGTAAATGAGCAAATTTAGGTGTTACATAACCAAGAGCATCAAAAATATTTATTTGCACAGGAGTATTATTGAGATGATCATCTCCTCTTATAATATGTGTGATACCCATATAGTTATCGTCAATTACTGAAGTTAAGTTATATGTAGGCATACCATTTGATCTTAAGATAACTACATCATTTATTGCTTTCGCGCTAAACTTAACTGTCCCATGAATCATATCTTCTACAATATGTTTTTCTTTTAGAGGATTACGGAACCTTATAACGTATCCCTGCTTATTTAGCCTATTTTCATATTCAAGTTCTAGATTTGTATCTTTGGTTTTTTCATTTAATTCAACTTGATCATAGTAAGCCATGTCTTTTTTAAGAAGAATCTCTATGGAGTCGATATACGCATCAAGTCTATTCGATTGATAAACAGGGTCACTATCTGATTTAAGATCTAACCTACTAAGTGAGTTTAAAATTGATTGTAAATAATCGCTCTTGCACCTTCCCTTATCTGTGTCATCTATACGCAAAAGAAATTCACCATTTTGACTTTTAGCAAACAACCAAGAAAACAGAGCTGTTCTGACTCCACCTATATGTAACCATCCAGTAGGACTTGGTGCAAATCTTGTTTTTATCATTTATAGAGTTAACCTAAAATCTTCTACTACAGCACCAGGTATCGTAGAGCTATGAACAGAACGTTGCTCATAGGTGCTGGTATCCATGAGTAGCTGTTGTTCATTAGTCAATCCAGCTAATTTTGTACCGAAGATGTTGTACATTGTTTCATCGAACCTCATTGTATTAATTGGTCCTATCAATTCACCATCTTTAACATAAAAGCAACCAAAACGAGTCAATCCTGTTACTCTAGCATTATTCCTATCTGAGAAATTTAAATACCAAAGGTTATTTAAATATATACCTGTGCCTAGGGTTTCAAGAATTTTCTTTGAATTAATCTCGCCTGTCTCAAGTTTTATAGAAACTGGAGATTCGTAATCCTCAGCTGCATTATGTTTTACAGAATACTCCAGTGCTGAACGGGGTGAGATTAGCGATTTCTGGTACTTACCTTCTGTAATTAATTCAGTATTGTTGGGTTTTATGAATCCGTCTGAGTGGAACTTTGGCGAGATACCATTACTTAAGTCTTCACTGAATGACACCGATTTATCGAATTCTCTGTCTCCCTTTGCCATAAGATGTAGAGGGCTCGAACCTATCTTATTTGCTTTGTAACTAAAACCGCCCCAAGACATCATGTCAATTATTTCATTTAAAGCAGATGGTGATAGGTATACCCTATATGAGCCAGGTTCAACTTTCTGCTCGTCGTTACTTATGACTGATAATTGTTGTGCAGACTCAGCATACAATCTTGTAAAAGTATCTTGATTCCATTTTCTATCTGCATAGTTTTGTTTGACAGCTTTACCATTATCATCATATAGCGACCAATCAAAGTTAAATGAGTCGCTCTCGTGCCAATTAAATTGCCCTAATGAATTAGCAAAACCTTTGACGATCTTCCCAGAGGATAATATACCGACCATATCATGACTTGATGAAATATCTAGTATTCTGGATGACATATTCTGCGCGTTTAAACCTTGATCATCAATTAGGTTTGAAGAATTTATATTCTTTTCATATATTAAATAAGGGTCTTTTGGAAGCTCATTAACCTCTCTTCGCAAAAAAAATAAAGTTCTGACTAACAAGGTTTTATCTCTAGTATATTCAGTACTCAGTCTCAGGGAAGATCGGAGAGTTTTCCCTTTCTTAATAAGGTTTATGTCGAGGCTTACCTGATGAACTCTTCCCGCCTGACGAATCTTTGATTTGTTATATCGAACAAAGTCCGTTTCCTCTGCATCAAAGTTAAGGATGAGTATCTCCGAGCTTTCTAGTGCATTAAAAAGAAGGTCAGAAATTTTTTTAAAATAGTTTCGCACTATACTCCACCGAAAACATCAATTTCTTTAAAGTGACAAGCAGGTGTTGCGTGACCAACAAAAATAGTTTGATTGGGCTCACCTTTACCACAGTTTGACGTCCCAAGAATCTCATATGTGCTCTTGTCGCCAACATTCACCAAGTTATTCCAGAATTTTTCAGTTATACCACGATAATTAACATTTTTAACGATATTGGTAAACTTGCCATCTTTTATCAATGTTCCTTTCTCACAACCAAATTGAAATTTGTTCCTCTTATCGTCAATAGACCATGAGTTGTTTGTTTCTACGTAAATTCCTTCACTAATCGATGATACCATTTCATTTAGACTCGATTTACCAGGCTCGAGATTTATGTTACCCATTCTATCGATAGGGGGCCTATTCCAGTTACAAGCACGAGAACAAGCCACGTAATCCATCTCTGCTCTCTGTGAGGAAAATAAACCACCAATTGGCCTCAGAAGAATACCATCTTTAATTAAATATTCTCGTTTAGCCTCAGTACCATCGTCATCATAATTACATGAAGCCAGTTCGCTTGATACGGATGGATCAAAAGTCACGTTTAGGCAATCAGATCCATACTTATACTTTCCAAACATTTCTTGATTGACAAAACTTGAACCAGCATAATTTCTTTCATCGCCTAAGATTCTGTCTAATTCTAGTGGGTGTCCTATAGATTCATGAATTTGGAGAATCATCTGGTCTGGAGCAATAATAATATCTGTAATATTATTTTCACAATTTTTTGCTCTCGATAGTTCAACTACATCTTCTGATAATTCTAATGCTTTATCATGCATTGCAATTGTGTCTATAAAATCATACCCTGCTTGCCTTGCATGAGCATGCCCGCCATACGTACGCGTTTGTATTTCTTTCTTATATTCAGCAGATACGATCATCTGAGGAAGAATATAAGATAATTTCTGCCTAATGTTAGAGTCAATTGTGTCTATGAACTGAGTTTCAATCGTATTATGTCTAATACCTGCTCCCCAATTGGAAATCGATGGCTTAGATTTAAGTGCTCTATTAACCTCTAGGAGAAAATCGGCTTTATCTTTCATTGAAACTTTTGACCATTGTTCGTTCTCTTTTGTAAAAAAAGATCCATTTTGAGTTTGTATTTTCGAGAGATCTGGATAATAAGTTAGTTTATCCTTAGAGTATCCAGACCAGTTTAAAGCAAAATCTATAGCAGCTTTGATCCCTGATTTAGTTGTGTTACTTGTAGCACCATAGCCAAAACCACCATCATTAAAGACTGTTACCATTATTCCCTCATCCTCATAGATAGAAACTGGCTCTACGACGCTCCTTGTTGCATTTATTATGTTACTATATCTGCTCACAAACCTAATGGAGCAATAATCGACATTAGGCAAAAGTGGTCTAACGATATTAACAAAATCCTCTTTCATGATAGTATAATTATTATATCACTGAGGTCTCGATAATGCATGATGTTTACCCACTTTTGAAATATACAGATTTTCCGGAAATATATAGAAAGAAGCTCAAGACTGCCCAAGTCAATTTAGGATATAAATGTAATCAAGCCTGCGTTCATTGTCATGTGAACGCAAGTCCAAAAAGAAAGGAGGAAATGTCAAAAAATGTAATGCTTGATATACTTCACTTTGTAAAAGTTTTTGATATTAAATCTATTGATCTTACTGGGGGTGCTCCTGAACTAAACAAGAATTTTAAATATTTTGTTAAAGAATTAAAGAAAATGGGATGCCATGTGATTGACCGATGTAACCTGACTATACTCCTAGAAAAAGATCAGCATGGTTTAGCAGAGTTTTTAAGTGAAAACGAAGTAGAAATAATTGCCTCTCTACCATGTTATTTAGGAGAAAACGTAGATAAACAGAGAGGCAAAAATGTCTTTCAATCAAGCATAAAGGCTATGAGAATACTCAATGATTTAGGTTATGGGTTTAGAGAAAAGCTCAAGCTAAATTTAGTTTATAATCCATCTGGCCCAGAACTTCCTCCGTCACAAGTCAAACTTAAGACAGATTATATTAAATTTTTATCAGATAAATATAATGTCTACTTCAATGATCTTTATACCATTACAAATATGCCTATTGCTCGCTTTGGGAGTACGCTCGTTTCAAAAAATAAGTTTAATAGCTACATGAAGTTATTAAAAAATTCATTTTGTGAGGGAACATTGAAAAATGTAATGTGCAAATCACTCATTAGTATCGACTACAAAGGTTTCATTTATGATTGCGATTTTAATCAAATGTTGAACATAAAAACAAGAAATGGCTCTCCAAATGTCAGAGATCTACCAGATATTCTTGCTGGTCAGGAAATTTCAACAGGAGATCATTGTTATGGTTGCACCGCTGGTTCAGGAAGTAGTTGTGGTGGGAGTTTATTATGAAAGAAATTTCAATAATAATACCCTGTCTTAATGAGGAGAAAGAGATTAATAAATGTCTAAATTCACTCAACTTCAAATGCATAAGGAATAAATGTGAAATTATTTTAGTTGATGGTAAAAGTACAGATAACACTGTTTGTAGGGCAAAAGGACTAGTTGATAAATGTTTGATTGTTAGTCCTGATAGATCTAATCAACTAATGGCAGGTGCATCAATTGCTAGTGGGTCTATATTAGTATTTCTCCATGCTGACACAATTCTAAGTAAAGAAAATGTCGATGAAATTTTGAGTAAAGGTGACGCACATAAATGGGGCTTTTTTAATATAAAGTTTGACGTCGTGACTTATAAGTATAAATTTTTATCATATTTAATCAATCTTAGGTCAAGAGTGCTTGATATCTGCACTGGTGATCAGTGTATGGTGATAAATAAGGGTATATTTGATGAGACTGGTGGTTTTCCTGACATTAGGTTGATGGAAGATCTTGAAATATGTAGTAATTTAAAAAAGATTAATAAACCATATATTTTCAAGACCTGTGTAGAGACTTCGTCAAGAAGATGGCGTGCTAATGGTTTCTTGATGACAATATTTAAGATGCAATTCTTGAAGGTTTTATATTATTTAGGTGCCAATACACGAGTCTTGCAGCGATTATATAAATGAATACATCTATAAACTTATTCACCAAATGTCCATATACAGGTAATCCAAAAACAAGATTATCATCCTTTTTTACAAAATCAGAGCGCACATTTATTTCAGAGTACTTATTGACTAGTATAATTGACGAGGTCAGTGAATTATCATTAAACAATATCTCTAGGAACATTCATGTCTATCCCGACGTCTCTCAAAGATTTGTAAATTCATTTAAAAATCTCAATGATTTCAATCTAATAAGACAAAGAGGCAGAAACTTAAACATGAGAATGCTTAATTGCATAAAAGAGCAAGCTCAACAAGCTAGGAAAGTACTACTTTTTGGGAGTGATATACCTGGTCTGACTTCTGAAATTATTGAGGACGGGTTAATACGGCTTGATTCTCATGATGCTGTTATAGGGCCTGCGACTGATGGAGGTTATTATTTAATTGGGTTCAAAGATTTTCATGAGAAATATACGCATAGTATTAATTTAAAACCGGAAAATATTAGGAGTAGTCTTAGTAATAACAAGCTTATATTTTCAGAGTTAGAGCAACTATCGGATATTGATTGTCCGAATGACTTATTGATTATTTGATTTTCTTAGGGAAATGAGTTTTTGGATCTACATTTTTATCATACAATTCATTGAGTTTTATATATTTCATGTATGTGTTAAACATAGTCGTGGTAGCAACAGTAAATCCATCTAGCCCCTGGAGGATTCCACCTTTTATGATAAGTTTCTTAAAGAAAGCAAATAATGAATGAGTAATCGGCCTTAAATTAGATCTTTTGACACCTTGTGAGTGGAGCGTCTTTGCGCTTTGAGTACTGTAAAAGTTTATTTTATTAATCCAATCAGTATATGATTGATAAGTATAGTGTCGTATATGCAAATCTAATTTTCGAGACTTTGCATCTATAAATGCGTGTGATGTACTAGAATTATAGTTAACATAATTTTTATTGAAAAGTCTTGTAACTCTATCTGGATAAAAGCTAGCAGCTTTAATCCATCTCGATCCACAAAAGTTTCTTCTTTTAAATGAATATGCTTTAAATGAGGAAGTGTCTAAGTCTAGACTTTGGACAAAATCAATCAAGTCATCTTCTAATCTCTCGTCTGAATCTAGACTAAACACCCAGTCATTAGAAGCATAAGATGCTGCTAATTTTTTTTGGGGTCCATCACCGAGAAATTCTTGCTCGTATATTTTTGCGCCTAGTCTTTTTGCAATACTTGTAGTGTTATCAGAGCTAAGTGAATCTAGAACAATAATCTCATTACATATTTTCTTTAGAGAAATAATGCAATCCTCAATGACAGCTTCATTATTCAGAGTTATTATAGTTCCTGTTATTTTTTTCATAATTTATTTTCAATAATATCTTCAAATTTTCTAAAATGATCATCATAATCATATTCTTTTCTTACAAAAACGTCAGCATTTTTTACAATTTTATTCCTGAGATCATTTGACTGATACAAAGAGTATATTTTCTCAGCCAAATCAGATGAGCTACGTGAATGAAATAAAAAGCCATTGATGCCGTCGTTTATTATCTCTGGCACACCACCAGCATTACTTCCTATTACAGGAGTATTAGCCATCATGCCCTCAATAACGACCAAACCAAATGTTTCTTCGTATGTAGGTAAAACTATCAGATCTATTGTGGACATAATTTCTTGTGGATTTTCGATAAAAGGTATAAAAAATACTCTATTTTTTAAATTATACTGTTCACATTTCATCTCAATATTTCTTTTATAATCATCATCCATGCAATGACCAACTATCACAAGTTGAATGTTTTTCTCAAATAATAGATTCATCGCTTCTATCAAGAGATGTTGCCCTTTTTGTTCTTCAATTCTTGAAAATACACCTATCGTAAATTTAGACTTATCTAGACTAAATCTCGCGTAGACTTTTTCTTTACTAAAAATGTCATTATCAAATTTTTTTACACCATATTTTAAAACATCAATTTGATTTGATTTTAAAGGTAGATATTTATTACATTCAAGTGACAGTTTTTTTGTAATTGCCAACACATGATCTATCTTGTTATATATAAATTGATGGTAAAAATCATTTTTTTTTCTAGTTAGTTTCATTTGCCGATAATAAATTATTTTTAAATTTCGGGTAGAGAATTTTTTTATAAGTGCTGATAAAAGTAAATCTTTTGTCCAGCTAACATGTACAACATCTATGTCATTTTCTTCTATGAACTCTAGTATTTTTTTTACATTATTAAATATGTTAATAAAATTATTTTTCTTAATGCTAACGTTATTTGTTTTCACCTTATCCGATATGAATGAGTTTCCGCGTGTAGCTGAATACATATTCCCCTTGTCACTAAAATAATTTACTAAAGATATAAAATATAACTCTAAACCTCCTTGGTCAGGAGAACTACATATGGCAAGAATCTTTTTCATAAAATAACAATTATAGCAAAGAACGTAAGTTTAAGGTATGGTATAATTTTTAATCATGAAAAAAATCTTAATAACGGGTGGTGCGGGTTTTATAGGATCTCATCTATGCAAAAGGCTTCTTGACGAGGGCAATGATCTAATATGTGTAGATAATTATTTCACTGGATCTAAGGAAAATATATCAGGTTTATTTAAAAGCCCATATTTTGAAGTTTTAAGACATGATGTTTGCTTTCCATTGTATGTAGAGGTAGATCAGATTTACAACCTAGCATGTCCTGCATCACCAATACATTATCAGCACGATCCTGTGCAAACAACAAAAACTAGTGTTCATGGGGCGATAAACATGCTCGGTTTAGCCAAGAGGATCAATGCCAGGATTCTACAAGCGTCTACCTCTGAGATTTATGGGGATCCAGAAATTCATCCACAAAAAGAACAATATTGGGGAAATGTGAATCCAATCGGTCCAAGAAGTTGCTATGATGAGGGAAAAAGATGCGCAGAAACATTATTTTTTGATTACCAGAGACAGCATAAACTAGATATAAAAGTAGTGAGAATTTTTAATACTTATGGCCCTAACATGCACCCTAACGATGGTAGAGTTGTTAGTAATTTTATAATGCAGGCTTTACAGAATCAGGATATCACCGTTTATGGAGATGGCAATCAAACTAGGTCATTCTGTTATATTGATGATCTAGTAAATGGAATGGTAAAAATGATGACCTCTTCACCGGAAGTTCTTGGTCCTATCAATCTAGGAAATCCAACAGAGTATAAAATTATTGATTTAGCAGAAATAATTATCAAATTAACTAAATCAAAGTCAAAAATTATTAAGAGAAATTTACCAGTTGATGATCCAATGAGAAGAAAGCCAGACATTTCAGAAGCTAAAGAGACTATTGATTGGGAGCCGAACATAGAGCTTGAGGATGGTCTTAGACAGACCATAGACTATTTCAAAAATAAATTAAAATAATTATGAATCAAGAAAGTCCCGTAATACTTCTAGTCAGAAATGACAAAATTGGTGATTTGATTTTGTGTATACCAGCAATTACCTGGTTAAAAAAAAATCTACCAAATGCCAAAATAGTATGGCTTGTAAAAAAAGAATTACGAGACCTGGCTATGTTGTGCGAGCAAGTTGATGACATTTTATGTGATGGCAGTTTTAAATCTTTAGAACATAATATCAATTCTTACCAATTTGATGCTGCAATTTCATTCTTCTCAACCTTTAGAATAGGATATCTGATCAAAAAAGCTGGTATTCCAATCAGACTTGCACCGAAGACAAAGCTGGCACAATTTTTTTATAATCATAAGATAATTCAAAAGAGATCGAATTCTCAAAAACCAGAGTATGAGTATAATACTGACTTAGTTAATGAGCTTTTTAATATTCTTAAGATTGATAATATTTTAGATATTGACAAGCCTCCATACATAAAATTGGATGATGTAAAAAATGATCAAATAAAGAAAGAGTTTATCAAGGATTATAAGATTGATAATAGTAACAAAAATATTATTTTTATTCATCCAGGAACTGGAGGATCATCAAACACATTATCATTAGAGGACTTTTCGAGAATTTGCACAGGATTGAGAACCTTTGATAACTATAACTTTATTGTACATTATTCAGTAGAAGAGGAAGAGATTGCAAATGCTCTTATATCAAAACTTCCAAAAAATATTTCAGTGACAAAAATTAAGCCCACAAAAGATAAAATTAAAATGGTAAAAAATATATCTGTTTGTGATGTATTTATCTCTGGGTCAACTGGTCCACTTCATATAGCTGGTGCTTTAAATAAAAAAACAGTTGGCTTTTTTCCGTCAAAAAAATCATCGACGAGCTTGAGGTGGCAAACTATCAATGATTTTGATAAAAGATTAGATTTTGAGGATACAGGTAAAGGAAAAGGGGTTATCAAAATTGAGCTTAATAAATCCATACTCGAAATTCAAAAACATATAAATAAATTAGAGATAGTTTAAGGCTATATCAAAAGTTTCCTCTGCACTGATTGATCGCAGACAGTTTAAATGTGAAAGTGGGCACTCTTTTTTGAAGCATGGGCTACAACTGAGATCTTTATATATAACTTCACCACTATCCTCAGATATTAAAGGGGGTGTATATATTGGTGATGATGAACCATAAATAGCAATTATTTTTGAATTTACGGATCCTGCAATGTGCATTAATCCAGAATCATTGGATATAGTTAAATTAGAAATTGATAATAAGTAAGTAACATCTAATAATGAGGTTTGACCTATTAAAGATCTCACATCTGATAATCCTTCTTCACAAGATATGCGATCATCGATATGAGTATCTTTGCCAAGAAAGAAGACAGAAAAATCTTGTTCCCTAAAAAGTTTCGCCAATGATAACCAATGCTCTACTGGCCACTTTTTTGCATTACCAAACTCAGCATCTGGGCAGAGCATGATTATCTTTTTATCAATCTTGATTTGAAATTTTTCAATTATGGATCTTTGATATTGAGCTGAAATATTTAATTTAGGCTGAATTTGTGAATTATATTTACAATTTGCAAGATGTAAATATCTATCTACCATCGTTCTCTCATGTTTCTTATACTTATACTTTTTCGTGAGGAGCATTTGTCTAAATTCAGTCGTATAGCCAATTCTGTTTGGTATTCTAGCTAACCATGGGACTATAGCTGATTTGAAGCTGTTAGGAAGGATATATACATCTGTATAATTATTTTTCTTGATTTCATTTACAAGATTTAATCTTTCTGATAAACCAAAGCTACCATGATTGATATCGAGAAATATTTTTTTATTAATTTCTGGAATCAAATTAATTAGCTCACTAATATATGGTCTAGCTATTACGTCTATGTTGCAATCCTTATGTATACGTTTTAATTCAAATAGAAGGGATTGAGACATTATCGTATCACCAATCCATGAGGGCAAAATCACAAGAATGTTTGGTGATGTTTTCATTTATCATTCTCCAGCCATCTAACGTATTTTTCTACACCCTCCTCTAATGACATGAAACCGCTGTTATAGCCGGATTTTATTAAATTATCCAAGTTAGCTTGGGTATATGCCTGATATTGTTCTTTCAAACCATCCGGAAAATCAACATACTCTATGTTTCCTTTTTTCATTACAGATATCACATTTTTTGCCACATCATTGAAACTTCTACTCTTTCCTGTACCTACATTAAAAATCCCTGATATATTATTTTGCATTAGCCATTTTTTTACTTTAATAGTATCTTCAACATGTATGAAATCTCTCCTCTGCTCTCCGTCATCATAGCCATGACTACCCTTAAATAATTTAATTAGATTACATTCCTTTAACTGGTGGAAAAAACTATACATGACACTAAACATACCCTGTTTATGCGACTCTCTTGGCCCATAAACATTAAAATACCTCAGGCCTGACACCTGAGATTTTATCTTTGCCATATGATCTCTAAAATAATTATCAAATAATAGTTTCGATTCTGCATAATAATTCAGTGATGATTCATTATCAGGATCTTCTTTGAATACTTTTCCTTCGCCATAGACTGATGCAGAAGAAGCGTAGATTAGTGGGATACTATTATTTGCACAAAAGTGTAGAATCTTTTTCGAATATTCTAAATTAGTCTCCATAATATAGCTTCTATCTTTTTCAGTAGTCTTAGAACATGCGCCAAGATGATAAATCATCTCTATGCTCTCAGCGTATTTTTTTTCATCATTAGTAAGCAAATTGAGAAAAGAGGCTTTATCGATACAATCTAAATATTTAATCTGGCTTATATTATTAAATTTACTCGTCTGCTTATCGAGTTCGTCAACAATGAGTAATTCAAAGTCTTTATTTAGATCTGATGCAAGATTACTACCTATAAACCCTGCTCCACCTGTTATAACAATCATTTAAGTATCCTTTGGCTCTAATAATTATAATATAACACACGACAATTTGACCATTAAAAGATATTTGGTATTGTTCAATCATAATTTACTGTTACAATCATTTTATGAAAAAATCATTAATCCTCGTTGGTATTATTATGGGCTCAAAATCAGATTGGCCAACAATGAAAGAGACTAGCGTAATGCTTGATAAACTTAAAATACCCCATGAGAGTAAAATTATTTCTGCTCATCGAACACCTGATCAAATGTATGAATACAGCAAGAAAGCAAGCGACAGAGGAATTGAAGTTATTATTGCAGGTGCAGGCGGGGCAGCACATTTACCTGGGATGACAGCATCTCTTACATCCTTACCTGTAATTGGAGTACCAATAAAGTCTCGAGAATTACAGGGTCTTGACTCTCTTCTCTCAATCAATCAAATGCCAAAAGGCATACCAGTTGCTACAGTTGCAATCGGTAAGAGTGGTGCTATCAATGCTGCTTTATTTGCTGCAAGTATTTTAGGGAATAAACATGATAATATAAAAAATGAACTTAATAAATTTAGGTCAAAACAATCCAAAGCTATTTTGAAAAATAATAATCCAAGAAAATAAAATGAGAGTAGGCATACTAGGTGGTGGTCAACTTGCCATGATGATGATACAATCTTGTATCGACGATAACGTAGAATTCGTTGTTGTCGACCCATCAGATAACCCACCTGCGAACAAATACGTTAAATGTATAAAATCTGAATTTGACAATACAGAAATGTTAGACAGATTATCACGAGAATGTAATGTTGTTACAATAGATTTTGAGAATGTTCCATCATCTGCACTAAAATATTTGGAGAATAAAATAGATGTTCATCCAAACTCAAAGGCTGTCGAATTATGTCAGGACAGACTCAAAGAGAAAAAACTTTTTGAAGAGTGCAAAATACCAGTAACGCGGTATGGCAAGATAGATGATCTGGACAATCTTTACACTTCCAAAGAATCATTTTCAAATGGAGCCATTCTAAAATCTAGATTTTTTGGATATGATGGGAAAAATCAAGTTGATCTAGATAGTACAGATTTGGAAACTGCTTTTGAAGCTTGTGGTAGTGATAAATTAATTATTGAAGAAAAAGTTGATTTCATTAAAGAATTATCTCTTATTGGAGCAAGAGACAAAAAAGGTAAAACAGCTTTTTATCCTCTAGTGGAGAATAATCACGTAAATGGGATTTTACATACTAGCATCGCTCCATATGATGACGATTACCTCCAAACCAAAGCACAAAGCTATCACAATCTTCTTACAAAAAAAATGAATTATGTTGGTGTGTTGGTAATTGAATTTTTCTTAGACAGTAAAAACAAACTTATCGCAAATGAAATGGCACCCAGAGTTCATAATTCAGGACACTGGACTATTGAGGGTGCAAATATAAGTCAGTTCAAAGCACATATCAAATCTGTTACAGGAGAAGAAATAAATCACATTAAAGTAGATAGATGTGCTGTAATGATGAACATACTATCAACTATGCCTGATTTAACTCTTTTTGACCAAACTGATCCAGTAAAAATATATGATTATGGTAAAACAGAAAGAAAAGATCGTAAATTAGGTCATATAACTATTGTTGATGTGGATAAAAATAACTTATTAAATAGAATAAAGGAACTTGAAAAATATACTACTTAAAGAAATTACCAACAATAGATACTAGCGAACCTTTGTCTTTGTATTTTTTATCAAGAGATGACTGTATTTTTTTTGCTAGTATTTTACCCTGTTCTACTCCCCATTGATCAAAACTATTAATATTCCAAAGTAATCCCTCCAAGAAAAACTTATGCTCGTACAGACTCAACAGCATTCCCATACTTTTTGGTGACAAGTTCTTCAATAATATTATATTACTTGGTGTCCCATAATTAATAGTTTTGAATGAAAATTTATTTTTCTTTCCCAAAAAGCAAAGATCTGCTTGAGCAATCATATTTGATAGTAAAAACTTGGATGCTTCAGGATTATTCTTATTTATGACGCCAATAAAATCTATTGATAATTCATTATTACCCTGATGAATCATTTGAAAGAAGGAATGTTGACACTCGCTCCCTCTCTGACCAAAAACAATAGGTGAGGTTGGGAAATAAACTCTCTTACCTTCCCTATCACACGATTTGCCATTGCTCTCCATTTCTTGCTGCTGAAGGTGATCAACTACATTTCTCAAACGAAAGTTATAAGGGCAAATTGATAAAACCCTTTTATCTAAAAAGTTTATATTCCAAATAGATATTAATGCAAGAATCAATGGAATATTATTTTCATAAGTTGAGGTTCTAACATGCTTATCAATTTGTTGTATTCCTTTGAAAAAATCTAGAAAATTTTTCTTACCAATCTCAAACAAAACAGGTAAACTTATAACGCTTGTTAATGAAAAACGACCAGGTATATTTTTAGAAAATGATATAATTTTGGAACTTGTGAAACCCTCTTTTTTTGCATTTGCAACATTAGCTGTAATAGCTATAAAATTTGATTTCATAACATCCTTAATATATGTTTTAGGTATGTATGTTGATTTCACGTGAGAGAGATTCATTAAGACCTCTTTAGTTGTGAAACTTTTGGAAGCGAATATAAATAACGTTGTACTTAGTTCACAATTTTGTAGGACATCATCTATCTCTGAATAATCAACACTTGATATATAAAAACATTTAAAAGATTTGGTATGATAATCTTTGAGGGACTCACTAAGGACTTTTGGTCCAATCAAAGATCCACCAATGCCTACATAAACAACATTAGTAAACTTCTCACCCGTGTTTGATCGTAATAAACCTTTTTTAATATTCTCATACAGATTAATTATTTTCTCTAGAGATTTATTGAAGTTATCTTTGTTTCTCAAATGTACATGTGACACTTTTTTCGATTCTGATGCGCTAATATACTTGTTGTCAAATAAATCTTGGATGCTCTTATTTAACTCTTGCTGACTAGCCATTTTTATTAAATCACGGAGTATATCTTTGTTAATAAAATTTCTACTGATGTCAATAATAAGATTGTCTTTGCTAAAGATATGTTTCTTCAGGTTTTTGTTTTTCTGATGAGTAGATAGAGGGATCTTATTATTCAGCTTTATCTCTAGAGCAGAATCTCTGAGACGATTTTCATAGTTATCATCCATTTCGCAATTTAAATTTCGTATCTGTATTTTTCGGAATAATTCTATTTTTTGAATCAACATAAATCACTTTTGGAGTGTGATTTGCGATTTCATCTTTTTTTAAATTGGTATACGTACATATAATGACATGATCTCCAGTACCTGCCTTATGACATGCTGCGCCATTGATGCAAATCATTCCGCTACCAGGAGGGCCCTCTATTGCATATGTAGAAAATCTCTCACCATTAGTAATATTATAAATATCAATTTTTTCATTTGGTAATATACTAACTGCATTGAGAAGCTCTATGTCTATTTGACAAGAGCCTTCGTATTCAATTTTTGAATCAGTAACAGTTGCTTTGTGAATCTTTGCATTTAAAAATGATCTGGTCATGATATATCATACCTCTCAACAGGGTAATTGTCTATCAAGCGAACATTATCTATTATCAAGGCAATAAATAACCTAAAAATTTTTTGATCAGAATTACTATTGGCCCCTAATCCATGTTTATCATATAAATATTTCTCATCATATATTTTTACATACTGATAGGTAAGATTGGCAGATTGAGGAATTAAGTTGTTAAAATTTAAAAGACCAGTTTTATGAAAATAATCAACAACAGTACTCTTAATGCTTTGAAAAGCTAGAGAAGCTTTATTTATTTGCTCATCAGACAATAACGTATTTCTGGAACTAAATGCTAATCCATTATCCATTCTAATGGTGGGTGATAGAATAATTTTAATATTAGTTTCTCGGAAATATCGTTCAGCAATGTATTTAATCAGCAGATACTGTTGAAAATCTTTCTCTCCAAATATAGCAAAATCAGGTTTAATAATCTCAAAAAATTCTCGTATAATCTTCTGGACACCATCAAAATGCCTTCCTCTATAAGCACCACAAAGTAGATTTGTGAATCCCCATGGAAGCTCATCTGTATGAATTATATTTCTCATCATTTCCTCTTTTGTTGGCACAAAAACATAATCAATTTTTCGCTTCTCTAATGCTTCTAAATCTTGCTCAAGAGTCTTTGGATATGATGTGTAATCACTCGAGTCATTAAATTGAAGTGGGTTGACAAAAATACTTACAATCTTCTTAGATAGATAATCCTCTGACTTACTAATTAAGCTTAAATGTCCTTCATGAAGATTACCCATTGTTGGAATAAGTGTAATTTTATGATTGCACTCTCTATCTCTGCGAAGAATATCAATCAATTCTTTTTTAGAGTTAATTATTAACATTCGTTCGGAAGTTTCTTCACATACTTAATATACTTTTTAATATTACTCTCTAAAATATCATTACACATATAGTCTCTGTTAATAGATTTTGGAAATTTATTAAAACTAATTCCGAGTAAATCATATGAAACAATAATCTGCCCATCACACATTTCACCTGATCCTATTCCTATAATTGGTATTTTTAATAATTTCTTCAATTCTTTGACAACATTATTACTGACACACTCAAGTAAGATAATTTTTGCACCAAGTTGCTCTGCTAATATTGCATTACGAATAATTTCTGACCTTTCTTTTTTCGATTTACCATATATTCTAAATTCAGATTTTCGTTTGACACATTGAGGTCTTAAACCTAAATGAGTACATATTGGTATTTTTTTATCATTTAATCTTTTAATAGTTCCGATGTTTTTTGTATTAAATTCAATTTTTATCATATCAATTCTTGTGGTATTAAATAACTTAACACTATCAGATATAATTTTTCTATGTGATGAACATGATTCCTTTGGTAAATCCGCAATGACATAAGATTTATTTACAACGTTAGAAACTGACTGAGCATGATATATCATCTCTTTCAAACTTACATTATGCGTATTTTTGTCACCTTTGATAACCTCACCCAGAGAATCACCTATCAATATAATATCAAATCCCAAATCATCAAAAAATTTTGCAAAACTAGCATCGTATGCAGTAATTGATGTGATACCGATATGTCTTTTTTTTAAATCATGAATTTTTTTAAGTGAAACTTTATGCACTTTCTACTCTTTAGGACTAATGGGATTAAAGAAACTTTTTCCTTTTAAATCTTTTTTTATTTCCTTTAATAAGAGTGCATAATCATTATCCGTATGAATATTAACCCTTGACGTATTTATTATTAATAGTGGTGACTCTTTATAGGAGTAAAAAAATGAGGTGTATGCATCATTTATTTTTTTCAAATATTCAGAACTTATATTTCTTTCAAATTTATTAGATCTAGATTTTATTCTTTCAATAAGAGTGTCATGATCTGCCTGTAAATAAATTACTAAATTTGGTTGAGGTAAAAATAAATCAAGATTATTGCTAATATCAAGATATAAATTAAATTCTTTGTCGTTTAGTATTGTTTTGGCAAATATCTTATCTTTTTGTATAAAAAAATCCGAGACTATATCTTTATTAAAGTTATCAATTTTTCTTTTACTAAAATCCTTAGCTCTTTGTAATAGAAAGTATAACTGAGTTCCCAAAGCGTATTTTTCAACATCGCTATAAAAATTCTCAAGAAAAGGATTCTTTTTATACTCTTCAAGATAAATGTTGTAGCCAAGACTATTTGCTAGTTTTTTGGCTAGGGTGGTTTTCCCAACTCCTATAGGGCCTTCTATTACTATTAATCCTGCTGATGCATTTCTCATAAATATTTTTTTATTTTACCATAATTGGGAATTATGAAATCGTGATTTGTTACTTCTAGCAATGGAATTAAGACGAATTCTCTTTTAACCAATTCACGATGTGGGATTATCAGGTCTCTTGTTCTAAGAACTAATTTACCAAAAAGCAGGATGTCTAAGTCTAGCGATCTAGGTCCCCATTTGATACCTCGTTTACGACGGTGCTTCTTCTCAATTCCTTGTAGTGTAGAGAGTAAATCAGTTGGCGTTAAATTCGTTTCAATTATTGCAACTGCATTAATGTAATCATTTTGATTTTGTGGTCCTATAGGTATTGTCTTATATAAGGATGATAAATTGCAAACTTTTGTACTCTCCAAATTATCCATTTGACTAGCAGCTTCGAGGACATGTTCGATGGGGTGATCTAAATTACTACCTAGACTTATAAATGCAGTTTCCACACGAATTCAAGTATTAGTTGAGCTTTTCTTTAATTCTTGCAGATTTTCCAGATCTTTCTCTGAGATAATATAGTTTTGCTCTTCTCACATCACCTTTTCTTTTTACTTTTATACTGGCTAAAGACATGCTATGAAGCTGAAAAACTCGCTCTACTCCCTCTCCGTAGGATATTTTACGAACAGTAAATGATGAACTTATTCCACGATTACTTTTTGCAATAACAATTCCCTCAAACTGCTGTAATCTCTCGCGTTTACCCTCTTTGACCTTTACAGCTACAACTACCGTATCACCAGGTGAAAAATCTGGATGATTCTTAAGTTGTTTTGAATTAATTTTTGTAATAATTTTATTGGACTTCATTTCTTCTTTTGCTCATCAACATATTCTTTGAGGAGTTTATCATCTTCTTTTGTAAGTTTCACGTTTTTTAGTAAATCAGGCCTCTTTGATTGTGTTATGCCAAGGGACATTTTCCTTCTCCATCTTCTAATTTCCTCGTGGTTACCGTTGAGTAAGACTTCTGGCACTGAAAGTCCATTTATTGTCTCGGGTCTAGAAAATTGAGGATAATCAAGGATACCGTTTTCAAATGATTCGCTTAAAATTGACTCAATGTCTTCAGGTACTCCTGGTATTCTTCGGACTAAGGCCTCTAAAACCACCATGGCTGCTATTTCCCCGCCTGATATAACATAATCTCCAATGGATATTTCTTCATCAATATGGTTATCGATGATTCTTTGGTCTATACCCTCATATCTGCCACAGATTAATGTTATTTCTGGCATATTCAAAAAATTACAGATAACCTCTTTATTGATTTTTTTTCCCTGTGGTGAAAGGTATATGTTATAGGCGTTATTCCCAAGCGAGTCCATCGCTTTTTTAATTGGTTCATATCTTAATAACATTCCAGGGCCACCTCCATATGGTTTATCATCTACCCTATTTTGATTATCAGTAGAGTAATCACTGAGTGGGATGATATTAAGCTTTATAATGTTATTTCTTATTGCTTTTTTAATCAGACCGAAACTTGTAAATGATTCAACAAAATCAGGGAAGATTGTAATGAAATTAATAATCATTTTTCCAATCTACTCCTATAGTTTTTTCTTTTATATTCACTTCCAGTAAGAAATCTTTAACAAACGGAATTAGCAACTCTTTTTTATTTTTATGATTCTTTATAACCAGAATATCACTTGACGGATTTCTGATAATACTGGTGACTTTTCCTAATAAATGTTTTTCATTCGAGTAGACTGAACAATCAATTAAATCATTCCAGTAATACTCTCCTTCGTTAAGTTTACTAAACTGATCACTTTTAGTATATATTTTAAAGTCTACCAATTTCTCAGCTTGATCAATAGAATCAATACTTTTAATTTTGAGTATAATTTTTTTAGGCATCATCCTATAATCAGTGATATCGATTATTTTAAACTTATGATCTGTATGCAAATAAAGTTTGTAATCGAAAATATCTTCTTGATTTGACGAATATGACTCTATAGAAACCCAGCCTTTTACTCCATGGGTAGATGTAATTCTACCTATTACAATGAAATCATTGTTGAGCATATGTCGAATTATTTTTCAGTTTTTTCTTCAGCTGGTGCTTCAGGTGCAGCAGCTTCTTCAGCTGGTGCTTCAGGTGCAGCAGCTTTCTCTTTTTTCTTAAGACGTTTCTGTTTTGATTTTTCTAGTTGCGCAGTTTTAATTGTTTTTCTTTTAGACAGATTATCGACATCAAGCGAGTATTTTTTGAGAAGGGAAACGCGATTACTCAGTTGTGCACCTCGTGAAACCCAGTATTCTAGTCTCTCTAAGTTAAGTGAAATCCTACCAGAATTCTCAATATTAGGGTCATAACTACCTATTTTTTCAAGACATCTCCCATCACGTCTTTGTCTCTGATCCATAACCACTATATGATAGTAAGGCCTCTTTCTCGCGCCACCCCTAGATAGTCTTATTTTTACCATATGTTGTCCTCATAAAATCAGCGTAATTATAGCATTACTTGCCCTGTAGAGTTAGTTATTTAGAGATAAATTTACTAATATTTGTATAACATAGTACTTTTATCGTGAAATTTTGATATGATTTACTATGTTAATGGTAAAACCTGTGTCGGATAAGCAAAACACCATCATCTGAGATGACAGCAATAGCAACCTTGAGTATTATTGGATTTTTTATTTCATCATTGTGCATGAAGAAAGTGCTAAGTGAAAACTCCTCCAAACAGTTTTTCTACCCTATTTTCATCTGCACCATATTAATTATGAGCACTTACACATATCAGCTTATGTCAGAGTACTCAATTAAATCTAACTTTATGATCGCACTTCTTCTGACTTTTCTAATCCTTAATTTTTTACTGCTCTTTCTAATGTTTATTAAGCCCGCGCACCATCTTGCATTAATCTTATTACCGTTATCAGCATTGGTTGTCTTCTTGACGTTAGTATTTGACTTTAAAACTTCAACAAGCAGCATAAGTTATGATTTATTCTTGCATATTCTTGTTTCATTAGTCTCATACGGCCTTCTTGGACTGGCTGCCATGCAAGCACTGCTGCTAAAATTTCAGGAGCAAAAACTTAAAGATCTTGAAAACTCCTCTCTTAGCAACTTAATGCCATCAATGGACATTATGGAAAATATCATGTTCGATCTAATAGTAATAGGATTCATTTTACTTACAATATCCCTACTTACTGGTGCACCATTTGTCTCCTCGAATGCAGATAAAATATTACTTCAAAAAATTACTTTCTCTGTAATTGCATGGGTAGCGTACTTTTATTTGATATATCAGCGTTTTTCATCAAATGTCATCGGAAAAAAAGCTAACAATCTTGCTATAGGTGGCATGATATTTCTTTTATTTGCTTATCTAGGTACAAAAGTGCTATTTGAATTTTTCTAGTTATAATTTATGGTCGAGCTAAGCACAGAAAATTTGTTTATTATTTTATTCATACTGCTAATTATGTCTGCTTTTTTTTCAGGTGCAGAAACCTCTTTGATGAGTGTTAATCGCTACAAACTTAAACATAAGCATAAACAGGGTCATAAGTTAGCAAGTAAAGTAACTTATCTTATAAAAAA
Organism: uncultured Gammaproteobacteria bacterium; assembly: GCA_902628335.1. Lineage (GTDB taxonomy): Bacteria > Pseudomonadota > Gammaproteobacteria. The sequence goes on from CACOMO010000001.1 coordinate 104,921, forward strand.
CCCAGACAAGACACTTAGTCTCATATTGCTTATGAATAACTTTGTAAATATACTTGCATCAGCTATTAGTACGATTATAGCAATTAAGTTATATGGTGAGGCTGGTATAGCGATATCTGTAGTGGTCTTGACTGTAGTCATTTTAATATTTGCTGAAGTAACGCCAAAGACTCTTGCTGCTCTTCATGCTGACAAAATTGCTTATCCTGTATCTTGGATACTATATCCACTAATGAAAATACTCCGCCCTATCATAATGATAATAAATGTTATTACTAAAGGTATTCTTAGGATCCTGGGAATCAGAGACAATAAAATTAACCAAGAACTTTTAACTAAAGACGAGATCAAACTTATCGTGAAAGAATCTAGTCAGCGAATACCAAAAAGTCATGAAGATATGATTGTAAACATGTTAGATCTAGAGAAAGTGAAAGTTGAGGATGCAATGATACCAAGATCTGAAGTATATGCAGTTGATATAGATGATGAATTGGACGTTGTTACAAAGAAATTAACCAGGTCTAAACATACTCGAATACCTATCTATCAGCAAGATATAAATAAGTTGTTAGGATTTCTCCATAAAAGAAAAGTAATGGAGATGCTTGTAACTAGTAATTTCTCAAAGGACTTTATCAGAGAGTCTGTCAGTCCACCTTATTACATACCTGAAGATACATCATTAACTTCTCAACTTATTTCATTTAAAAGAGAAAGAAAAAGAGTGGGCTTTGTAGTGGACGAATATGGAGATGTGAAGGGTCTAGTAACACTCAATGATATATTAGAAGAAATAGTCGGAGAATTTAATGATTATAACAGGGACCTAGGTATTATAAAAATCCACAATGATTCCTATATAATCGATGGTTCGATACAGATTCGAGAAATCAATAAAATTCTTGATTGGAAGATTTCTGAGGATGCAGCTAAAACTATTAATGGTTATATACTTGAGTTTTTGGAAAATATACCAAAAAAAGGTGAGACATTTACGAATGAGGGATATGAATTTGAGATAATTGAAATAACTAATAATTTTGTTAACAATGTAAAGGTCACAAAAAAGTAGTATTATAGATAATGGATAAGAAAAATAAGAGCAAATTCTCTACATTTGAGGAAGATTTGTCAAATATGCAAAAAATATTAGATGATTTAGAGTCATCAGAATTAACTCTTGAGGAAATGATAGAGAAGTATCGTCTTGGTGTAGAGCTTGCAAAAAAATGTAAGAAGAAACTTGATGAAGCCGAGACAGAAATAAAAAAAATATCTAGTTAGTAAAATGGAATATGAAATTTTAGATAGAATCAATGATCCAGCAGATGTAAGAGCACTTGAGAAAAAAGAGCTTGTAAAGTTATCAAGAGAACTAAGACATTTTTTAATCGACTCAGTTTCAAAAACAGGTGGTCACTTAGCAGCAGGGCTTGGCGCTATAGAAATAACGATTGCACTCCATAAAGTATTCAATACACCGGATGACAAACTTGTTTGGGATATTGGACACCAATGTTATCCGCATAAGATTCTTACTGGTAGGAAGCATTTAATGTCAACATTGAGAAAAAAAGACGGTATCTCAGGGTTTCTCAAAAGAGAAGAGAGCGCATATGATGTATTTGGTGCTGGTCATTCCAGTACCTCAATCAGTGCCGCTGTTGGCATTGATGCTGGAAACAAACTCAAAAAAGATTCATCACATACTATAGCAATAATTGGAGATGGAGGGTTAACTGCGGGTATGGCGTATGAGGCATTAAGTCATGCAGGTGATATGAGGTCAAATATTCTAGTTATCTTGAATGATAATGAAATGTCAATATCTCCTAATGTTGGAGCGGTACATAAATATCTCACAAGAATAATGACAAGCAAGACCGTCTCAACACTCCGAAAAGGTGGAAAGAAAGTCCTGGAAAAAATTAAACCCATAGAGGATCTAGCAAAACGTGTTGAAGGAAGTGCAAAGAATCTAATAGCACCAGGATTATTCTTTGAAGAACTTGGTTTTAAATATTACGGACCAGTTGATGGACATGATGTACAAGGCCTAATAGAGATTCTTGAAAACCTTAAAGACAAAGATGGTCCCAGATTCCTACACATTATGACAAAAAAAGGAAAGGGATATAAATTAGCAGAACAAAACCCTATTTCATTTCATGGAGTAAAACCATTTGATACAAAAACTGGTAAATCTAGTCCTGAGAAGAAAGTAAAAGAATTAACTTATACAAATGTTTTCAGTAAGTGGATTGAACATTTTGCTCATAAAGATAGTAAATTAGTGGCGATCACACCAGCAATGAGAGAAGGCTCTGGTCTTGTTGATTTCCAAGAAAAGTTTCCTGATAGGTATTTTGATGTTGGTATTGCTGAGCAACATGCAATGACATTTGCTGCAGGATTAGCTTGTAATGACATAAAACCAATCGTAGCTATTTATTCAACATTCTTACAAAGAGCATATGATCAATTAATTCATGATGTTGTTGTTCAAGATCTTGATATCTTATTAGCAATTGATCGAGCTGGGATTGTCGGTGCTGACGGTGAGACTCATCAAGGTATCTATGATATATCTTTTCTGAGAGTTTTACCGAAAATAGTAATCATGACTCCATCAAATGAATCTGAAATGGTTAAAATGCTAACCACTGGATATAGTCATTACGGCCTAGCTGCTGTCAGATATCCTCGAGGAAATATCACAGGTATAGAATTCGAAAATGATTTTTTAGCGACGATTGATATCGGAAAAGCGAGAAGTATCAGAAAGGGTGTTGATATCGCATATCTTGTTTTTGGTACTATGCTCTCAACTATTAAAAAAGTAGCTGAATCGAATAATGCTACAATAATTGATATGAGGTTTGTCAAACCAATTGACGAAGATGTAATAGTTGAGGTTTGCAATACTCACCGATATGTCTTTACAGTAGAGGATAATACGATACTTGGTGGCGCAGGTTCTGCAGTTAACGAAGTACTGGTGAAGTACGGAATTAACAAGATTGTCAAAAATTTGGGCATACCAGACGAAACAATCCCTCACGGTAACCAAAATGATATTTTAGCATCTATCGGAATGGATTATAATGGTATATTAGGCACAACAAGCAACCATATAAAATTTATGGAAGAATACGAAAAAAAAGCTCGATAGGATAAGACAATTTACACACTTACCACATTTGTAGAATTCTCGTCAGCCCATATACTTAATGGACATAAAGGACAATGTAAACAAATGCATGGCCATAACTGGAAAGTTGAAGTTGAAGTTTGTGGCAATAAGCTTGATAATATTGGTATGGTTATCGATTTTAAAGATATTAAGAAGTCCACCAATAACATTGTAGACGAATTAGATCATGAGTTTTTGAATGATCTTGAGCCATTCAAGGATGTAAACCCAACAGCTGAGAATATAGCAAAATATATCTATGGTCGATTGAATGAAATTTTGTCTCCGAAGGACGTCCATGTTAAATCAATAAAGTTATGGGAGACAGATAGATCAGCTGTAAAATATTCAGAGTAGGAGTAATCATGGCAAGCAAGAACTTAAAACGGACAGAAGTAAATAATAAAGTACTACCAGACACTCAGGGACAGGTAGATACAAGAAATCTACCTATTAACAAAGTAGGTATAAAGGATATCCTTCATCCAATGATTATTAAACAAAGATCAGGGAAAAATCAGACTACAGTAGCTAACTTTAACATGTATGTTAATCTTCCACATAATCTGAAAGGTACACATATGTCTCGTTTCGTTCATATCTTAAATAGTCATGAAGATTATATAACAGTAGACATCTTTAAAAATATGATCAGAGAAATGTTGATTTTACTAGAGGCGGAATCCGGTCATGTTGAGATGTCATTCCCGTACTTCATCAAAAAAACTGCACCAGTATCCAAGGTACAGAGTTTGCTTGATTATAATGTGTCTCTAATTGGTGAAATTAAAGATGGAAAATCAAACATGAAGGTCAAAGTAACAATACCCGTCACTAGTTTGTGCCCTTGTTCAAAAAAAATATCAGACTATGGTGCACATAACCAAAGATCTCATGTAACAATTACTGTCACAGTAAAAGAGTTCATCTGGATAGAGGAAATAATTGATATTGTTGAAAAAGAAGCCTCATCAGAGTTATACGCTCTTTTAAAGCGCCCTGATGAAAAATATGTCACGGAAAGAGCTTATGACAATCCGAAGTTTGTAGAAGACATGGTAAGAGATATTGCAGCTCATTTCAAAAATGATGACAGGGTGTGTGAATATGTAGTAGAGTCAGAGAACTTCGAATCAATCCATAATCACTCAGCATATGCTCAAATTCATCAAGTAAAAGAAGAATAGTTATCTGAATTCAGCATATAATGCTCTCATTACCTCTTCCGATGCAACATTTGAGAAACTAGTACTATTAGCGTCCTGTACTTCAATGGATACACCATCTTGACTCTCGCTCATTATCAAACTGAATTGTTCTCTCTCCGCTGAACCTCTCCAAAAAGCCAAGAAGCCAAACATGCTGTCATTTTCCTCGACATTAACCTCACGGGCAGATAAGAGGATAATTCCATCTGATTCTTTTGTATTTAATAGTTGAACCCCAATAGTCTCCAGTGTTCTGATAGTCTGAGGCCAAACTCTCTCATAAATGTCAGAAATAAATAAAGTATGAATGCCATTTTCATCTATATTCAAGGAGGCTTTATTTCTCAGTCCTGTTGATTTAACAACATTATACCCTCTTGATTTAGCCTCTTCACCACCCAAAAATATATATAGCCTAGAAAGCATCTCAGATTCTATCTCAGGATCTCTTGGCCGATTTTGCCATCTAAACTCTGTCTCTCCATCTGACATATATTCTTTCCCATAATGTGTGACTAAAATATTGATTTTTTCATCTTGCTCAAGGATTCGAGTTTTAAAACTATCTCTTGTTTCCGGAGAGACTAGTAATGGTACATACCTTCCAACATATCTTTGAATTGTACCCAGTTGTGCTTCACTGAGGTTTTCTAGATATACAGTCTTAATTGATCCAAGCGTGTAATCCCTTTGACTAAGTCCAAAACCCTCTGATCTCCAAAAGCTAACAAGCTTATCCCATAAAACTCTTTTTTCTATATTTTTAAGCGATAACATCGAATCTCTTCCATTTCTAATTAATTCAATATTTTCTAGCTTTGTATCTACAGTGAAAAGCTTGGCTTCATTATTTTTGACAAAATCTGGAATATCAAGAGCATTTCTCTCTCTTGGACTTATAAGGTCAGGTGGAACTTCGAGGTCGAATTGTGTATCTTGGTATTGACTGTCTCTTTTGTAAACGACTAGATCTTCTCTTTCAGGTGCAGTTAAATCTGATACATACTCTGTTACTGATGCGCAACCTGATAAGAATATTACTAACAAAGTAAATATGAATGGATTAAAATTATACACTAAGATTTTCCTCCTTAGCTTTACTATTTATGATAGCATCCTCCAGAACTTTATGATATTTTGGGTCCAACCATGTCAATGGGAGTCTAATTCCCTTCTCTATTAGACTCATATTGTTCAACGCCCACTTTGTAGGTATAGGATTGGATTCCAGGAATAATGAGTCATGGAGAGTATCAACTGTATTATTGATTCTTTCTGCTTCATTTTTATCTCCATTAATCGCACTTTTGCACATCCTATGCATCTGATTAGGTGCTACATTAGCGGTTACTGAGATATTTCCCATGAAGCCAAGCAACATATCTCTCATAGAGGTTTTGTCATCACCGGTGAATATTGAAATATTTTCCGAGCATTTTTCAAGTAATTCTCTTGATCTATCCTCTGCACCTGTAGCTTCTTTTATCCCTATAATGTTTGGGTGACTGGATAATCTGTAAACAGTATCAGGCAACATATCCACAGAGGTCCTACCAGGAACATTGTATAAGATTTGGGGTATGGGAACAGAATCAGCTATTTTTTTATAATGCTCATATAGGCCATTTTGAGTTGGTTTATTATAATATGGCGTGACTAGAAGACAGGCATCAGCTCCTAGCTCTTTAGCTTTTTTTGTTAACTCTATTGCTTCAGATGTTGAATTTGCCCCAGTGCCAGCAATAACTGGTAATCTACCATTCACTATTTCAAGAGTTTTTTTAATGACACTCTCATGCTCTTTGAAATCAAGAGTAGCTGATTCACCAGTTGTCCCCACAGAGACAATTACGTCAGTTTTATTTAAAATATGAAATTCAATAAGTCTCTCTAGTGACTTATAATCAATCTCACCATTAAGCAGCATAGGAGTCGCTATTGCTACCATGCTACCTTTAATATGAGAATTGTTGTTCATGATTTTATTTCGACTCTAGGCCAGATAGTTAGTAGCGTATTAAACAGAACGGCAAGTGGAATTGCAAAAAAAACACCCCATATTCCCCAGATTGTACCAAAAAAAAGAATAGATATAAGAATTGCTAACGGATGAAGGTTTACAGCATCAGAAAATAATACTGGTACAACAACATTACCATCAATAATTTGAATCAAAGTATGGGCTATAATTACGTACCAAAAATCAGATGATGTCCCCCACTGGAAGAAAGCTACAATCACTATAGGAATTGTCACAGCAATAGCCCCAACGTATGGAATAATAACAGATATGCCGCATAAAAATCCTAGAAGCAAGGAGTAATTTAAACCTAGAATCGCGAAAAAGAAAGTAGATGCAACCCAAACTATGATAATTTCTATCAATTTGCATCTTATGTAATTACCAAGCTTGAGATCTAATTCTGCATACGCCTTTCTAGAGAGATCTAACTTTTCAGGAAAGAACTTCTTAAACCAATCATTAATTCTTTCCTTGTCATACAGCAAAAAGAAAATCATAATCGGAACAATAATAATATAAACTATAGTCTCTATTAAACTACCTGCGGAAGATAGTGAAAAAGAAATAATCGAGGAACCTAACATCGTAATTTCTGAATTTATGGCAGATAAAATCTCTGATATTTGACTTTGTGAAAATAAACTAAACTGACTATTGCCAGAACTAAGAAGTATATCCTTGCCACGTTCTAGCATAGATGGTAATGACTTAATGAAAAGTGAAATCTGATTAAGCATTAAGGGCACAAGAATTATAACTGTCATAAATGATAGAATCAAAAAAGATATGTAAACAGATAAGACCGCGCTAATCCGTTTTAGATTATATTTATCTGAAATCGCTTTTACTATTCCCTCTAACATATAAGCTAGAATTATTGCAACAAGAATTGGAACAACAGTCGCTAGCAATATATAGGTGATTAGAGTAATAAAAAAAATCAGCAATGCAAGTGCTACTTGATTTGGATCAGTCAGATGAGTGTTATACCAGTCCTTGAAAAAATTTAACATCTACTACATTCGCGATTAATTAGCTTTATATATAATAACCATATTCATGTTAAACTAAAATGATAATTTAAAATTTATAATAAAATAACAATGAAAACCTCAAATTTTCCAATTTTTACAGTGAAAAGTGACCCCTCAGATGCAGAGGTGGTCAGTCATAAGCTTATGATAAAATCTGGTATGATTCGTAAACTGTCATCGGGTCAATATACTTGGCTACCGTTAGGTCTTAGAGTGATTGATAAAATTCAGGATATAGTAAGAAACGAATTAAACAGAATTGATTGCAGAGAAATCTTGATGCCTCTTATACAACCTAATGAACTATGGAAAGAGTCAGGGAGATGGAGTGAATATGGACCAGAACTTTTGAGATTTAAAGATAGACATGAGCGAGAATTCTGTTTTGGTCCAACATTTGAAGAAGTCATTACTGATCTTTTGAGACAAGATTTATCTAGCTATAAGCAATTACCTATTAATTTATTTCAAATATCAACGAAATTCAGAGATGAAATAAGACCGAGGTTTGGAGTAATGCGATCCAGAGAATTCATAATGAAAGATGCATACTCATTTCATGCATCCGCCAGTTGTCTGGATATTTCATATTCTAAATATATGAAGGCTTATAAAAATATTTTTAATTCGCTTATGTTGGATTTTACAATGGTAGATGCGGACAGTGGAAATATTGGTGGAAGTGAATCACATGAATTCCATGTTATAGCAAATACCGGTGAAGATGATCTTCTCTTAGATGATTCAAATAATGGTATGAATATTGAGATAGCGAAAGAGAAATATCAAGAAGAAAACTTAGAAAAAATTGTCGGTAAAAGTGGTATGACACTTAAAAAAGGAATCGAGGTTGGTCATATTTTCAAACTTGGCACGAAATACTCTAAACCAATGAATTTGAGATTTACAGATGAGAATTCAAAAATCAATGATGTTTTTATGGGTTGCTATGGTATTGGAATAAGTAGGGTTGTGGCAGCAGCTATAGAGCAGAATTATGATGATAAAGGTATAATCTGGCCTAAGACAATGAGTCCATTTCAAGTTGCGTTAATTGAACTTGATTCTAAAAAGAATACAGGAATCAGGGAATATACTGAAAATATTTACAAAGCTCTCAAAAATAACGGAGTAGATGTCATACACGATAATCGTGATCTTAAACTTGGTAATAAATTAGCTGACTGGGAGCTGATAGGAATCCCAAATATACTCATAATCGGTCAAAAAGAGACAGAGAATAAGAATATAACACTCAAAAGAAGGGACGAAGAAGAGAAACGAGAGGTAGCATCCGAGTTCATCAACGATTCTTCGCTGACCGTCTAATCATCTAAAAATCTATAGTTACCTTTTTGTTTATTATGTTGCTCAATTGACATTTTTGCTTGATTTAGAGCTTGCTCAGCAAAATTTATTGATTTTTTATAGTCTTTATCTGCATGAGCTTTAGATGCTTTTTTGATGAGTTTTCGAACATCTCTCCACTCGTTCTTTAGTTTAATCGCAATCTTGTTAGTAGATTTTGCTTCTTTAATTAGTGCTGATGATTTTTCTTCAAGCGTATTTGACATAGCAAAGTTTACACTGAAAATTTGTAGTAGTATTATTAAGAAATAGGATATAATTTTCATCTTCTTACAATAACTTTAGCGTTTATTTTCTCCCGTATATAGAATATGCTATCAAATATGACAAGCATTCTTATTATATATTATTCTAGAAATGGCTCAACGAAAAAAATGGCACGATTAATATCACGTGGGATAGAGACTACTAAAGGCGTTGAATCAAGAATAAGAACTGTAGATAGTAAAAACGACGATGATCCCCTTGTTGAAAAATCTGATCTTGCTAGTTGTGATGGTCTAATTGTAGGAAGTCCTACTCATTTTGGAAACATGGCAGCTCCTATGAAAGAATTCATCGACTCAACAACAGAAGAGTGGTTCAATGGAACACTTATCAACAAACCAGCTGGTGTATTTACATCAACTTCAAGCATGCACGGTGGTCAAGAGACTACTTTATTAAGTATGATGTTACCACTTATACATCATGGAATGATCATAGTTGGAGTTCCATATAGTGAAAATAAACTTAACTCGACTCTATCTGGAGGTACTCCATATGGACCTACTCATGTAGCTTTAAAAAATTCATCAGATATTTCTGAAGATGAAAAAGAGATTTGTATAAATTACGGTAAAAGATTTGCTAGCATATGCATGAAAAATAAAAGTTGATATCCATTTAATCATAAGTTCTTTGAATAATACTCTTTACAAATGGTACAGTTACCTTTTTTTTAAGTGCTAGTGAATTTTCATCCAAGCTCTTAAGAACATTACAAAGAAAAAACAGATCTCTTGGATAATGATTCATAATATACTGACATACATTCTCATCTATAGTCCAACCTATCTCTTTAGTAATCTTTTTTACAACTTCTATTTTTTGATCATCACTAATCTCATTAATACTAAATATTAAATTTGACTTAAGCCTGGACTTGAGATCATTTTTTGTAAAATCTATCTCTTCTGTTGATTTGACTGTAGAAATCAAAATTGATTTTTTCAACAGTATGAACTCATTTATGTAATAAAAAAGTAAATCCTCAGTATTTCCCATCTTTAATATTTCCTCGAAGTCATCGATGATGAGGTATTTAGTATTGTGGATGTCAATATCACTCAATAGCTTAAAATTACTCTGATCTATGTAGATTTTATTATCAATAATTCTTTCACAGACCGCTTTACAAAGATGTGATTTTCCAGTTGATTTTTTGCCGTACAAGTAGATTAGTTGTCCCGTATTATTTTCAGCAAATATTTTTAAAACATCAATTAATTGTTGATTACTTCCTGCAATGTAATTTTCAAGAGTTTTTTTGTTACAAAACGAGAAGTTAATTGGAATCTGATCGTGTTTGCTAGTTTTATCCATATAATTTTGTGTATAGACTCATAGATTAATATATAATTATATCTCAAGCCAATAAACTATGAAAAAAATAAAGAAAAAGCTGACGTATATAAATTCAGGCGTAAACATAAGAGCCGCAGAAAATCTGATCAGTCCTCTAAAAAAGGGCGGTAGTTCAAAGAATAGTCAAATTCTGTCAATAATTGGCGGATTCGCAAGCTTATATCAAGTAGATATTAAAAAATATCCTAACCCTGTTATAGTATGTGGTACAGATGGCGTAGGGACTAAGCTTAAAATTGCAATGAAATTGAACAAACACTCTGGTATTGGTCAAGATCTACTAGCAATGTGTGTTAACGATGTAATAACATGCGGAGCAGACCCTATTCTTTTCTTGGATTATTTAGCAACTAGTAAAATTAATGTAAAATTTCATCAGAGAGTGTTACTTGGTATAAAAAAAGCTTGTGAAGAGATTAATGTCATTCTTGCTGGTGGTGAAACAGCTGAAATGCCAGGTTTCTATAAGGGTAATGAATATGACCTAGCAGGATTTTGTATTGGGATTATAGAAAAGAGCAAAATTATTAATACTAAAAGAATCATGCAAAATGATATTATTTTAGGTATTGAGTCGAGTGGTTTGCACTCCAATGGGTATTCACTCGTTAATAAATTAGTTGCAAAAAAATTACTTTCTCTAAATCAGATGTTCAATAAATCAAAAATCGGAAATACATTGCTTAGGCCTACAAAAATCTACAGTGATATTATTAGAAAAATTAGAGATAGGCTTAAAGGTTGTGCTCACATCACTGGAGGTGGAATTACAGAAAATCTCTCCAGGATATTACCTGATGGGAGAAGTGCATTGATAAAGATTGATTCATGGAAGAGGCAAAATATCTTTAAATTAATTCAAGATAAAGCTAATCTTAGTGATCAAGATATGCTTGGAACTTTTAATTGTGGGATCGGTATGATAATTGTGGTAGATAAAAAAAACAAAGATAGTGTGATTAAAGATTGTGATAAATTAAATTATAAAATATTTGAAATAGGCAACATCACTAAAGAGTCTCGATCAAAAATAATTTATGAGTAAATTGAATTGTCAAATATTTCTATCAGGAAATGGATCAAATCTGAAAAACATCATTCAGAAAGTTGATTCAGGTTTCTTACAAAATATACATATTCACACTGTAATTACAGATAACCCCGGAGCTGAGGGTCTAAGATATGCACATGAGAGAAATATCTCAACGAAAATAATTAGTGATGTCTATGGTTATGAGGATATCTCACTTGATATTAAAAAATATAATATTGATTTAATTGTTCTAGCTGGATTTATGAAAATTCTTCCGAAATACTTTGTAGAACATCATGATGGTAAAATAATAAATTTACATCCATCATTGCTACCTAAACACAGAGGTTTAGACACTCATAAACGCGTTATTCAGTCAGGTGATAGTCTACATGGTGCATCAGTTCACTTTGTTACAGAGAAACTCGATGAAGGACCTGTTTTTATTCAAGGAGTGATTGAAGTTAAAGAGTCTGATACAGTATCTTCATTAAAAAAAAGTGTCCATAATATAGAATATCAAATACTGCCTATAGCAATGAGATGGTTTAGTGAACAGCTCATTGAAAAGAATGGTAAATATTTTAATTTCAGGGGCGTACTGGAAAAAGAACCAATAAGGTATTTATGAAGAGGATCTTAACCTACGTGATTCCAATTATTGTTCTCGTATTTAATTTTGTAAATGCAAATAATGTTTTTTCCATGGATCTAGTGAGCAAGCACAGTTATGTAATTACGAAAGGTAATATACAATTTGCTAAAACAATAAACTCCTTTTACAAAAGTAATGGTAAATCAGTATTTGAAGTATATAGTTCGACATCTGGAATTTTTAAATTTAAGAAAGACATTAGAAAAGAAATGTCAATATTCAAGATTTTAGACAATAGAATCATCTCAGAGGAGTACTCTTTCTCAAGACAAAAAAAAGATACATATGAGACATATCTGACAAAAATCTCCAGAGATGAAACGAAACAATCTAGCACTATCGTTGAGAAAAACGATCAAAATGAGACTTTATATCACCCGTATCTCAAAAATGTCCACGATAGACTCTCTGTACAGCTAGATTATAAAAATAAAATTAAGTCTGGAAAATATAATCAAGTATATACGGTTCTGGATAAAGGAAGAGTGAGAGAGTACAGGTTTAGCAAAGAATCTCTAGACGTGATATCAACTATTTTTGGTGATACAAAGTGCATTGTGGTCAAACGAATTATCAAAGATAATAAGCGAAGCACACTTACTTGGTATGCTATAGATCATGATTTGATTCCTGTAATGATAAAACAGTATCGCAAGGACAATCTGCAATTTACTGTGAAATTAGATAGTATAAATGACTAAGGTTTATTTTTTAATCTAAGAGCGTTGATTTTTATAAAACCTTCAGCATCTTTTTGATTATAATTGCCAGAATCTTTTTCAAAAGTAGACAAATCCTCGCTGTAAAGAGAGTTTGGTGATTGTCTTCCACAAACTATAACATTACCTTTTAAAAGTTTGATCTTTACTGAGCCAGAAACATTTTCCTGTGATTGATCAATTATTGTTTGTAAACTCTTTCTTTCTGGGCTAAACCAGTACCCATTATAGATTAATCTAGAGTAACGATTAACCAAATCTTCCTTTAGATGAAGTAATTCTCTATCTAGTGTAATTGACTCAATAGCTCTATGAGCCTTTGCATAAATCGTTCCAGCAGGCGTCTCATAACAACCACGTGACTTTATCCCGACATATCTATTTTCAACTATGTCTGACCTACCAATGCCATGTTTACCAGCAATTAAATTGAGTTTTGCAAATATCTTAGCAGGTGACATTTTTCTAGAGTTTAATTTAATCACGTCCCCACGTTCAAACTCCAGGGTAATTGTATCTGCTTTAGCTGGCGCAGATGCAATCGAAGAAGTTCTAAGCCACATTTTTTCTTCAGGTTCACTCCATGGATCCTCAAGAATTCCACCTTCATAAGATGTGTGCAATATATTTGCGTCCATTGAATATGGACTTTTCTTACCTTGATCAAAATCAATGCTAATTTTATTCATCCGAGCATATCTTACTAAATCTTTTCTGGAGGAAAATGCCCATTCTCTCCATGGTGCAATAATTTTAATTTTTGGGTTTAGGGCGTATGCGGATAGCTCAAATCTAACCTGATCATTACCTTTACCTGTAGATCCATGACAAATTGCGTCAGCCCTCTCTTTTTTAGCAATTTCTACGAGTCTTTTACTTATCAGAGGTCTCGCAATTGAGGTACCAAGAAAATATTCTCCTTCATATACTGCATTAGCTCTGAGCATTGGATAAACATAGTCTTTTACAAATTCCTCTTTTAGATCCTCTATATAGATTTTTTTTATACCAAGTTTTTTTGCTTTTTGTCTTGCATCCTTCGTTTCATCACCTTGGCCGATATCTGCTGTGAATGTAACGACTTCACATTCATACTTTTCCATCAGCCATTTAGCGATCACTGAAGTATCCAGGCCGCCTGAATAGGCTAGTATGACTTTTCTAGGTTTCAACATTATCAACTGTCGCTTGTTTATCTTGCTGAACCCATCTGAAACCCTTTTCATTACTCTCTTTTTTCCAAAATGGTGCTTCGGACTTAAGAGCTTCCATTATATCTCTCGTTGCATCAAATGCACTATCTCTGTGCTCTGACCAAGTTGCAACTATAACAATAGGGTCAGTTGGTTTTAACTCTCCTACTCTGTGTATAACAAGTCCATCAAAGATTTTATGTTTTTTTATCGCATCCTCTACAATTTTTGACAAATATTTCTCTGTCATATCTGGATAATGCTCAAGGAACAAACTCTCTACTGTTTCATCGTCATTAAAATCTCTTACGGTACCTAAGAAAACAGAAGAAGCACCTATATTTGAGTTATTCTGTAATTCATTTCTCTTGAACTCTACAATTTCTTGCCATGGATCGAATTTTTCATCTAAAATTTTAATTTTCATTTTAACCACCGGTTACAGGAGGGAAATAAGCCACCTCATCACCATCCTTTAGTTTATATGAGCTATTAACATATTCATGATTAACTGCCATCAGTACAATACCACTATATGGTTTGTCTGCAGTAAGCTGCTCGAATAGTTTGCCCACTGTCATATCATCATTAACTTGAATGTTCGCAATACCTATACCCATATCATCTTTAATGCTTGCAAAATATCTAACACAAATATTCATGATGTGATTTGTATAATAGTATAAATCTCCTTATTATCAAACAAATATTGTATGTTGATCCAATAATCGAGCTATTTAACTTTGCTTCCTTGTTTCGTGAGTATAACGCCAATCAGAATTGAGAGATAACATATAACTGCTAGAGACCAATCGCCTAACACTATACCTGGGTAAAGTGGAATGAGTGGAAAGAACATCAAACTTACTACGCTACCGACAATTACATGAAAGACGCCATAATCCGGGAAAACCTGAATCAGTATTCCGTAAGCAGCAAAGTATCCGGCAACTACTGCTATAAGATAAAATATATAGCCAAATAAACTAAAAATCATAACTTATTATCTAATAACAAGAGCTCAACTCACTAGCCTCCAATGTATGACATTTCAATCTTGTTCTCGCGATCATTTCCTATTCTGTGTGTTTTTCTGAGAACGGAATATTGATCTATTCTCTTAGACCATATATCTTGAATATCATTTTTTAATTTTAACTCACTAGAACTTGACCGCAATCTCTTTAACACATTATATCCATGTGTTGCAAACAAGCACGTGTAAAAAAATCCATCAGCTGATAATCTAGCTCTATTACAAGATCCGCAGAAAGGTCGCGTAATAGAGGAAATAAACCCAACTTTTGCACTTAAATTTTTAAGTTGCCATTTAGTAGATGTCGAATTTTTTTCATCCACTAACTTAGTTAATGTATAATGTCTAGATATATCATTATATATACTTTCAGATGAGTAAACTTTTTCTAAATTCCATTCATTGGTCTCCCCTACATCCATAAATTCTATAAATCTTATTTCTACATTCAGATTCTTAAACTTATTGATAATATCTAATATTTCTTGGGAATTAATGTTCTTCATAACAACAACATTGATTTTAGCAGATCCAAAAACATCAATTGCTATATATATTGCGTCAATAACTTTGCTGATATTTGAATGAGGATTTATTTTTCTATTAATTGAGCATTTAAGAGAATCAAGACTGATTGTAACACTATCTAACCCATTTTTTTTAAGCAGCTCTGCCTTGTTATAATTTAAAAGAGCCCCATTAGTTGTAAGTGCAACATGATCAATTCCCAAACCTTTTATTTTTCCAATTAAATTTTCTATATTTCTTCTAAGCAGAGGTTCTCCTCCTGTAAGTCTTATTTTCTTCAAGTTGAAATTCGTTAAAATTGAAATAAAAGATAATATTTCCTCAAAAGTGAGTAATTCAGATTTCCTAAGATACTTATAATCACTATTGAATATATCTTTTGGCATACAATATGAACAGCGATAATTACATCTATCTGTGAGCGATATCCGAAGATATTCGAATGATCTTTTTAATTTATCATTTATCATCACACACCTTACATTGCTTGTCTTTATTCAGTTTGATAATTCTAAAATCATTATTCTTTAAATCGATCGTTAGGAGTCTACTCTCCAATCGTTCGCCAATATCTAGAAGAATTTTTATGCACTCTGAAGCTTGCATAGATCCTACAACACCAGTTAAAGCTGCAAATACTCCGGAGTCAACACAAGCATTACTCTCTGATACATTCTCATACAAGCAATTGTAACATGGTTGATCTGTGAGATCGTTACGGAAAACAATTATCTGTCCACTAAATTGTATAGCGGCCCCCATAATAAGTGGAATTCTATTGTCCAGAGATATTTTATTTATTAGTGATCTCGTTTTAAAATTGTCAGTAGCATCAATGATGAGGTCTACATCATGAAGATAATTAACATCAGAGTTACTCGCTAATCGTTCGCTAATTGCGTTTATCTTCATATCGGAGTTAAGTTTCTGCATCTTTATTTTAGCTATATCTACTTTTTTCTTATCGAGATCATCCATACTATAGAGTATTTGTCTCTGTAGATTAGTTACATCAATAGTATCATCATCTACAAGTGTAATTTGGCCAATCCCTGAAGATGCTAGATAGTAAGCAATAGGCGATCCAAGGCCACCCAAGCCAATTAACACAACATGCTTTTCCTTGAGCAAAGCTTGTCCCTCCACATCGATATCATCCAGCAGTATATGTTTATTGAAACGAAGTAGCTCCTTATCTGTGAGTGGCGTATGTTTCTTAATTTTTATTTTTGTTCTCATTAAATTTTTTTAGCTGCTCTTCGGTTGCGGGTTTTTGGTATTGTTTTTTGTACTCATCATATGGCATGCCGTATATATATTCACGAGCAGCATCATAATCGATCTCTTGACCTAGTTTTTTAGCCTCTTCAGAATACCATTTAGATATACAATTTCTGCAAAAATTTGCTAAATTCATCAAATCTATATTCTGCACATTTGGATTATCTCTCAAGTGATTCAAGATTCTTTGAAATGTTGCTGCCTCAATTTCAACCTTGTCATTATCTTTGATAGACATATATTAACCTCCAAATAAATTTATATTATTTCAGTATATATAATCTCAAGGGCTTTTAAATAGATATGTCTAAGCTTTTTTAAAATCGCTTTGCGATAGTTTAATTCCGTAGATTACAACTAATAGACCTATAAGATAATTGATAAAAACTCCCTCATTGAGGAATATTACACCAAAGAAAATGGACCAAATTGGAATCAAGTAATTCATTATTGATATGAATGATGCACCGGATGTTTGAAGAATTTGAAAATAGATGATAGTGGCGATAGCAGTGCAAAAAATACCTAGCATTAAAATACTGATCAGGTGAGGATAGGATATCTCGCTGTTGAGCGGTGTATCAAATGAAAACAGATATATAAACATTATCACTGCAGAATATAGTATTGTTCCAGTCGATGCGTTGAGAGGATCAGTAACTTTATTCTTTTTTCCATAGACTGCAGAACATGAATACAGTATCGCCCCACTCATGACCATCACCTCTGATAGTATATTTTCAGACACGCTGGGTAGTAGAAATATTTCTGGCATAATTAGAATAATAATTCCGAAAAAAGCAATTACGAAACCTACTATCTTTTTTTTCGTGAGAAATTCATCATCTAGAAAAATATGTGATAACAATATGGTAGATATTGGCATTGTAGCCATTAGTATTCCAGCTAGTGAGCTGTCAATGCCTATTTGACCATATGAGATCAGTAGGAAAGGTGCCACTATTCCTACAATACTCATAAAGCTATAATATTTCCAGTCTTTTGCCTCTATAGTAATTGACCCATTTCTTATTAGTAGTATAAAAAAAAGGAGTAATGCTCCAATTATCAATCTACCAGCAACTATAATCTCTGGAGTATAAACTTCTAGGGAATATTTATTTAGAGTAAATGCTCCTCCCCATATCGCTGATAGAATAAGTAAAAGAATCCAATTAATTGTATATATATTCATCTTGAGTTATTCTTAAAATTAATTTGATGTAGTATTTTAATATTTATGAAGCTTTTATCAATAAATATATCGGAACCAAAAAAAATAATTTTTAATGGCAAAGAGCTTATCACAAGTATCTACAAGACGCCTGTTAATAAAGAGGTTGAAGTTGGGCAACTAGGAATAGAGGGGGATCGACAGGCTGATCTCCAGGTGCATGGCGGTTATGACAAAGCTGTATACGCTTACTCTCATACACATTATTCCCATTGGTCTGATATCATGAAAAAATCCTTCGGAGAATTTGGGTTAGTAGGAGAAAACCTTACTATAGATAACTTTGATGAGAACGACGTATTTATTGGCGATGAATATCAAATAGGTACAACACTCTTACAAATCTCACAACCAAGAATACCTTGCTATAAAATCGGGATCAAAATGAACAGTAGAGAATTTCCAAAATTATTCTCACAAAGTGGTTTACTTGGATCATATATGAGAGTAAAAGAGACAGGTAGTATTAATATAGGTGATTCAGTAGAGCTGTCCAAACGTGATGATAGTAGCATGTCTATTTTTGAAATATCTCAACTTCTATTTGTTGATCTGAAGAATATCGAGGGTATGAAAAGGGCAATTGGACTGAAATATCTATCAGAAGAAATAAAAGAGAAATTCAGGGAAAGACTCATGAAACTTGGAGATTTTTCATCCCTCTGAATTATGAAAATATCAAACATAAAGGTTGTGGATGATGATGTAAATATTGTAGCATGTGTGGGAGATGCTGAAACAGGTGCGCATCCAAAAGTGTACCTCAACATCCGTGATGAAGATGGTAAAATTGAGTGTTATTATTGTGGAAAAACGTTTATATACAAGTCTAAAATGAGAAAAGGTAGATATGTTTGAAAAAAGAAAGTCAATTAAACAAGTAGAGGAAGGTCAAGACCTCTGTCCAAAGTTTGATAATAATGGACTAATACCCGTTGTAACGACTGATTTTAAGACAGGGAATCTCCTAATGCATGCTTATATGAATAAAGAGGCATTGGAGCTCACTATTAAAAAGAAAGAGGCTTATTACTATAGTAGGAGTCGAAAATGTGTATGGCATAAAGGTGGAACTAGTGGATTCATTCAAGAAGTTAAGTCAATCATGATAGACGATGACCAAGATTGTGTTTGGTTGAAAGTTGATGTAAAAGGTCAAGCTAGTTGCCATGTTGGCTATAACTCCTGTTTTTATAGAGTAGTTACAGTCGATAAGAATAAAATACGACTAGATTTTACTGAAAAAGAGAAAGTATTTGATCCAGATGAGGTTTATGGAGACGCACCTAATCCAACAATATTGTAAACCAGTTATCTCACTTTTTCGCTGAAAAATCTCGCAATTATGCCCGTCAAATAAAGATTGATTATCAAATATACTGGACCAAAAGCCATAGATACGTAAAAATAATATATTGAAGGTATCGGGCTGTAATTAGAAAAGTAACTGTAAGTAAGATGAATAAATATCAAAAGTGGAGTAAGTATAAGAGCGCCCAATATCACATCAAACAAAATATTTCTCAATGAACTCATCAAACAAAAAACCTCATAATATTAATATAACAAAAAAAGATGCTTGGCAAATAGTTTTGCAAGCAAAAAATCAACTTTCTCATAGAAAGAAGCAAAAAACGTATACGATAAAATATATTACTAATAAACATAACCTTATGTGCACATTTTCCATTATTAAAAGAAGATTGGTTAAAAAAAACTTCTCTTGTGAAGAACATATTGAAAGTATGATCAATATGTATTTGAGATTAATCTTTGCTGATAGTACTCCTTATTTTATTGGTCATCTAGCACAGAGTCTAGATGGTTTCATAGCTACTAAAACTGGTGAATCAAAATATATTAGTTCTAAAGAAAATCTGGAACACGTCCATATGCTACGGTGTATTAGCGATGTGATAATTGTAGGTTCAAAAACAGTACAGAAAGATGATCCAAAACTAACAGCTAGATTAGTCAAAGGAAATAATCCAATGAGATTAATACTAGACAAAAAAAATGAATTAGACAATAAATATAATGTATTCTCCAATAAGGATGGCTTAGGATTTAAAATTATCTCATCTAAAATCAAAAATAATAATGATCATGTGTTTTCCCTTCCCCTCCAGAAAGGATATTTTAAGTTTAATGATCTAAAGAATTTATTACATAAATTAAATAAAAAGATTATTTTTGTTGAGGGTGGTGGATCATTATTATCTAGATTTTTTGATAGTGGTTTTTTAAATCAATTACAAATTTGTATGTGTCCGATAATATTAGGGTCTGGTAAAAATAGCTTCCTTATAAAAGTACATAAAAATATTCCGGAATTAAATTATAGACAGGTCAAATATCATAGAATGGGTCCTGATATCTTATGTGATATCACTTTCTAATTGATAAAAGAAAATATAGCCCTGGCAAAGAACAGAGAAGGTTTAGAATGCCGTACATTATTGCAACGCTAATACTGGATGAAGCTGACAATCCTAACAAAAATGCAATCAATAAAGCTGTCGCCTCTCTGACTCCCCATCCACCAATGCTAACTGGTAATGTCATAGAAAACAATATAATAGGAGTAAACACAAAGAATGAAAAATAATCTATAGAAAGACCTATAGCTTCCGCTGAAATTATATAAATTATAATATAAGAAAGTACTACAAAAAACGATATTATGGTGTGATTCCAAAAGATTATTCCTGAGAATATTCTTTTAAAATTAAGCATAATTTCATTAGAACGAATTTTATTAAAGTAGATTTTTTTAATAATAAAATAAAATATCAAAATAGCTAATGTGACTGGTATAACAGTATAAAAAAATGCAAGATACTTTTCGTTGAAAAGGAAAAATAGTGTTAGTGAAAAAAGGAAGATAAAGAACATCATGATTTGTCCTGACAATCTCTCGAAAACAATGCCTTGTACTGATTTACTGAGGTTAATTACCCTGTGAGTAGATTCACGAGCACAATAAGCTCTGTATATATCACCAGCAACTCCACCCGGTAGAACATTATTAATAAAGCTAGAGATATAATAAAATCTAAGGCAATAAAAAAAGTTCATCTCAGTGCCATTTTTAGATGAGATATACATCCATCGGTATGCAGATAAGATGTATTGAAAAAAACTTATTAACAAAACCAGTAAAATATATTGATAGTTTATTACACTGAGTGTTTTCTGTATATCCTTACCATATGTTGCAATGACGTAGTACAGTAAACCAAAAGAAAGTATATACTTTAAAATATTTTTCATTTCACTACTTATGTCTCAATAATAATATCATTGTGACCTACTCTAGTTTCAAGAGAGCCACTATTGATCAATTTTATTTTTGAAATGTACCATTTTTCAAGTATTTTATTATCAGTATACTTATTTCTTTTCAGAGGTTTATATAAGGTCTCAAGGTATTTATGATGAAAGTTTTTGTTATCATCAGTATTAGATAATAACCTCCATGATGAATCATAAATTGTAATTTTGAATTTTTTTTTCTTTGATAGTTGTTTTACTTTATCGATACTTCTATAACCCAGTGATATATCACCTGCCTTGATACTCTGTTGCTCTCTATTAAATTCATTTACTATATATTTGTCATAAGAGTTTTTGTCATTCCAATTTATCTTACCGTTGAAACATAATGTCATAGCGATAACTTTGTCACATTTGATCTTATTGAACAGTTTTTTTAGGTAATTAAACGACAATAAATCTATTAATGCTGACATGCTTAATACATCAAAGTTGTTTATTAAATTGATTGATAAACTTAGGTCTTTATTTAATGTTTTAAATCCAAAAGTTAAATTACTAACTGGATCCTCAACTTTGAATTCTTTTTTTGATACTTTCTTTATTATGAGTTTTCTATTCTTGCAAAATCTTGAGGTGATCCTCTGAGTATTATTTAATAACCTTTGGTCATGATCAAGTAGCATCATATTCTCAAAAAATATATTGTTCGCCAAGCACCATCTACTGAAAGCACCAGTTCCTGCTCCAATATCAAGTATCCTATCGGATTGTCTAATAAATTTTTTTAAATTTTTATTTCTGGATAAAATATCATACGGTTCCCTTAAGGCTAGCCATGTACTAGTAAAATGATCTTTTTTCATAAGCTTTTTCTTATTTTTTTCGCTGCATCTGACCAGGTATAAAGTGTATTTTGACTTTTAACATCTACTGAATTGCGTGATAATTTTTCATTTATTTTTTTACTAATGTTGTCTAGGTTTTTAAGATCAACAAAATCAATAGAATAATTACTTAATACTTCTCGCAATACAGGGAGATCGGTTGTAATAATTTCAAGACCTGCAGCCGCACATTCTGCAATAGACATCCCAAAACCCTCATATTCAGTCAACGAAATAAAAAATTTGGATTTCTTTATCTCAGCTATCATCTGAGCAGGCTTCACACTACCCAAGAATTTTATTCTATCCTTCATTTTATTTTTTATTATCAACTTTTTTAAATATTCATAATAGTTTCGATCCATATCATAATTACCAATTATAGTTAATGTCCAATCCTCGGAAACTCTCTCAAGCACCTCAAATAAAATATGATATCCCTTTCTTGGGATGACATTACCAACTGATAAGATATTCTTTGATTCTTTATCAATCTGTTGGTTATAAAATCTTCTGTCTATACCTGGATATGCTACACAAATATCTTTATAAGTATCCAAATATTTCGATAGTACCTTTCTCATTGTTTTACTAACCGTAATAAGTGATTCTGCATCGTTAAACGCTTTTCTTTCAGATAAATATAAGTTTATATTAGACATTTGATTATTTGATACTTCCATAGAGCATGGGTGATGGATAAGTATATTTAACCTATTTGTTATTTTAATTTTAATTTTATTAGCTAGATAACCATCAAGGAGTATGTCTGATCTTTTTGGGATAATGTTAATTTTTTTATGCAATGATATTGTGCTTATGTTGTAGGGAACTCTCACTTCCTTTATTAGTACTCGATTTTTCTTTAAGTGTAGCAAAATATTTTTATCATATAAGGTGCCACCTGTTATGGAATTATCAAACTCAGGAATAATGAAGTATACTTCCCTCACTTAAATAATTTTTCAAAAGATGCTGAAGCTACGTGGGATTCGTTCAGTATTATTTTAACAGAGTGCAGATGAGATACTCCTTGTGAATGATCCTTAAGTTTAGAAATTATCAAGTTTACAATAAATTCAGCTAGGAATTCTGTTGTGGTGAGATCTTCTCTGAACTCTGATTCTTCATCTAAGTTTCTAAAATTAAGTTTATCCAAGCACTCTTTGAGAATTTGTGTTGCTAAATCTATATCAATTACAATATTATTTTCAAGTAAATTTCTCGCAGATATAATTAAATCTACTACATACGTAGCCCCATGAAGATTTTGTGCTCTGCCGAAAGACGGATGTCTTAAACTATGAGCAATAAATACATGATCTCTTACTTTGACGGTATACATAGATTTAATATTTTACAACCTTACAAAGAAAATTGTTATGGTTTTTTTTATCAGAGAAGAATTTATCTAAAATATTAAAATTAATATGCTTCTTTTCTATTAGATGATCTAGGTCACTATCGGTGTTTGATAGTATGTCTAGTGCAATTTTTCTGCGATCTTGATTGGTTATATCACTACGAGCTGGCGATATTTTTGATACTTGAGACATAATCAGTCTAGCCCTCTTTGAAAAAAAATTCTCCCCTAGTGCTATTTCTGATTTCTTATCTCCATACCAACTTAGGATACATATAGTAGAATTGACATTAATATTATTCTTTAATGAATTCAGAACTTTATGATCCCCTGTACATTCGTAAATAAATCTCGCATCAAATTTTTTTGGGATCGTATCAAGAAATTTCAAACCTAACTTTTTCGCAATGTTACTCTTTGATGGATCTTTATCCACCACAAACAAACTTACACCTGGAACTTTACTGACAAGGTAGGCTGTAAGCAATCCAACAATCCCAGCTCCAATCACTAGAATTCGATCACCAGCACTCGGTAATGTGTCCCAAATTGCATTTATGGCTGTTTCCAGGTTAGGGATCAATAAACAACGGGTTAGTGGTATTTTTTTTGGGATGACAAGCACTTCATTACGATCGATCTTATAGTAATCTTGATGCGGATATAACGAAAAGATATTGCTACCCAAATATGACTTATCTCCATCAATAACTCTGCCAACATTTATATATCCATATTTAATGTCATTGCCAAAGTCTCCCTCTTGATGAGGGCACTTCATTAGATTTTTTTGACTTTTTGGAACTTTCCCTGAGTAGACTAATTTTTCTGTGCCATAACTAATACCAGAAAAAAGTGTTTTTATAACTAACTCAGTACTACTGATCGATGATATTTCACCAGATTTAAAATAACCTTTATTTTTTTTGTTTATCCAGTATGATTTTGTTTTATATATTTTCATATGCTTATAGAATACTATTATAAATATTTATGATAAGTATACTATTAAAACTTTTGTCTTTATCCATAATTACCTCTACTGTGATTATTTCAATTATGATTGATGTAGAAATATCAAGAGAAATTATTACTTATAATATTTTTCTGCAAATATTTTCAGCGTGTTTAGTCTCCATGAGTATGTATAAGTTCAATTTACGAAATGTAAATATTGCAAATTATATTACATATTCTCGATTAGTCATTATGATCACATTACTAGTTTTAGTAATATTTAAAGATGATATTTATAATATATATTATTCATTATATTTCACGTTCTTTTCTTTTTTAGTGTTTATTATGGATTGGTTAGATGGTTATGTTGCTAGAAAATATAGACAAATTACAGAGTTTGGGTTCTTGTTTGACCAAGAAGTAGATAATCTTTTCTTATTCATACTTGTGCTATCAATCACAATCTCTAATAATGAATTATACTTTCTATGGATTATTCCATTATTCAGATATATCTTTCTCCTTATGAAGCAGATATTTGTTTGGATGAGATCAGAGCTCTATGAGAGTTTTAGACGAAAATTTATATGTGTAGTTACTACTTTTACATTGATTATATGTAATCTTGAAATTTTATCATTTTTTTTAATAGAACTTCTTAGTATAATTAGTGTATCAATCATAGTACTTTCGTTTATGAAAGATATTTTATGGTTATACAGGAGGAATAATGCTTAGATTAACTACATTCTTAATATTAATATTTACATCTCTACAACTACTCGCCGATGAAGATAAATACATAATAGATGATTCTCATTTTAGCCTTGGTTTTTTAGTGGAGCATGCAGGTTACTCCAAAACTCTTGGTTTATTCAAACATATTGAGGGGGATTTTATTTATGACGAATCCTCAAATAGTGTTAAAAATTTATCAATTACCGTTAATACTGATAGTGTTTTCACTAATCATGACAAAAGAGACTCTCATTTAAGAAGCCCAGATTTTCTAAACACGGATCAATATCCGACGATGACTTTTGAGGTCAAGGAATATGCGTTAAATGACACGCCTGGGCAAATTATGGGTAATTTGACGCTTCTGGGTATTACAAAACCAATCAATCTTGATTTTAATATAAATAAAATAGCTCAATATC
The DNA here is from genome assembly GCA_902628335.1 of uncultured Gammaproteobacteria bacterium. Taxonomy (GTDB): domain Bacteria; phylum Pseudomonadota; class Gammaproteobacteria. Next base: position 130,701 of record CACOMO010000001.1, read on the forward strand.
CGTTCAGGATAGGTCTTAGTAAACCCATGGTAATGGGCGTGTCTGCGAGTACAAGTTTTAAAAGATCCGACTATGGGATGAGTTATGGTTTAGAAAAAGAACTTGTAGGGGATGAGATTGAGTTAATAATTGAGTTTGAAGCTCGGCGACAATAACATGCGCCTGAAAGAAATACAACTCAACTCTAAAGAGTTAAGAGACTATATTGATCTTGTTGGATACGAAAAAGATCAAACGCTGAGTGATCTTAGGGAGGCTACCAAATCACTCGGTGATGCATCTATAATGCAGATAGGATCTAGTCAAGGTAAACTCATTGAAATCATATGTAGATTAGGAAAATTTAGCAAGTGTATAGAAATAGGAGTATTCACTGGATATAGTTCTATTTGTATTGCCAAAGGTATGGTCGATCATGGTAAATTATATGCTATTGATCCATCAGAACAATATACAAAAATAGCACGTGATTTTTGGAAGAAAGCTGGTGTTGATAATAAAATAGAACTAATTCTAAATAAGGGTAATGAGGCCCTTGATAATTTATTAGGTGAAGGTCAAAAAGAAGAATATGATCTCGTGTTTATCGATGCAGATAAAGCTAACTATATTGATTATTATGAAAAATCGATGGTATTGATCAAACCAGGGGGTCTGGTAATTATAGATAATACTGTTTGGAAGGGCAAGGTACTTGATCATAGTGATCAATCTGAAAGTACATCTACTATTAGGAAACTTAATGATATAATAGCGAGTGATGAACGCGTAAGACATTGTATGTTAACAATGTATGATGGGATGACAATATGTCAGAAAAAATAATAGATGTATTGAGTTTTTACAAATTCATAAAACTGCAATCATTAGAAGTTTTAAAAAAAGAAATTTGGCGTTTTATGTCAGATAGAAATATTCAAGGTACTATAATACTGTCACCTGAAGGGATAAATATAAATATATGTGGTACCAAGGATAATATTAAAGAGTCAAAAAAATTTCTCCTCAAAAGATTGAAAATTAGTAAGGTTTTTTTTAACGAAGATAAGATTAATGGAATGGCTTTCACTAAGTTGAAAGTTAAGATTAAAAGAGAAATTATTAAACTAGGTTTTCATTTACAGCCGGACCTGATACTAGATCATGAGCATATTGATTCATCAAGATGGGATAAATTGATGTTAAATGATACAATTATCATTGATACAAGGAATAAATTTGAGTATCTAATGGGTAGTTTTAGAAATTCAATTAATCTAGATTTATACAATTTTAGTGACCTAGAAAATAAAATTAACACGCTCTCGTTGCCTGCAAAATCTAAAGATATAGGAATATTCTGTACAGGTGGCATAAGGTGTGAAAAAGCTTCACTGGTTTTAAGAAAACTAGGATATAAAAAAATCTATCAACTGCATGGTGGCATTATCAATTATCTAAGAGAAAAGCCAAACAGTAAAAACTGGCAAGGCGAGTGTTTTGTTTTCGATGATAGAATTACTTATTAGAAATAATTAATTAATCAATATTTTATCTACTAAAATCTCGGTATTATCGTAATTTTTAAGGCTTATCAAGTCAGACTGGTAAACAGTTTTCATCTCAGTGCTAACAAAATCCTCATTACTAGTTTTTATGAGAAGAGTAACCTCTGTAGGTAATTGATCAGTGTTATTTATCATTATGTTATTATCTGATATGAGAATCTCCGAAACTATTTGTGCACTTTTCATCCGTTTGACGGCAAATGGAGCTTGTTTATCTGATCGTAGTATAAAAAAAATATTTTTAGATTGCTGAAGAGTTGAAATAACATCCTCGGATAATTTTATCTTCACCATATGAGTGATTTGTGTGTTTTTGTTTAGGTCATCTAGAGCTTTCTGGTATGAATCTTTGTTAACAATATTTGGATTTTCAATAACTTTGCTAAGAACAAGTTTAGTTGTTTCAACATCATTAATTTCAAATAAGTAATTAAGATACATATTAAAAGCATTCACATCGTTATAGTTAGTTATAATGAGTTTTTCGTATGTATTAATTATCTCGAGCTTATTTTTTTTTGCGTCAATTTTTCTAAGTACAAATATATAATCTAATAATAAATCGGGATCATTACTGTTCATCGATATAGCTTTCTTAAAGAATTGTGCAGACTGAGAAAATTCATTAATTAACATATAGGACTTACCTAGCATTATATTTCCTTTCAGATTGTTTGGCTCATTTCTTACCTGCTCCTCTAGAATTGGAATATTATTTTTTATGATTTTTATGTTTTCTCTTATTTTCATATTCCTTTCGGATAATTTAGAATATTCATCTTTAAGGTGAATGCCGGAGTCTATCTGGAAAACAACAATTAATCCGGCAGTAATGACAAAGAGAGGTAGGACTAACCTTAAATTTTTCAAGTTGATTTGAGATTTCTCTCCATAGTTTTTATATAAATAGAAAATATATATGATGCTAATTAGGGAGAATATAACAAAAATCATTATCTCACTCCCTTCTTGAATAATAGAAATGTAATAATTATCATAAACAATAATGGTCCAAACCATAAGACTATATTCTGCTTATTCACTGGAGGGTCATATAAGATAAAACTACTGTATCTATCAGCCATAAATTGTTTTATTTCGCTTTCACTTTTTCCATCTTTGATCATTTCTTTTATTTTGTTTCGCAAATCAACTGCCAGAGGTGCCTCTGATTCAGCTATATTTTGATTTTGGCATACCATACACCTGACTTCTTTAATTAAGGAGTTGTATAGTGACTTTTCATCTAACTGTAAATCAGAGATTGTTATCGATGAATATGAGAGTATTACGATACTAAAACTTATTTTGATTAGCTTTCTGGATTTTTGGAAGAATATTGTTTTTAAATATTTGCTCATCAATTGCACCTATAAATTTGTCTATGATAATTCCTTTTTTGTCAATTATAAACGTTTCTGGAACTCCATAAACCCCCATTTCAAGACCTAGTTCACCATTTATGTCATGAATATTAAATAGGTATGGATTACCATAAATTGCTAACCAACCTAATGCGTCACTCCGATTATCTTTATAATTTATACCAATTATATCTATGCCTTGTTGTTGAATATTCTTTAGAAGCATGTGTTCTCTTGTACATTCTAAGCACCAGCTAGCCCATACATTTATAAGAAAAGCCTTCTTAGGAAAGTATCGAGAGCTTACTAGATTACCCGTCTTAAGTTCCTCTAGATTAAAACTAGGCATTGACTTGCCAACAAGAGGAGAGTCAACATCTTTTGTATCAATAAATAACCCTAGTGATAAAGTAACAAAAAAGATAAGGAAAATTAGTAAAACCACACTTTTTTTCAAATCATTATCCTCTTGCTAATTTTTCATTTCTCCTAAAAATTATACTAAGTATTGCGCCGATTACCATTAATAACGCACCAAGCCAAATCAAACGTATTAGTGGTTTGTGGTAGATTCTGACGGACCATTTAGTCTCTGATACAACATTACCTAAGGTTATATAGAGGTCACGAGTGAAGCCAGGAGATATACCTGCCTCAGTCATAGGCATATCACTGGAAAAGTATAGACGTTTTTCAGGGTACAAAACAGATTCAGGAGAACCATCTTTAACAACAATAAACTCTGCTCTAACTGATTTATAATTTGGACCTTCAAATTCCTCCAAATCCGAAAAAGTGAACTCATAGTCTTTAAGTTTTACTGTATCACCTAACTGTATTACTTCCTCCCTCTCTATTTTGTTATTCTCAACGATTGTTGCACCGAGAACAAATACTGCTAAACCAAAATGAGCTAATAACATCCCTGAGTTTTTTAATAAAAAATTAAAACTTTTTAGATCCTTATATCTTCGATAAATAAAAAATGTGAGATTAATGCTGATCCAAAAAAATATAAACAAACCAAGGAGTACAAATATATTCGGTGATGATGTTATGAAACCGCTTATTAATGTGAAAAGAGCTACTATAAAGATGCTAATGAAGAAATATCTGATTAATTTTTGATTTTGATTATTTCTGAAAAAAACATATATGGGAATATATCCAGCTAATAAAACTAGTGGTGTCATTATCGGTAGAAATACTGCATTATAATATGGCGTTCCAACGGAGATTTTTTCTAAGCCCAAAAGATCTAGGACTAGTGGGTATATAGTTCCGAGGAGAATTGTAAAAGTTGCCGTAACAAGGAGTATATTGTTAATCAGGAAAAAACTCTCCTTCGACACAAGTTTAAATGAAAATGGATCATGCATTTTTGAAGAATTCCTCATGTAAATTATAAGAGATATTCCAAGAATTAAAGCTAGGAAAATTAGTATGAATGCTCCACGTGCAGGGTCATTAGCAAATGAATGAACCGAAATCAAGATACCTGATCTAACCAAAAAGGTACCCAGTATACTGAGTGTAAATGCAAAAATTGCGAGTATTATCGTCCAGTTTTTGAACATTGACTTCTGCTCACAAATGATTAACGAGTGAATTAAAGCAGTTGTTACTAACCATGGCATAAATGAAGCGTTTTCTACAGGGTCCCAGAACCACCATCCGCCCCATCCTAGTTCATAGTATGCCCACCAACTCCCAAGAGCTATGCCAAGTGTCAAAAAAGCCCATGACATTAAAGCCCATGGTCTAATCCATCGAGCCCACTCTTTTTTAAACTCTTGATAAATACAGCATGTGAGTGCAAACGCAAAAACAACGGAAAGTCCTACATATCCCATATATAACATGGGTGGATGAATGATCAAGCCAAAATCTTGTAATAAGGGGTTAAGATCTTTTCCGTCGATTGGGACTGAGAGATTTCTCTCAAATGGATTCGATGTGAAGACTAAAAAGGCAAGGAAGCCAATGTTCAAAAGTCCCATTATTGTTAAGAAAGTTCTTCTAAAGTCAGAATCTAAGGTTTTGCTATAAACGCTTGCTAGAAACATCCAAAGACTCAAAATTAAGCACCATAACAACATCGAACCTTCATGACCTGCCCATGTTGCTGAGATTTTATAATAATATGGAAGTGCAGAATTTGAATTGGACGAAATATACCTCAAAGAAAAATCATCAAGTACAAATGATACTGCAAGACAAATAAAAGACGATAAAACCAGAGGAAACTGTAATTTTGATGTTGATAAAATAAGACTATCATATTCTGATTTCTGCCCTGCAAGTAGAGGTCTAGAAATAACCATTAATGTTATATTCAACAGTGCGAGTAAAATTAAAAAATAACCTATATATGCAAACATATTTTTACCTTATTGATTTACTCGTTCTCTCTATCTCTGACTCGTTTATTTGAAGGCTATCTGTCAACTCTGGAGGCATATAGGTTTCGTCGTGTTTTGCTAAAACTTCTTCAGCAACAAAAATACCGTCATTATTAATCTTGCCTCTCATAACTACACCTTGACCCTCTCTAAATAAATCTGGGAGAATGCCTGTATATGTGATGTTCAATTCATTACTAAAATCAGTAATTATAAAATCTATTTTCGTTGTTTCCTCGTACCTTACGATACTATTTTCTAAAACAACTCCACCTACTCTAAAAACATATCCATCAGGTATATTGCCAGCTTTGATCTGGGTTGGACTTCTGTAAAATAGTAGATTATCACTAAAAGTTTGTATGAATAAAACAAATAGCAAACTGATTAATATAAGAATCGTAGAAACAAACATCACTCTCCTAGATCTCCTTTTCATTGTTGATTAGATATATCCTTTTTGATAGCCTTGTGAGTCAAAAATAAGATAATCAAATTCAATATCATCGCCGCTAATACGATGAAATATGAGGAAAATATATATACGAAATAGTCTTTCATAGAGCAAATATTAACCCATCTATTGCTAAATAAAAACTCTATTAATAGTATTCTTTTGATTAATTCTAAGGCTTTAAGGCACTAATATAATTCTGGTATAACAGTCTTTTCACTTATCATTTTGGCATGATAAATGCATCTAATTAGTAAAAGTGTTGGGTGCATGCATTGGCAATATTTACTCCTCATTTTAATCATGCATGCACCTTATGAGTGCTAGATGTTATTAAATGATCATCGATTGATTATTTGATGGCTTATTTGTTATTATTTTATACATGTCTGATTATTTCATATGCTCTATTTGTGAAAAGGAATTCCCAGATAGCTTATCTAAGGATTCCTCTGCATATACGAAAAATAAATCACTAAGCTCAATGGGTAACTCGAATAAGTCTCAAAATCTTTGTTGTGTAGGTTGCTTTTTTACATATGTTGCTCCGATCAAAAAAGACGAGTCGGTGAAAAAAAAGCAAAATAACAAAATAAAAAATAACCTTAAGGTAATCAAGGGGCGTTAGCTCAGTTGGTAGAGCAGTGGACTCTTAATCCATTGGTCAAAGGTTCGAACCCTTTACGCCCTATATCTTACGATTTCATATGGTGTTTAACATCTACCGGTTTAATTAAATAATTAGCCACTAAAGCTATGGCTAGAAGAAAAGCCATTAAGAACATAGTTGAGTTATACAGGGTACTTGTAGGATCAGCTGTCCCCTCAGGAGCAATAGACATTAGTTTTGGTATTGTGACTGTCTTAGTTAATATGAGCTGGGAAATATTCTCTATGCCATCTCCAAATAAATCTTTGAATCTCTGGGGATCTACTTTTTGTGAGAGGTCTATAATCGCGCTTTCAATTGAGTTGGACCTTAAAGTAGTAATCGCCAAAGGTCCGATCACACCAGCAGTGCTCCATGCAGTTAATAACCTTCCATGTATGCCACCCACATATTTAGTTCCAAAGATATCTGCAAGGTATGCAGGTATCGTCGCAAAACCACCACCATACATTGTAAAAATAATCATTGTTGCTGCATAAAAATAAATTAACAACACAACGCTCGGATTTATGCTCATCTCTGATGCAGCAAATGGAATCGATGTATAGAGTAATATACCTAAGATAAAAAATATGTAATAAGTATTTTTTCTACCAATATAGTCAGATGTACTTGCCCAAAAAAATCTTCCAACCATATTGAAAGCACTTATCATCAAAACATAAGTTGCAGCAAATGATGCATTTACTATTGTCGGTAAAGCAGTACTGAAGATGTCGCTCATCATTGTTTTCGCAACTCCAAGAACTCCTATTCCTGCGGTTACATTGAAACACAATACAATCCATAAAAAATAAAATTGAGGTGTTTTCAAGGCTTGATCTATGTGAACATTCTCCGATGTTACAGGCGATGAATTATTTTTTCTTTTACTTTCATCCCATCCTTCTGGCTTCCAATTCTCAACTGGTATTCGATATCCAAACGATGCAATCGCCATAATTATGAAATACCCAATCCCCAGGGTCACAAAGGTCTTACCTGCACCTGTGTCACCAGTCCCAACAATATATGCTCCTGCAGAATAGTCAGAGTTTTTTGCCTCAGAGGCAGTCACAATAACGACTTCTGTTAGAACCCCATTTATGTCAGCGAATCTTACACCATCTATTGTTTTTAGGATAAGATCACTTGTGCTACCAAGATATACGGGTGCGACATGGAATAAATCAAGTAAATATGAAATTAGTGGCGCTCCGATCATTGCTCCTCCGCCGAAACCCATTATAGCCATCCCAGTTGCCATCCCTCTTCTATCAGGGAACCACCTGATTAATGTTGAGACAGGGGATACATAGCCTAAGCCGAGCCCACAACCACCAAGCACGCCGTATCCTAAATAGACTAAGCTTAGCTCGTGAAAAAATATACCAATACTTCCAACTAGGAATCCGCCACCCCATAGACATGCGGCTGTAAAACCAACCAACCTTGGTCCAACCTCCTCTAACCATTTTCCTGCAAATGCGGCAGCCAAACCCAAAAAAATTATTGCAGTTGAAAAAATCCAAACAACATCACCCAAAGTCCAGTCACCTGCAGAACTAGATGCAACACCGAGAATTTTTGTCAGTGCTGGGTTAAACATACTCCAAGCATAAACAGATCCTATACATAGGTGAATGGATATCGAAATTGGTGGCACTAACCAGCGATTAAAATCATCGCCCGCTGTAATGTTAGCTTTAGAAAAAGTACTCAAATTTACCCCTCTTAATAATTATAGCACGAAGCGCTGCTTCATTGTATTGGACTATTTTATCTTCTTAATTTCTCAGACATTTTTAAAAAATCTAAATCACTATACATGTAGGAAACCTCATCAAGCATAGGAACACCGTATTTCTGTTTCCAATCAAAGTGATAAGTCAATAATTTTTCATCAGGTTTGATTAAAAACTTCACTGAGTATTTATCATTATTAGGACCAGGCAGCTTAATATTTCTTGCATAATGAAAGCCATCAGTAAGATTGATGTGTGGTAATAGCCTAATGATGTTTTTTTTCTTTGTTCTAAGGTTAATTATATGAGCTGAAACATCAAGATAAGGAATGTGTGATCCTGGCAGTTGCCCCTCAATATTAATCTTGTTACTCCAAGTAATTAACGCCTCAATGTGAATATCTGTTTCTGATTCCTTTAAATTTTCAACCGATGGATGAGAGTAAACCTGATCTTTAGGAGCTGCTTCAAAGATGATTTGGTAGTCACCATAGCTCTCCTCTCCTATAATCATCTCTTCGGCACTCAGATTCATCGAGGTAAAAATCAGTGGTAAAATAAAAATGTAAGATAATTTCATAACATGCATCCCTAACTCCATTTAGTTACTTGTGACAATATTTCATAATTATTTTCTGATATTTTTGTGAATGATTCAATATATATAATTAAATCCTATCCTGTATTTCTCATGCCAATTGCAATAGCATGTATAGTCCTCAATAACATATCAAAACTTTTTTTATTATCAGCTGTGGATTCTCTATGTTTTTTTATCAACATAACTTGTATGTAATTAAGAGGATCAAGATATGGCTTCCTTCTATTCAGCGATAGCGAGAGTTTTTTATTATCAGCAAGCAGTTCTTCTGAATTCATTACCTCTAAAAGCATTGTTACTGTCAATTCATATTCTTTCTCAATATCATCAATGATACTAGCTGCAGTAGTTTTATTCTGAACCAATTGCGCATAATCTCTTGCAATACTAAGATCTGCTTTAGAAAGTGCCATTTGAATATTTTCTAACAAAACTCTAAAAAAGGGCCATTTTGTGTACATATCTTTGAGCGTATCTAATCTGTCTTTTGAATCTCCCGAAGAATTCCTTAATGCAGTTCCTAGACCATACCACGCAGGGAGTGTGTGCCTAGAGAGAGACCAACCAAATACCCAAGGGATAGCTCTGATTGAGTATTTAGATCTCTCTGTCATTTTTCTATGTGTTGGTCTAGAGCCAATATTCAGTTCCCCAAGTTCTTTAACCGGTGTTGCCTCATAGAAATAATCCATGATCCCTTCTTTATCATCTGTGAGGTCTCTGTACTTTCTCTCTCCAGCGTGTGACATTTCTTTCATAATTTCCTCGAAATTATTATCATCTCGAGTTTCATCCACAATAAGGTGTCGACTAGCTTTTATTAGTCCGCCTACAGCTAGCTCTAGTTCGTATGATGCTGACTGCGGTACAGCATATTTATATGACAGAACCTCACCTTGTTCGGTTATTTTAATCATTCCATTTACTGTTTTCTCAGGTTGGGCCATGATGGCATTATGAGTTGGTCCTCCACCTCTACCAACGGTCCCTCCTCTTCCATGGAAAAGCTGACATTCAACATCATATTTATTCGATATATTTAACACCTCTTGCTGAGCCTTATATAAACTCCAAGATGAAGATAAAATACCACCATCCTTACATGAGTCAGAATAACCAAGCATGACCTCTTGGAATTTCCTCCCATCAATTGATATGAGGTTGTTGTAGGATTTATTACTGAATAAAGAGTCCAATATTTCCTCAATTTTTGAGAGATCTTCAATAGTCTCAAATAAAGGCGTGATTTTAATAAATGATTTTAGCGTATTCTTTTTATTATCAACTAACCCGACTAATTTAGCTAGCACGAGGACTTCTAAAACATGGCTAGCATGATGCGTCATTGAGATTATATAGTTACCAAGTGCACTAGTGCTAATTTTCTCTCGTAATATCTTTACTGTAGAAAAAACATCAATGACTTTTTTCGAATCAGTATCTAGTTTATCGTACAATGATTTTGTGTCGATATCCGACTTTAGTAAAGACTCAAGACCAACAATGCGGTCTTGCTCAGTGAGCTCATTATAACTGTCCTTGCCTAGTATTTTGAAAATTTCAGCGATGGTATCTGTGTGCTTAGTTGACTCTTCTCTAATATCTAAACTAACTAGATGTAAACCAAATGTTTCAACTAACCTGATAAAATCATTAAGACCATAATCAAGTAAAATTTGATCGTGATCTGAAATCAGAGAATCTCGAACAAGATATAAGTCATTTAATAAATCTTTCTCAGATATATATGCATCTTTCACTTCTTTATCGATATTATTTTTGTAATTAGAGATTACTTTTAATTTTTGTTGTAGCCTATATCTAATAATTTTTAGTTTTCTTCTATAAGGCTCTTTTGCAAAATCTTGTGTTGAATCTCTTAGAGCTCCCGGTAGATATTGTTCATCATCTTGTAATGATTTTTCAAATTCTTTAGAGGGTTTTGTTAATTGAATTGAATGTGTGAGAAGAGTTGAGAGCTTTTGAGCCCTTCTCACATATTCATGTAAAGCTGTTTCCGCATGCATACATACTGACTCTCTTGTAATATCAGGCGTTACAAAAGGATTTCCATCTCTGTCACCACCAATCCAAGAACCAAACTTGATGAATGATGGAACTTTTACTGCTTCCGTATGATAAATTCTTTTTACAGCCTTTTCTAAATCTTTGTAAACTTCTGGAATAGCTTTAAATAGCGATGTTCGAAAATAATATAGACCATTCTCTACCTCATCAATGACGGTAGGTTTTTTTAATCTTACTTCATCCGTTCTCCATAAAATTAATATTTGCGCTTGAAGTTTATCAATAATTTCATCTCTAGCAATAGAGCTACCTTTATAGTTTTGAAGTTCTAATATGCTATTAAAAATTCTCCTCATTGCCTCCATTTTACTTCTTCTTTTCGCTTCAGTAGGATGTGCTGTGAAGACTGGCGAATAGTGCAGTGAATCAAAGAGTTGCTGTAATTTATTAACATCGATATCAGAATCTTTAAATTCCCTGATAGTTTGATCAAAAGAACCCTCCCAAGACTCGAATCCTCTTTTTAATCTATCTAGTCTGTGGATATGCAGGTATGCCTCTTCCGCCACGTTGACAAGCGCAAAATATTTAGAGAATGATCTAATGACATTAGTCAGTGTTGTATCATCAAGCTTCTCGATGTACCTTATTAGTTGATCATGTTTCGTCTTATCATTATCACTGTGTAGTTTGATAAATCCTCTTCTAAGTTTCTCGACTGCAATATATACATTACTACCAGCATGAGTTCTGATAATATTCCCAAGAAGTTTTCCTAAAAGCTTTACGGTTGATCGGAGTTGTGCGTCGCTGATTACATCAAAAGTCTTTAAAAACTGACTCATATTGTATTAATGTTACCCTCTATGATTTAGCACTCACAATACCTCTAAAAAACTATATGTACAAGCTTGACAAATCATTATTTAGTTAAATTTTGTAAAAAAATATACTGTGCGTAATGATTAAAATCAGTGCATATTTGCTACACTGTGATTAGTTGTTAAATAAGGATGGAATATGTCAAAAGAAGAATATGAAGAACTGATTAGGCAATGGCACAAAGACAGAAATCTAATAGAAGGGAGCACTGATAAAGATCAATATTTAAAGCTCATTCAAGAAGCAGGTGAGTTATCAGACAGCTTGTGCAAAGGGAAAGATATACGTGATGATGTTGGTGATATGTTAGTAGTGTTGATAAATATCTTAACGAGAAATAAGTTAACACTATCTGAGTGTCTTGCTGTAGCTTACGATGATATTAAAGATCGTAAAGGTAAAATGGTAGATGGAGTATTTATCAAAGAGGGTGATAGTTAAATTCTGGTCATGGGTGGACTTGAACCACCGACCGCAGCGTTATGAGTGCTGTGCTCTAACCAACTGAGCTACATGACCATGTTTTAAACATTAAACCTAAAATATATCACATCTCCTTCTTCTACAAGATAATCTTTCCCTTCTTGTCTCCATACACCATTGTTCTTTGATCCCTGCTCTCCATTAAATTTAATGTAATCATCGTATGCTATTGTCTCAGCCCTTATAAATCCTTTTTGTATATCAGAATGTATGATGCCTGAACACTGGGAAGCGTTATATGTTTTTCTTGCTGCCCACGCTCTGCTCTCCTTCTCACCAGAAGTAAAAAAAGTTTTCAAATCAAGCAGTTCATAACCTGTTTTTATTATCCTCTCAAGTGCTGTTTCCTGCATACCTAAATCTTGAAGAAATATTTGCTGTTCTTCTAGATTTAAACCAGCGATCTCTTGCTCTATGATTGCGTTTATAGGTACCATATTATCTATTTGGTTATCAAGTTTAAATTTATTAGCTCTCTCAATATTCTCATCTATATTTGCAATTACGAACATAGGTTTTTTAGTAAGGAGTTTTAGATCTGTTAGATTGTTGAGAATTTCTGTGTAATCAAATTGTCGAGCAGGTTTTTCTTCGGATAGATGTTGAATTAAACTATCTAAGTCTTTAATTAATTCTAATTTGTTATTAAGTGGTCTCTTTGATTTTTTCAAATTATCGGAGTATTTTTGCGTCACAGATAAATCAGATAGAATTAATTCTAAATTTATATCTTGAAAATCAGATTCTGGATTTGGTGACCCGTTCACGTGTATAACGTCATCATCTCTAAAAAATCTAACAACATGAGCAATGACATCTGTCTGTTTTATATGAGTTAAGAATTCATTTCCCAATCCTTCTCCAGTTGAAGCTCCCTTGATTAGACCTGCTATATCAACAAATTCAATTGCCGCATTTATAATTTTTTTTGATTTATTAATTGCTGCTAGCTTAGCAAGCCGAGAATCAGGCACCTCAACAAAAGCGTTATTTGGATCAATCGTACAGAAAGGATAATTATCAGCTGATATACTTTGTTTAGTAAGTAAATTAAATATAGATGACTTACCTACATTAGGCATTCCTACTAAGCCACACTTGAAGCTCATAGATTACTTACCATTATTTTGATTCATTAGTTTTGAAAAGTTACCACTTAATAGGTCATTTTTTTCTGATATTAATTTCAAAATAGATGTGTCTATCTTATCTCTATCATCTTGAGAGGGCTTACCTAGTACGTAACTAACTGTTTGTTCTCTATCTTGTGGCTTACCTATGCCGACTCTTAATCTCCAAAAATCTCTCGATCCTATTTTTTCTATGATACTATTTAATCCATTATGTCCGCCGCTTCCTCCTGCAAATTTGATCCTAATTTGACCAACTTGTAAATCTAAATCATCATAAGCGATTAAAATATTATCTGGTCCTATATTCTTATTCTTTATATATTTTTGTAAAGGATTACCGCTGTCGTTTATATAAGTTAATGGTTTCATTATAAAAATCTTGCTTGTATTAGTATCGATTTCAGATATCTCCGAATCAAATTTTTTTGTAAAAATAAAATCTTTATCGAAGCTACTAGATAACTGATCAGCAAACCAAAAACCTACATTATGTCTCGTGTTTAGTAAATGATTATCTGGATTTCCTAGACCAACGATTAATTTAAGATTACATTGAGTCATGATTGAGTTAATTTTTAGACTTTATTCCTTGCTTTCTTTCTCGTCCTTAACTTCTTTAGATTTATCATCATCAGACTCTTTTGCAGCCACTTCAGTTGCTTCTTCCGTTTGCTCAACCTCATCTTCGATGACTTCTTCAACAGGTTTGTAACATTTGACGATCGCGGTATCGTGCTCTTTATCTTCACCCCCGTGAACAAAATCCACACCCTCTGGTAATTTCACATCAGTGATGTGAAGACTTTGATTTATATCTAAGTTGGCGACATCTACCTCTAAACTCTCTGGGATATCCCCTGGTAGACAGGAAACCTCTATTTCAGTAATTATATGCGAAATAATACCTCCAGATATCTTTATTCCAATACAAGACTCCTCATTAATAAATTTGACAGGAACGTTGACCGCAATTTTTTTGTTCTTATCTACTGCAAGAAAGTCAATATGAGTAATATTGGATTTCTGTGGATCTCTCTGGACATCTTTGAGAATAACCTCAATATTTTTTTTATCGATAACTATATCAATAACATTGCTGTAAAATTGAGGGTCACTGCTTTGCTTAGTTAATTCAAAACTGTTAATCAGTATGGATTGGTTGTTTTTTTCACCGTATACTTCCGCTGGAATTAAATTATCCTTACGATATCTCTTGGCAGCTCTTTTGCCAAGATTCTCTCTTATTGTCGCATTTAAATTAAATTGTGATGCCATATATTACTCTCTTAAAGAAGTTGATTATACACTAATCCATAAAGAGTGTACTAACAGATTCTTTATTATGTATCCTTCTTATTGTCTCAGCGAGCATCTCTGATACTGTAATCTGTCTAATTTGGTTAACCTCTTTTGCAGACCCGTTTAAAGGTATGGTATCAGTGACGATTATCTCGTCCAACATAGACTTTTTAATGTTATCGTAAGCTTTGCCTGAAAAAACAGGGTGGGTTATGTAAGAATATACTGCTTCTGCGCCCCTCTCTTTTAGCGCTTTGGCTGCACCACAAAGAGTTCCCGCTGTATCTACGATGTCATCAACCATTATACAGGTGCTGTCTTTGACATCTCCAATGATTTGCATAACTTCGGATACATTTGCCTCAGGTCTTCTTTTATCAACAATAGCCAGCTCACAATTCAACTGTTTTGCTAGCGCCCTTGCACGAACAACACCACCAATATCTGGTGAGACAATGACAGGTTTCTTAAATTTCCTTTTGTATATATCAGCCACAAATAAAGGAGTAGCATAAATGTTATCAACTGGTATATCAAAAAATCCCTGTATTTGATCGGAATGAAGATCAACTGTGAGTAATCGATCTATGTCCATACTCGCTATCATATTTGCAACAACCTTAGCTGATATCGGCACACGTGCGGACCTAACTCTTCTATCTTGTCTAGAATATCCAAAATAAGGTATTACTGCAGTTATTCTATCTACAGACGATCTTCTGAGGGCATCTGACATAATCATTAGCTCCATGAGATTATCATTTGTAGGCTTGCATGTAGGTTGAACTATGAAAATATCCTGTCCCCTTACATTCTCTTGAATCTCTACAGATATCTCTCCATCACTAAATGTAGTAACACTTGCTTTCCCCACAGTGATGTTCAAGTGCTTAGCGACATCATCGGCTAGTTTTTTATTTGAGTTACCGGCAAATATCATCAGTGGCTGTTCATTTTTCACAATAATCACCTTCTCTGGGGTGGAAGGATTCGAACCTCCGAATGACGGGATCAAAACCCGCTGCCTTACCGCTTGGCGACACCCCAAGATAAATTTGCTTATAATATATCAAGAGTATCTCAGATTTTCTAGGTCCTTCATAACTATTATGTCATCATAACACAAATCTCATTACCATAATAATAGTTGTGAGAATCAGAGGGAAGATACCAACTTCGTGTCATATTTTTGTGGGAGTTTTTTTAATATCTCTTTTGCTCTTTCATAATCATGCTCTGGTAAGAAAATTGTGCCTCCTGTGCCAGTCATGTGAGCTTGTCCAAAATTCGATAAAGTTCTTGCTGCTTTTTTAATACTTGGATAATTTTTGAATACATAATATTCAAATGAGTTCGATGTATTTCCATTCAAAAAATCCTCATATGAACAATCGCTACTTTTATCATGAAGTTTTATACTTTGATATATGTCTTTGGTTGAGATAGCGTGTTTACTAAAAATAAGAATAAATGCACAAGATTGTATGTGAATATTTGTTATAATATCACCTTTTCCCTCAACCCATGCATTCTGCTGATTAACAAAAAAAGGTACATCACAGCCTAGTTCGGATGCTAATGATAGTAATTTATGTTTTTTCATATCCAGCTTGTACATACTGTTAATAGCTCTAAGTGTTGTTGCGGCATTTGAACTTCCTCCTCCTAACCCTGACCCAAGAGGAATCTGTTTTTTTAATTCAATATCTAGACCTATATTCTTTTTGGGATATTTTTTTTTAATTAATGAAATTGTATCGAACATTATATTCTTCCGCTCTAATTCTCTTATGTTCGATTTTATAAGTATTTTGTCATCTTTTCTTTTCTTGAAAGAAATACTGTCGGATAAATCTATTAATTGAAACAAACTCTGGATATCATGATATCCATCAGCTCTTTTTTTCAGAACATGGATAAATCTATTTACTTTTGCATATGATTTATATTGATTCATCTTTTTTAAGAGATTTAAGTTTTTCAACAAATTCAGAATCATAACTATCAGATGATATAACAGTTTGTATTATCTTTTCATACTCATCAAAGAGAGAATTTTTTAAAAGTATTATACAGTGGTGTTCTACAATTTCCGGATCTTTGTCTTTCATAAAAGCAACTTTGGAGTATTTTAAAGCCTGAGAGTAGTCTCCTTGTTTATACAATACCCAACTCATACTATCAATTATCGCAGCGTTACCTGGGTCATGGCTATATGCCTCGGAAACATAATATGATGCGTCATCATATCTATCTGTGTGTATCGTGAGACTATAACCCAGTGCATTTAGAGTATTAGTATTCTTGCTATCAATACTGAGAATCTTCAAAAGGTCGTCTTCCATATGATCTATTTTATTCATAGATTCATATGCCATAGCTCTAGAGTACAATACGCTTATATCTCCGGGATTATCATCTAAGTATCTAGACGTTATAGTAACTATGTCCTCAAATTTTTCCTTTTCTCTCAAAATTGAGATACTTTTCATCAAAATCCTCACCTGGTCAGCTTTAAGCTTTAGGTTGCCTCTAATCTCATCGAGATAGCTCAATGCTTTACTTGGCCCATTAAGTTTATCTAATGATGTCGCGATATTTATGTATGCAGGAATCTTTAAAGTATAATCTTGAATTCTCTCAAAATGATATACTGACTCGACATAATTTTCTTTTTTAAGATAGAGTAGACCTCTCAAATATTCTATACGGTCATTGTTGACAACTATAGTTGATAAGTATTTTTCCGAGAGATCATAGTAATTGTGATCATATAATAAACTAGAAATATCAAATAGAATATCAACATCAGTTGGCGAGATATCTACGATAGACTGTATTAATGGTTTTGCTTGAACAATTTTCTTTTGTGCCAGATAACTCTCAAGTAACTCTAGGCTAACTTGTTTATCTATTAGTTTTTTACCATCCAAATATGTCTTTAGAACTTGCTCTGCCGATTCAGGTTCGTCAATCTGTAAATATGAGCTAGCAAGTAATCTAACAAGATTTCTATCGTTGTATGTTTGAATGTTGTTAATAAGATCAATGACCTCTTGTGACATATTATATGAATAAATTAACTCGATATACGAAATGGCTAAATCTCTTGAATAATTTGAATCTAGCTCTTTTTTTAGAAAACTCATTACGTTTAATCTATTTTTATTATCAATTAGATAAAAAAATAATCGAGAGAAATCTATTTTTGAAGATGATTCAGTTAAAACGAGATAATCTCTATAAAAACTTTGTGCTGCTACAAAGTCTCCATTCTCTAGAGATGAGATTAGACCAAACTTCAACGATTCCCGAGATTTTTCAAGTTTGTTCCAATATCTTGAAATTGTATGAGCATCGTCATATTGGTAACGTGATATTGCGAGCTTTGACATTTCTGAGAATAATTTAATGTCTCTAGTGACCTGAATATCTCTCAAAAATACATTCAAAGCTTGTGTCTGCTGATTTTTCTGTAATGCAATCCTAAGGTATATTGAATTGAATAATCTTTGATATTTAGGATCATCAAAGTTTTTAATAGATATTATCCCAGTTTCATTTGAATCAGTATCGTGACTGGAGGTGCATCCTGCTAGACTAACTATGAAAAAAAAAGCTAAAAATTTCAAATATTTCATGATAATAGTATAATATAGCACATAAGGAATTAAACAGGTTGAATACTGGAGAGAGAGCCATGACCATCAATGTACTTGGTATTAACCATAAAACAACACCTATAGGAATTAGGGAAAAGTTAGTTTTTGATAAAAAATCTGTCTCTCAGGCACTTAAAGACATTAATAAAATTAAGGGTGTAAATGAAGTAGTCGTACTTTCAACTTGCAACAGGACAGAAATATACACAGAAAATGATAAGGACAATTCTCAAGTCATTACATGGCTAAGAAACCAGAATTCTTCCGTAGATATTACTTCTTACACATATAACCACTATGATGATGACGCAATAAAACATCTATTCAATGTAACTTCTGGAATTGATTCTATGGTGATCGGTGAAAACGAAATTCTGGGCCAAGTGAAAAATGCTTTCAAGATTGCCGATGATCAAAATACTGTCAAGACAACGCTCAAACGCTTATTCGAGTATTCATTTAATGTCGCAAAACAGGTCAGAACTGACACAGACATAGGCTCTAATCCAGTATCCTTTATGTTTACTGCTATGAGCCTTATAAAAAAGATCTTCAGTAAACTTGAGTCAAAGAGTGCTACGGTTCTGGGTTCAGGACACATGAGTCAACTTGCTATTAAATACCTACAATCTCACGGTATATCCAATATTAGACTCACTAACCATACACCTGAAAAAGGTAAAAAGGTCGCTGATGACAATAACTGTGTATACTCAAAAATTCAATACTTGGGCAATCTTATTTCTTCAAGTGATATAGTTATCTCTTCAACATCAAGCTCAACTCCAGTAATCGGTAAAGGTTTAATAGAAAGTTGTCTTAAATCAGCTACAAACCTTCCGCTTGTAATTATTGATCTAGGTGTTCCAAGAGATGTCGAGCCTGAAATTGCAAAACTGGATAATGTATATTTGTATAGTATTGATGATTTAGGGAAAGCAATAAAAAACAATTTTAAAATAAGAGAGAATGCATTAGATGAGGCAAATAAGATAATCTCCTTTAAAATCTCTGAATTTAAAAAATGGCTAAATACGAATCAATCAAATGATCTTATAAGAACATACAGGAACTACATAGATGATATTACTCTTGGTGCTGTCATCAAAGCAAAAAAGCAAATCCAATCAGGTGAAAATTTAGATCGATGTCTGATGCAATTAGCAGATTCATTAAAAAATAAATTAACTCATCAGACAACTTCACAAATGAGAGATCTACTACCACTTCTAGATGAAATTACCGCTAAGAAAGCAAAAGAAATTTTTAAGAAAAAATAAACTTCGTCAATAGATCATGGACTTAGAAAATATTGAAAAAGAATTCTCTGGTCACTCAAAAGTTTTTATAGCATTAAAGGAAATTTTTCTAAGGCATCAGGAAATTAATACATTGCTTGAAGATCCAAAAACATACGAGGATCACAAGCTGTCAGAAAAGCTTAATAAAGAAAGAGCTGAATTAGATAGACCTGCAAAACACTTTAAAGAATATGCCGAATTAGTAGAAACAATTATTAATACAAAAAATATCATCGATAATGAAAGCGATGAGGATATCAAGCAACTCGCTAAAGACGAGATCTTGAAAGATCAAGAGTTGAAGCAAAAACTTGAAATTATATTAACTGATTTAATTACTAAGACTGATCCTAATGATTCAAGGGATATTTTTTTAGAGATACGCGCAGGGACAGGTGGTGACGAAGCGGCAATATTTGCAGGTGATTTATATAGAATGTATACAAAATTTACAGAGAAAAATTCCTGGTCTAGTGAAATTATTTCGTTGACTGAGGGTGATCATGGAGGCTACAAAGAAATTATTATCAAGATCACTGGTTCAAATGTATATGGTGAAATGAAATTTGAATCAGGAACTCACAGAGTCCAAAGAGTACCTGAAACTGAAACACAAGGAAGAGTTCACACCTCCGCTGCAACGATCGCTGTTTTACCTGTCGTCCAGACTATCGATGAAGTCCAAATCAATAATAACGATCTCAGAATCGATACTTACAGAGCCTCAGGGGCTGGAGGACAACATGTTAATAAAACTGATTCAGCTGTTAGAATCACTCATCTTCCAACAGGTACTGTCGCTGAATGTCAAGATGGAAGATCTCAGCACAAAAATAAATCTCAGGCACTAGAAATTCTATACTCGAAATTATTAGTACAGGAACAAGATCAACAAAAACGTGAAACAGCTGAGGAGAGGAAATCACTTGTAGGGAGTGGCGACCGATCGGAGAGAATAAGAACATATAATTTTCCACAAGGGAGAGTTACAGATCATAGGATAAACCTTACTCTATATAAACTAGAGCAAATTCTTGAGGGTAATATTGAGCCTGTAGTCGATGAACTTAAAAAATCTCTTTAATTAGTATGCAAAGATTAACAATAGAACAAAATCTTGAGAACTCTAAAACGAGAGTGAAAAAAAATGATATAGAATATTGCTTAATGGATTGTTTAGGTAAAGATAGAGCATTCTTACATACACAAAAAAAATATTTACTTACTGATGAGGAACAAATTAAATTTAATGCGCAAGTTGATAAACTTAAAAAATCAATCCCACTTGCATATATCACAGGTTTTCAACCTTTTTATAACAATAATTTTGTAGTCACTCCTCATGTTCTTATTCCAAGACCTGAGACAGAAATTCTTGTAGAGGAAGTTATTAAAACTGGAGAGAAAATATACGCTGAAAAACAATCAGTTAAGATTCTAGATTTAGGTGCTGGATCTGGTTGTATTGGATTATCGATCGCTGCTGAAAAACCAAAATGGAATATATGCTTAAGTGATTTTAAAAAAGAAATAGCGAATATAATATATGAGAATAAAATTCGGTTAAATATAAAAAACTGCGTTATCACGGTAGGAAATTGGCTTACCGCATTCTCGGAAGATAGTTTTGATATCATAGTGTCTAATCCACCATATATTGATAAGACATCAGATATGATTGGGGATAATGTAAGAGAATTTGAACCTAGTTATGCTCTTTTTGCAGATAATAGTGGGTTATCATACATTAAAGAAATAATAGTATCGTCAAAAATGTCTCTTAAAAATAATGGTTACCTATTCATCGAAAATGGCTTTGATCAATCAGAAGAAATTAGATGCTTTCTGGACAAACACGATTTTAAAGACATTAAAGTTTTATTAGATTATAATGACATCTGCAGATTTATTAAATGCAGGCACAAAAATGGATAAAAAAACAGTTTCAAAAATTGCTGATTTAGCAAAGATACACATTGACGATAGTCAAATTGATAATATCGTTAATAATCTCGAAAAAATTCTGGATTTAGTTGACGAAATGAATTCAGTCAATACAGAAAACATTGCGCCCATGTCACACCCACTAAATCTTAAACAAGGATTGAGAGTGGATGAAGTTACTGAAAATAATTTACGTGATACATTTCAGAAGAATAGTAGTTCTTCCGAGAATGGTTATTATAAAGTTCCAAAAATCATAGATTAGTATGAACGAAAAAACACTAATAGAGTTAAGAGAAGATATTAGATCAAAAAAAATCAGTTCAACTGAGCTTACTAAATTTTATCTGAATCGAATAAGAAAACATGACAAAAAACTAAATAGTTTCATAACTGTAACAGAGGAGCATGCTTTAAACAGAGCTAAGATTGCTGATGCAGAAATTGCAAAAGGTGAAGTAAAAAAATTAACTGGAATACCGATTGCTCAGAAGGACATATTTTGTACGAAAGGGGTCAAAACAACTTGTGGCTCCAAGATGTTAAGTAATTTTATAAGCCCTTATGACGCCACAGTAATAGAGAAATTAAACAACGAAGGTTCCATCATGATCGGAAAAACTAATATGGATGAATTTGCTATGGGTTCTTCAAATGAAACTAGTCACTTTGGAAATGTTCATAATCCTTGGGATCTCAAGTGTGTACCTGGAGGTTCGTCTGGAGGATCAGCAGCATCCGTTGCAGCGGGTTTAACTCCATGCGCTACTGGCACCGACACTGGAGGGTCAATACGTCAACCTGCTTCTCTCACTGGAATATGTGGATTAAAACCGACCTATGGAAGAGTGTCAAGATACGGAATGATTGCTTTTGCATCCAGTCTTGATCAAGCTGGAATTTTTGCTAGAACCGCAGAGGATTGTGCGCTACTACTCAGTTGTATGTCAGGTTATGACAGCAAAGATTCTACATCATCAAAAAAAGATATACCCGATTATTTAGAAGAATGTCGTAATTTAAATTCAACAAAAAAAATTGGGGTCCCAGTTGAATTTTTACAAGATTTAGATGGAGGCGTTGCAAAAGTTTTTCATGAAGCAGTAAAAGAGTTAGAAAAAATGAATTATGAGATCGTTGACATAAGCTTAAAATCCTCCAAGTTAGGTGTGTCCGCTTATCAAGTCGTAGCCCCTGCAGAATGTTCGTCGAATCTATCAAGGTATGATGGCGTAAGATTTGGTCACAGAGCAGATAACGTAAAGGACATCTCAGAACTTTATAAAAAATCAAGGTCTGAGGGCTTTGGTAATGAAGTCAAAAGAAGGATTTTGGTTGGAACGTACGCTCTTTCTGCCGGTTATTACGATGCATATTACCTAAAAGCTCAAAAAATAAGAAGCCTAATATCAAGTGAATTTAATGCTGCCTTTAAGAATGTTGACTTAATAATTGGGCCAACAGCTCCTGATGTTGCATTTAAAATTGGTGAGAAATTAAATGATCCGATTGCAATGTATTTATCTGACGTCTATACAGTTAGCACTAATCTTGCAGGTCTTCCAGCAATATCGATTCCAATGGGCTTCAAAAATAACCTGCCTCTTGGATTGCAAGTAATAGGTAACCATTTTGAAGAATCACGGTTATTATCTCTTGCTCGTCAATTTCAAGAAGTGACTGACTGGCACAAAAGACAGCCGGGTGAGTTTAAATGAGTACGGAATTTGTATCTACTATTGGCCTAGAAGTCCATGTGCAATTAAACACAAAAAGTAAAATATTCTCTGCCGCATCAACTGAGTACGGTGCAGAGCCTAATACTCAAGCTTGTGCTGTTGATTTAGGTCTTCCTGGTGTATTACCTGTACTTAATGCAGAAGCAGTTAAAATGGCAATCATGTTTGGTTTGGCTATTAATGCAAAGATCGAAAATAATTCCATTTTTGCAAGAAAAAATTACTTTTATCCCGATCTTCCAAAAGGATACCAAATATCTCAATATGAAATTCCTATTGTCTCAGGCGGATCAATTGAAATAGAAACTGAAGAAATAAAAAAAATTATTAACATTACTAGAGCACATCTTGAAGAGGATGCAGGTAAATCAATACATGACCTATTCGTCAATGAGACAGCCATAGATCTTAACAGAGCTGGTACGCCATTGATTGAAATTGTCTCGGAGCCGGAGATGGCTAACGCAAAAGAAGCAGTGAGTTATCTAAAAACTATTCATTCGCTTGTGAGATACCTTGATATCAGTGATGGTAATATGCAAGAGGGCTCATTCAGGTGCGATGCTAACGTATCTCTAAGAGAAAAAGGATCGATTCAATTAGGTACAAGAACAGAAATTAAAAATTTAAATTCATTCAAATTTGTAGAACAAGCAATTAACTTCGAAATTAAGCGTCAGGGGAAATTGTTATTAAATAATCAAAATGTTGTCCAAGAAACCAGATTATATGACCCACAAAAAAATGAGACAAGACCTATGAGATCAAAAGAAGAGGCGAATGATTATAGATATTTCCCTGATCCTGATTTACTCCCAGTTGAAATAACAGAAGAGACTTTGACTAAAATCCGTGAAAATATGCCAGAATTGCCTCATGAGAGAAAAACAAGGTTTGCTGATCAGTACAACCTTAGTGAATACGACATTGGTATTCTTACATCTGATAAATCTCTTTCTATTTTTTTTGAGGCTATTCTTAAAGAGAGAGATATTGATCCAAAATTTACTGCTAATTGGGTTATTACAGAATTATTGGCATTAGCAAATAAACATTCAATCAACCCACAAGATATAACTATCACTGCTAAAGATTTTGCAGATTTACTTTTTTCAATAAAAAATAACGAAATCTCTTCAAAGCAGGGGAAATCGGTTCTAGAAAAAATGTGGGAATCTGGTGATAATCCAAGTAGTATAATAAAATCTGCAGGTTTGTCCCAGATATCCGATGAAGATGAGCTGAACAAACTAGTTGATAATGTTTTAAAAAACCATTATAAAAGTGTAGAAGAATACAAGAATGGAAAAGAGAAACTATTTGGCTTCTTTGTGGGTGCGGTAATGCAAGAATCAGAAGGTAAGGCTAGTCCACAGATTGTAAGCAAAATATTAAAAAATAAGCTAAAAAAATGATTACCAATATACTAAAAAAAATTAAAGGGACGTTTTCTACTGATTTATCTATAGATCTCGGTACGGCAAATACACTAATCTATGTAAAAGGTAGAGGAATTGTTCTAGACGAGCCCAGTGTTGTCGTTGTCAGAGATGATAAATCTACTAATGGGAAAAAAATTGAAGCTGTTGGTGTTGAAGCCAAAAAGATGCTTGGAAGAACGCCGACAGGTCTTCAGGCTATTAGGCCGATGAAAGACGGTGTAATATCTGATTTTATGGTATGTGAAAAAATGCTCCAACATTTTATTAGGAAAGTCCATGATAGTAAATTTTTCAGGCCGAGCCCCAGAGTCCTGGTATGCGTACCATGTGGTGCCACCCAAGTTGAAAGGAGAGCCATAAGAGAATCTGCCTCTGGTGCTGGTGCTAGAATTGTGCACCTCATAGATGAACCGATGGCAGCAGCAATAGGTGCTGGCATGCCAACGGATGAACCCAGAGGCTATATGGTCTGTGATATAGGAGGGGGTACATCTGAAGTCGCGACAATTTCATTAAATGGCATCGTATATTCATCATCAACAAGAATAGGTGGAGATACATTTGATGATGCAATTATGAGCTACGTCAGAAGGAACTATGGATGTGTAATTGGCTACCCAACCGCAGAAAAGATCAAACATGAAATTGGTTGCGCATACCCAAGTAGTGATCTACTAGAAATAGAAGTTAAAGGAACAAATCTCTCTGCTGGTGTTCCTCAATCATTTACAGTCAATAGCAATGAAATCCTTGAGGCGCTTCAAGATCCTCTTCAAGGGATTATCACTGCAGTTAAAACTGCTTTAGAGCAAACACCTCCCGAATTAGGAGCAGATATACATGAGAGAGGCATGGTGCTTACAGGAGGCGGTGCCCTGCTCAGAGATCTAGATAAACTGTTTACGGAAGAAACGGGAATGTATGTGATTGTTGCAGAAGACCCGATGAGCTGTGTAGCAAGGGGTGGCGGGAAAGTTCTAGAAATCATCGATAAAGAGGGTATCGAATTTCTATCTGTCGAAAGTTAACGAGACTGTACAATCCTCATGGAACGAATCTATAAGAAAAGCACTAAAGATTTTTATACCTTAATTCTATTATCATTATTATCTATTTCTATGATCATTATTGATCACAAGTATAATCAGGCTGATTATGCTCGTTCGTTTATTAACGATATTATTATTTACCCACTCTACAATATTTCATCTCTTCCAAGGAATGTCATCATTTCATTTATGCAGGAGTATCAAGATATAGACATGCTTGAAAATGAAATAAAAAAACTCAAAGCAGAAAATATGTCTTTAAAGATTAAATTACAAGAATTTGATTCACTCAAAGAAGAGAATGAGAGGCTTCTTGCCATTGAGAAAAAATCACTTGCTTCGACAAAAAAGCAAAAGATTGCGAAAGTTTTAAATAATTCCGCTAGCCCAACAAGGAAAATTGCAATTATAGACAAAGGACAGAATGATGGCTTATATAAAGGACAGAACGTAATAGGCATCAATGGATTAATTGGTCAAATAGTAGAATTAAATACAATGTCATCTAAAATCATTCTAATCAATGATATTAATCATAATGTGCCTGGAACAATAAGTAGAACTGGTGAAAAGGTTATTGTAGCTGGTAGTAGCAGGAGTAGCAATCTCATGGTGCAATTCACTCCGATAGATACTGAGATTAAAATTGGCGATATAGTCACTACCTCTGGTGTTGCAGGAAGATTTAAATCGAATATTCCCATTGGTAAAGTGGTCTCCATTACGAAAGACCCTGAAAAAAAATTTAGTGACATCGATGTGAAAGCTTTTGAAAATTTGGATAACCTATCAGATGTCATATTAATATGGGACTATCAACCATCAATAGAAACTGAGAATGAATAGCCCACTAGTTATAATATTATCAACTTTTTTATCTGTAATTCTAACGATCTCAACATTTCCCCTTGGTTACTTTTCACCAGATTGGATTTTTTTGGTCATCGTCTACTGGATTATTGCAGTACCAAATATGTATAATTTTTTTGTAATTTGGCTCATAGGCATAATCACAGATGTAGCATTAGGTTCAACATTAGGTATGAATGCTTTAATGTATGTATTCCTCTCGTTCATCGTCAAAAGATTATATAAGTCCTTGAGATACTTTACGGTTATCCAACAAAGTATTATAGTTTTAATTTTAATGATACTAAAAATAACTTTTCTTTTGTGGATTGATGCCATGCTGAGTAGTGATATTTATTCAGCTTACATGTACTGGACAACACTTACAAGCGCATTTATTTGGCCAGTCATATTTTATAGTTTAAGATATTTTAGAAGAAGATATAATATTGCATGATAAAAGTTACGTTCGATAACGAATGTGCAGATCAAGGACAAAATATTAAAAATATTATTGATCAGTCACATCTAGCTAATATTGAACAAGATCTAGAATTAAGTATCAATCTGAAAAATATATCATTTCTGAATTATGAAACGTCACCTCCATCAAAAGTCCAGATTACTGAAACCGAGAATATAAAAGGTAGTTCGCTGATTTATAAATTATTCCCAGAAAAGAATGCAAGAATTCTAGACTGCACTGGTGGTTTTGGCAAAGATGCCCTGGAATTTTCAAAATTGGGCTATAAAGTAACTATGATTGAGGAGAACCCTCTTGTTATATCTATGCTCAGAAACTTCTTCGATAATAATAAAAAAATTAATATTACCCTAAAGTATGGGAACTCTCTAGATTATTTGAGACTGTCACCTAATACTTTCGATTATATTTTCATTGATTCTATGTTTAAAAAGATAAAAAATAAATCTAAACCGAAAAAGAAAATGGAAATTCTACAATACATATGTAAAGAGAGAATATGTCGTTTTAACCTTATTAAAGAGGCTTTAAATTGTTCTTGCAAGAGAATTGTTATCAAAGAAAGTTTAAATTCATCTTTGAAATATAATTATGATTACTCTATCGCAACAAAACTAGTCAGATATAATATACTGAAAGGTAATACATAGGTAGTCATGGTCGTACAATCTTTTTTTTCTAAGAAACTTAACGTGATAATCAAAAACCTTAAGTTTAGTAAAATAATATATATATCAGAAAAGTGTGATGAATATATAATTAATTCTCTAGCAAACAGTATTGAGTCAGTGGAAATAAGAAAACATATCAACCAGATAAAAGACTCCATCAATAAAAAGGATCTTATC
This sequence comes from uncultured Gammaproteobacteria bacterium, assembly GCA_902628335.1. GTDB lineage: Bacteria > Pseudomonadota > Gammaproteobacteria. The sequence goes on from CACOMO010000001.1 coordinate 158,606, forward strand.
ATATTAGAAGTAGATGAAATACAGTTTAGTAAAGAAATGCTTTTTGATATAGCTAATCTCAGAACCTATCATCAAACAAATCTAATAGTTCTTGTGAAACATCAGAATAATCTTACAAACAATAAATTTCATGAAACTCTCATGTCATATGGATTTAAAAAACTTTTTGGTGAGAAATTACAAAATATATTTTATGATCTTTATGAATATAATATAATTGATTATAAAATAAAGCCAGAGTGGCTCAATAGTGACTACTGGGCTAATCCTGAGTTATGGAAAAAGTAAATGGAAGAAAATATTAAAAAAGAAATTATGGATCAACTAGCTGATTCAGAAGTGATAGTAGAAGGCGGTGATTCAAAATTCACTGTGCATGTCAAAAGCGACAGCTTTATTGGAAAAACAATTATCCAGCAACACAAAATAATTTATGCTATTTTGAATAAGTATATTGAGACAGGAGAAATTCACGCATTGACTTTAAAAACTAAACCTAAAACATGAAGTCAGTAAATATTTCTCATACAATTAAGCTTAACAGAAAAATAATACACATTGATATGGACTCCTTCTACGCGTCTGTTGAAATAGCCGAGAAACCACATTTGAGAGAAAAACCAGTAGCTGTTGCTGGAAGTAGTGCATCACGAGGTGTAATAACAACATGTAACTATGAAGCCAGGAAATATGGTGTAAGATCTGCTATGCCATCTATTACAGCAAAAAAGCTATGTCCCGAAATAATATTTATCCCTGTGCATATGGAAAAATATAGAAGTATTTCCAAAGAAATCCATAAAATATTTAAATGCTATACAAAAATTATTGAACCAATATCTCTAGATGAGGCATATTTAGATGTAACAAATGCCAAATATTGTGGGGGTAATCCGATACAGATGGCATCACAGATACGAGGTAAGATATTCAATGATTTAAAAATAACAGCATCCGCAGGGATAGCTCCTAATAAATTTTTATCTAAAATTGCTAGTGAATGGAATAAGCCTAATGGTCAGTATTGTATTACAGATAATATGATAGATAAATTCATGCTGTCCCTACCAATAAGGAAAATAGTAGGAGTAGGAGAAAAAACAGAAAAAAAACTCAACAGTATTGGAGTTAAAACATGTGGGGATTTACAAAAAATCACTTTAATAAATCTGGAATCTAACTTTGGAAAATTTGGTTATACTTTGTTTGATCTTTGTCGAGGAATAGATACTAGAGATGTAGAATCTGATAGAGAATCTAAAAGTCTAAGTGTAGAGGATACTTATGCAATTGATTTAAAATCAAAAGAAAAATGTATGATCGAACTTTCAAAAATATATGAGAAACTTCAGCAAAGATTATGTGAGGATAAATACACTGATAAGAAAATTAAATCCTGTTTCATAAAAGTCAAATATAATGATTTCAAAGTAACTAGTCACCAAACTGTGTGCGTGATACCAAAAATTGAAAACTACATGAAATTACTCGATAAGGCAATAGAAAAAAAGAATAAACCGATAAGACTACTAGGTGTAGGTGTGATCTTCGATAACAGACCTCAACTTAACTTAAATATCTACTAAATATTACTAGCAATATTATTTTTTTTTACATATGATAAATATTACTTGATTAAGGGGATATAAATGAAATTTGAAACAATTGCTGTCCATGGAGGGTACTCACCTGAGCCAACTACAAATGCAGTGGCAGTGCCAATTTATCAGACAACTTCATATTCGTTCAGAGATACCCAACACGGTGCAGATTTATTCGATCTGAAAGAGGCGGGTAATATCTACACTCGTATAATGAACCCAACTTCTGATGTGCTAGAAAACAGAGTAGCGGCACTCGAGGGGGGTGTTGGAGCCCTTGCTCTTGCATCAGGATCAGCAGCTACAACTTACGCCATCATGACCATATGCGAGGCAGGAGATAATATAGTTAGCACCAGCACTTTATATGGAGGAACTTGGACATTATTTGCACATCAACTTCCTAGATTCGGAGTAGATGTAAAATTTGGTGATCATGACAAAATAGATCAGATGGAGAAGTTGATTGACTCAAAAACAAAAGCAATTTTTTGCGAGTCTATCGGTAATCCTGCTGCAAATGTGGTTGATGTTCCCAAGATGGCTAAACTCGCCCATAAACATAATATACCACTTATCGTAGACAACACTGTCCCAACACCATACATTTTTAGGCCCATTGAGCATGGTGCAGATATAGTTGTTCATTCTCTCACTAAATACATGGGGGGGCATGGTACAACAATTGGAGGGATCATAGTAGATTCAGGAAATTTCCCATGGGATAAAAATAAACGCAAATTTAAAAGATTAAATACACCCGATATGTCCTATCATGGCGTAGTGTTCACGGAGGCAGCTGGAAAAGCGGCATTTATCGTGGCTGCTAGAACTGTAGCGCTCAGAAACATGGGGGCAGCTATTTCTCCATTTAACAGCTTTCTGATACTTCAAGGGATTGAAAGTTTAGCGGTTAGGATGGATAGACATTGTGATAATGCTGTCAAAGTATCCAATTTCCTTTTAAAAAACCCAAATGTTACATGGGTCAATTATCCTGGGATTCCAAGTAGTCCAGATTTCCCTCTAGTCAAAAAAATTATGGGTGGGAAAGCCTCAAGTGTTCTAAGTTTTGGTATTAAAGGTGGGAGAGTTAACGGCGGTAAATTCATTGATAATTTAAATCTTGTTACTAGACTAGTTAATATTGGTGATGCTAAATCATTAGCATGTCACCCTGCTTCAACAACTCATAGACAATTGTCAAAAAATGAACTCAAAAAAGCAGGTGTTCCAGAAGACCTAGTGAGGTTATCAATAGGGATAGAAAATATCGACGATATTATTGATGATTTATCACAAGCTCTCGATGCCGTGTTCAAAAAAAATAAGAAAAAGAAATAATTATTTTTTAATATAAATTTGTTTATCAAGTTTTTTGAACTCTAGGGATTTTTCATCTAAACCAAAGCTAATAGCAACACCATGGTCATTTATGCCTTTCTGATTAGCATAGTCTCGGATATCCTGAGTAATTTTCATTGAACAAAAGTGAGGGCCACACATAGAACAAAAATGTGCAACTTTTGCGCTCTCTTGTGGTAGAGTTTCATCATGCATCTCTCTTGATTTATAAGGATCTAATCCAATATTGAATTGATCTTCCCATCGAAATTCAAATCTTGCCTTCGAGAGTGCGTTATCTCTGTATTGAGCTGTTGGATTACCCTTTGATAAATCAGCTGCATGTGCAGCAATTTTATATGCAATCATTCCATCTTTTACATCATCCTTATTTGGAAGACCTAAATGCTCCTTTGGCGTGACATAACATAAAACAGATGTACCGTATGCACCTATGTTTGCTGCTCCAATAGCTGATGTAATATGATCATATCCAGGAGCAATATCTGTAACTAAAGGACCAAGGGTATAAAATGGGGCATCAAAACATATTTCTTGCTCCTTTGTAACATTCTCCTTGATTTTATGAATAGGTATATGACCGGGACCCTCAATCATTACCTGTACATCATGATCCCATGCATACTTAGTTAATTCTCCCAACGTTTCTAGCTCAGAGAATTGTGCATCATCATTCGCATCGGCTATACTCCCAGGACGCAGACCATCGCCAAGAGAAAAACTTATGTTGTACGATTTCATAATTTGACATATGTCATCAAAATTTGTGTATAAAAAATTCTCTTTATGATGAGCTAGGCACCATTTTGCAATTATGGATCCTCCACGTGAAACTATGCCAGTTAATCTATTCATTGTTTTAGGAATGTATTCTAGCCTAACACCTGAGTGAATTGTGAAATAATCAACTCCTTGTTCCGCTTGCTCAATTAATACTTGTCTAAAAACTTCATAATCCAAGTCTTCTGGCTTTCCATTAACTCTCTCTAGTGCCTCGTAAATGGGGACAGTGCCTATGGGAACAGGTGAGTTTCTAATGATCCTCTCTCTAGTTTCATATAGATCTTTCCCTGTGGATAAATCCATCACGGTATCTGCTCCCCATCTTACAGCCCATAAAAGCTTATCAACTTCTTCATCAATATCGGATCGAACGGGGGAATTCCCTATGTTAGCATTAACTTTAGTCAAGAAATTTTTTCCTATTATCATTGGTTCTAATTCTGGATGATTTATGTTGGATGGTATTATCGCTCTCCCCGAGGCTATTTCTTTCCGAACGTACTCAGGAGTTATTTTTACATTTTTACTTAAATGTGGACTTACATTCTCTCTGATCGCCACATATTCCATTTCTGGTGTAACAATACCCTTTTTTGCATAATGCATTTGTGACACATTTGCGCCTGTTTTAGCAACTAAGATATCTTTCAAATTTTGTTGATTAATTTGCGATGTATTCTTGAGTCTTGTTGGGGTATTTCTTTTAGATGAGATCGTATCATCACGATCTTGTATCCATCTATGTCTTATCGGTTTCAGTCCTCTATCAACATTAATAGTGTAACTTGTATCAGTGTATAATCCAGTAGTATCATAAACATGGATAGGTTTATTTAAGATAGGGTTTTTCCCCTTGCTAATCGTTGGTGATAGTTCGATCATCCTGGAGGGAACCATTATTTGATCTGTACTTCCTTTAGTATAATACTTTTTTGACTTTGGAAAATTTTTGCTATATTCCTTTATATCTATTTTTTCATTATCAGACATAACTTCATAGTATCATGTTTTAATTGACTTATGCTACAACAATACTAAACTTACCAATGAAATGAAAGAACTGAATAGCAACGATGATAAAATCAAGAATTATATGAGAACATTTAATATAATCGATGAGAATGTGCTCGATGTAATTTGTGATGTAAGAAAAGAAATTTTTGCTCCTAATGAATACAAATCTTTTGCTTATTCAGATTTTCAAATCCCTCTTGACCACTCTGAATTTATGCTAACATCAAATGTTGAAGGTACGATTTTACAGGCTATGAAAATATCAAATAATGACTCTGCTGTAATTCTAGGTTCAGGTACAGGTTATTTAGCTGCTTGTGTTTCGAGATTAGCAAACAAAGTCTTGGCTATTGACATATATGATGATTTTGTTCGTTACTCCAGAAAAAATTGCACTGATAATGGGATCAATAATATTGATTTTGAATGTAAAGATGTTAATAATTCTTGGGAAATAATAAAGAATTTTAGCATAATAATAACAACTTTTAGCATTGAATCACCAGATGTTATTACAAATAATATGTCGAATAACTCCAGAGCTTTCATATTTACGGGTGAGCGAAATTCCCCTATAAAATCTGGTAAAATCATTTCCAAAACAGAAAATAATGGGTACACTAGAGAACATATTATACAAACAAACGTGAAACACATAATCAAAGGAATGAATTAAAATGATTGAAAAAACACCTGAGGAAATTAAACAATTAATTGATGATAAAGAAGAAGTAAAAATTATTGATGTTAGAGAAGATTGGGAATACGAGATATGTCATCTCGATAATTCAATTCATATACCGTTACTTCAAGTAGAAGAAAAAGCAGAAACACTAAATAAAGAGGATACACACATAATAGTATGTCACCATGGAATTAGAAGCAGAATGATTGGAAAATATCTTGAGGGCGTAGGATTCAAAAATATAATTAATCTGTCTACCGGTTTAGAAGGCTGGGCAAATGACGTCGACAAATCGATGAAAAAATATGAGCGTAAATAAAAATTATCTAAATATATTATTTTTATTGTTATTAACTAACAATGCTCATGCTGCTGATCTAGTAGATGTGTATAAGAGAGCTCTTCAATACAATCATGATTACAGGATTATCAAAAATGATAGGGAGATATCAATACAACAATATAATCAAACTGCAGCTTCTATATTGCCAGAAATTAATTTTCAGGCTGGGACGACAGAAACCAGCATAAATCGATATATTGGTCCAGGAGACAATACTGATTTTAATACTGATAGCTATAGCCTAACACTCCAGCAACCTATATTTCGTCTGGCTTTTTTTGATGAATTAGAAAAATCTGATGCAATTACACAAAAATCTCAAAAGCAATTATCATTACAAAAGAAAAGGATTACAATAAAAACTACAGAACTCTATTTCAAGCTTATCTCTTATTCTAATTATCTTCGAGAAAAGAACGAGCTTTTAAAGCTCTCAGAAAAAAAATTTTCTAATGCGAGTAAATTATATTCTAATGGCTCAATTACAGAAACCGAGTTTCTAAAATACAAATCTGATGTTGAGTCATCTAGGATCTCTCAGGAAATGGCACAAAATGATCAAGAAAATGCAAGAAGAGATCTATACATTTTTGTCGGTAAAAAAATATCAGATGTTCACAGTGTAGATACAGAAATTGAGATATTAAATAATCAATATGAAGTGTCCAATGTACTTAAACAGGCGATCTCAAAATATGAAATTATACAAATAGCTAATTATGACTTAGACATCTCGCAAAATACATTTGAATCAAATAAATCTCAACATTTTCCTACTCTAGATCTGATTGCATCTTACGACTACACTGATGTCACAGGCGGGGCAAGGTTTGGAGCAAACAAAAGAGAATCTAGCTCTATCGGATTAACGATGACACTCCCTATTTATCAGGGAGGTTACCAATCAGCAAAAGTAAATGAATCAAGATACAGATTAGAAAATGCTCAGATCAAATACGAACAAACACTCAAAATATTAGAAAAAGAAATTTCTGATAAGATCGCAAAATATAGTATACAAAGAAGCCTAGTGCATAATAAAAAAGAAAAATATGACTTGTATAATCTAAAATATGTTGCAGCTAAAGAAGGATTCAGAACGGGAGTTTACACAGATACCGAGCTACAACAATCCAGAATAGAGTTAATTAACGCAAAAAATAGGTATGTTGACTCTATTTTGAATTTTATTTTACTAGACCTAGATATTAAGCAGTATACATCTGAGATTGGGATTGATGAAATCAAAGAAATAAACTCAATATTGGTCTGGTAAATAAAAGTTCTAAATGTTTTTATACAACCTACTAGTTTATATCCTCTCACCAATTATAATTATTAAAATTCTCCTAGATTCTTTACAAAGAAATAATAATAGTAATTTTATAAGACAGAGGCTAGGCTTACTTTCATTCGAAATCAATAATGATACCATCTGGCTTCATGCATCATCTGTGGGAGAGACTAAAATAGCATTAAAACTATTGAAAATTTTCAGGGAGAGAAATTTAAACGATAAAATTGTCATAACTACTACAACAAAATCATCCAAGTCAATATTAGATAAATCAAATCAGGATTTCAAACACTATTACCTCCCGTTTGATTTTCTTTTCACTATGAACAGATTTATTAAAGCAATCAATCCTAAAATCTGTATAATTATGGAAACAGAAATTTGGCCAAACATGATCCAGATATGTGCTAAACAGAAAACGCCTATAATTATTGTTAATGCTCGCTTATCAAAAAAAACCCTTAATTCAAATAAAATTATTAAGAAAATATATGCAAATACTTTAAACCTTGTAAATGGTATATATTGCAAATCTGAGCGAGAAAAAGAAAAATATCTTCTACTTGGTGCTAGTCAAAATAAGGTATCTGTTTTAGGTAATATAAAACTTTGCGAGTCACCTAATAAAATTGAAAACGCGAGACCAATTGAGAGAAAATACGTCCTTGCTGCGTCAACTCATCCTGGCGAGGAAAGACAAATTATTACTGAGTGGCTTAAAATTAATGATAAGAGAACATTGCTGGTTGTTGTTCCAAGACATCCAGAAAGGTTGGGAGACATCCTATCCGATATACCTCTAAGCTTAGTACGAATTGCAATAAGAAGTAAAAAAGATAAAATTCGAAATAATACGCAAATATATATTGCAGATACTATTGGAGAACTTGAGGATTTTATGCAACATTGTGAATTTGTATTTATGGGTGGATCACTTGTCGATCATGGCGGACAGAATTTTCTTGAGGCAGCGTCTCTAGGCAAATCAATTATAGTAGGACCATACATGTATAATTTTATTGATGAAACAGAGGAATTTCTTAAAAATAATTCTATGATCATGGTCAAGAACTCAAAATCACTTAAACATGTTTTCGAAAGACTCCTCAAATCTAAACAAAGAAGAGATTTATTTGGAATTAATGCTGTGAACCTTTTAAAGAAAAAAACAAAAGTTTTAGATGACTATTACTTGATGATTAGAAAGTATATTTAGAAACTTTTACATTGACGAGTACCCTTCAAGAAGTGATTTCCAGTATTTATTCAAATGATCTCTGAAGCCTAATTTTATAAGTGATTGCCTCAGTCTTGATAAATTTTTTCTCATAAGCCTAGGAAAAAGTCTCTGACTGATCCCAATCAATGATTTATCAAAATCAATTATATAAATATTAGATATATCAACTGATGAACTATTGTATTTATCTAATGGTACTTCATTTACTTTTACTAAGATGTTATGGGCATTTAGGTCTCCATGATAGACACTCAACCTGTGCATTAACGATATTTGTTGTCCAATGCTAGCAAAAAGTTCATGATGTGCATTATTTTTAATATATTCAGATAACGTAACAGTATCTTTTAATCTCTCAACAATTAAACTTGCTTTATAAATTATAATATTTTCATTTGTTATCCATCCTATTATGGGTTTACAAGTATTAAAATTATTTTTATATAAAAAATTAAGGATATAAAATTCAGCATAAGATCGAGTTTTTGTTAATCCAAAAAGTGGTGTCATATATTTATCACCTAAAAATGTCATAAGTCCCTTTCGTATGAAATGCTTTTTTATCCACATTTCATCGTTAATAACCTCAATATTCAAATTTTGATCTTTACTATGAACTACATCATTTATTAGCTCATTGACGTCTAAATCAATGTCTTCATCATAAAAAATGATGTTATTATGAATTTTTTTGATTATCATAAATATTGCATGTACAAAGAAAAGTGCCCTCAAAAATCTATATGTCTCTTAAGGTTATCCTCCTTAGGAGATGTTACTCATATGATCCCTATTATAAATACATTAAAAGAAGAGAATCATAAAACAAATATTACATGGATTATTAATAAAACAGAATATGAATTAGTCAAAAATATTGAAAATATTAACTTTATTGTTATAGATAAACAGAATCTATTTAAAAGCCTCAAACAATTATATAAGTTGAGAAGATCAGTAACTTTCGACATTTTTCTTCATATGCAAGTTTCTTTAAGATCAAATATATTGAGTATGATAATAAAAGCAAATAGAAAAATCGGCTATAATAAGTCTCTATCAAAAAATCTTCACTCCCTACTCAACTATGAAGAAATTGAATGTGAGAGAGATGTCCATGTTCTGGATAATTTTTTTTGTTTTTTGAAGAAGATTTCTATCAATAAAAGAAAACTAGATTGGTCTGTAAATATTATAAAAAACAATTTACAAAAAAAATTACTAGATTCTAAGTATACAGTAATAAATCCATTTACAAGCTCACGTAGATTCAATTATAGAGAATGGGATTTAGAGAATTATAAGATTATCTCAGAATTTTTATACAATAAATATCAAACAAGAACAGTAGTTGTTGGGGGTTCAAGTGAATATGAAATGAAAAAGTCTAAAACTTTTTGTGGTGTGCACTACATTGAAAATTTTGTTGGCAAAACTAATTTGGAAGAATTATACAACATACTTAAAAACTGCCACACATACATTGGTCCTGATTCAGGCACTCTTCATATTGCATCAATGCTTAATAAACCTGTAATTGGTTTATATGCAACCTCTAATCCTAAGAGAACAGGTCCTTATCAAAACATGGAATACACAATAAATAAATATACAGATGCATTAAAGACATTTGAGAATAAAAGTGAAGATGATGTTAAGTGGGGCTTTAGGGTTAGGAATAAAAAAGCGATGTCTTTAATCAAAATTGATGATGTTAAAACTATGATTGATAAGGTTATGACTTGATATTATCTAATTTGTTGATTAAATCTGTTGTTGATTTCCCTTCTACCAAATCTACTAGGATAATTTTTTTACCAATCTTCTCAAGACATACTTGCCCAGCTACATACTTGTCCTTATAATCGGCACCCTTAACAAGAATATCTGGAAGAATTGAACAAATTATCTCTTCTGGTGTCTTCTCATTAAAAATAATGATATGATCCACATTTTCAACAGCAGATAGTACATGTGCCCTGTCAATCTCATTATTAATTGGTCTTTTGTTACCTTTATTTAATTTGACTGATGAATCACTGTTCAAAGCTACAATTAGAAGATCTCCTAATCTCCTTGCTTCGTTCAGAAGAAAAATATGACCTGTATGTAAGATATCAAAACAACCATTTGTCATTACAATTTTTTTTCCATTCTCCCTGTAGTCATTGCATAATCTGACAAGACTATTTAGAGAAGTGATTAGTTTGTCATTGTTTTGATACACTTTCTAACTCATTTTGACTGACACTTGTAGATCCTAACTTCAATACAGATAGGCTAGCGGCAATATTTGATAATCTTACTGATTCCGTCACGTCCTCTCCTGCAATAATACATGAAGACAAAATTGAAATTACGGTATCTCCTGCCCCAGTTACATCAAAAACGTCTTTTTTAATAGAATCAAAAAATTGTACTCCCTCCTCAGAGAATAATGTCATACCATCCTTACCTCTCGTAACCAGCAAATATTTTATTTTTAACTGATCTCTCAGTTTTTTCCCATTATCCTCGAACTCGGCTGAATTTTTTGATTTACCCATAATTAGTTCGAATTCAGATAAGTTGGGTTTTATTAATGTTGATGATTTATAAACGTTAAAATCACTCCCTTTAGGATCTACGAATGTCATTAGTCCAAGATCATTAGCGTCTCGAATAATGCCACGAATAATAGGTTTAACGACACCTTTGTCATAATCAGAAATTACTATACCGTCACAACTTTTTAAATGTTCTTTTATATTCTCATATGCACTCTTCATTTTATCTGAGATATTAACATCCTCATGATCAATACGAAGAAGTTGTTGATTCTGATCAATTACTCTCAATTTCAAAGTTGTTCTTATTTTTGTATCAATGATCGGGTAGAAAGTAATATTTGTTTCAGAAATTATAGATTTTAGTGAATCACTTATCTCATCATCGCCAACTAAGCCTACGAGAATAACGTCCATACCAAAATCAGCTAGATTTTTTGCTACATTTGCAGCTCCACCAGGTTTATCAAAAGTTTCTGTAATATCAACAACTGGAACAGGTGCCTCTGGTGATATCCTATTAACTTGACCTGTCCAATATCTGTCTAACATTACATCGCCAAGAACTAATATTTTCTTTCTTTTAATCATAGATAGGATAGATCAAACTAAACTCAACCAGTTATTATATTTTGAGATTTTACCATGAATCAAATCAAAGTAACTACTCTGAAGTTTTTTCGTTATGGGTCCTGGCTTCCCATTAGCAATAGATCGATCATTTACCTGTATAATTGGCGTGACCTCTGCTGCTGTGCCCGTGAAAAAAGCCTCGTCACAATCGAATACCTCTTCAGTCTTGATCATTCGTTCTTCGGTTTGAATGTTAAGGTCTTTTGCTATATCGATTATTGTTTTTCTTGTAATTCCATCTAGAACCGTTACTAGATCAGGTGTGATAAGCTTATTATCTTTTACAAGAAAAAAATTTTCGCCCGACCCTTCATTAACAGAATCATCTGAACCAAGAATTAATGCTTCATCAAAACCGGATTTAAGCGCATCCGTAAGGGCTAACATCGAATTAAGATAGTTGCCAGTAGCTTTAGCTTTATAAAGCATAGCTTCTGGCTCTCTCTTTGGAAACTGAGAAATTTTAACTTTTATCCCATTGGTAATTTTTTCTGCCCCAAGATAAGGTCCCCAGTCCCATGATGCAATAGCAACATGAACTTTCAGATTGTCCGCACGTAAACCCATCCCCTCATTACCATAAAAACAAATTGGTCTGATGTATGCATTCTCAAGTTTATTTGCTTTAACAGATTCTTTTTGAATATTCATTAACTCGTCTTGAGAGTAAGGAATGTCCATTCCTATGAGACGAGCGGACTGAAAAAGCCTCTCGGTGTGATCTTGTAATCTAAAAATACATGTCCCCTCATCTGTTTTATATGCTCTGACACCTTCAAAAACACCAGTTCCATAATGTAATGTGTGAGTGAGAACATGGATATTTGCATCTTTCCAATCACAGAAAGCTCCATCAAGCCATATTTTCCCTTTAATATCAGAAATTATCATTAGTTTTTAGCGACATATAAATGAAAAGCATATCATGTCTTAAATCTCGAAAGTACTTCTATTTTTAATAAAATTATTACGCAAATTATGCTTTCTTGTATATTTTTAATTAGATTTTTTGGTGTATAATGAGAATCATTCTCATTTTTAAGCTGTAATTTGCTCGGAGGCAATATGATAATCATTATAAAAACTAGTAATCGACAAGAAAGAAGCTATCGAAACATATTAATAATAATATTATCCGTTTTTATTAGTCTCTCATTAATAGCTACAAGTGTATCTGCTGATGAGGTAAATGTTTATAGTGCAAGGAAAGGATATCTCTTACAACCCCTGGTAGATGCATTTCAAAATGATAATAATATAAAAGTTAATGTGATTTCTGGTAAAGCTAAAGTATTACAAAAAAGAATTAAACAAGAAGGTAAAAACACAAGAGCAGATGTTCTACTAACTGTTGACGCAGGAAACCTCTATAAAGCAAAGAAGGATGGACTATTAAAGCGTATATCATCATCTAAATTGAATAATCTAATCCCAAGATATCTTAGAGATGATGGTGGGTATTGGTATGGACTATCGATTAGATCGAGAGTAATCATGTATAATCCAGAAAAAGTTAAAGCCTCAGATCTATCAACATATGAGGATTTAGCAAACGAGAAATGGGAGAACAGGATATGTATCAGATCATCAAGTAACATATATAATCAATCATTACTAGCATCTATCATTTCGAACTTAGGCGAAAATAACGCAGAAGAATGGGCAAGAGGTGTGAAAAGTAATTTCTCAAAAGATCCGAAAGGTAACGATAGAACCCAAATGACGTCAGTCGTTATGGGTGAATGTGATGTAACAATAGCAAATACATATTATTTAGGAAAATGGATTTCATCCGAGCAAGACAATGAGAGAAAATACGCTGAAAAAATATCAGTTTTCTTTCCTAATCAACAAACCAGTGGTGCACACATAAACATAAGTGGCGCAGCTGTCACAAAATACTCTAAGAACACGGGAAATGCCATAAAATTCATTGAGTTTTTAGCAAGCGATGAAGCTCAAAAGCTTTACGCGCAAGCCAATCATGAATACCCTATAAGAGATAGTATACCTGTTAGTAGTATTGTTGAATCATGGGGATACCCATTCAAAAAGGATACTTTGAATCTAGACGAACTAGGTAAAAATAACAGAAAAGCTGTAATGATATTTGACAGAGTCGGTTGGAAGTAGAGAAAAGTGAGACAACTAGGTTTTTATAATGATAGGATTATACTTTTATTGATAATTACTATAGTTTTAATTCCTATTCTTACGGTTTTTTCTTTTCTCTTTTATCCATCTGGTGACCTGTGGACACACTTGAGAGCGACATTAATAGATGATTATATCTTTAACACGATTTTTATAACATTTTTTGTATCATTATTCACAGTCATCATTGGTGTGTCATCAGCATGGCTAGTTGTAATGTACAGCTTCCCAGGAAAGCATATCTTTAAGTGGTTATTAGTTATGCCAATTGCAATTCCTGCTTACATATCAGCTTATATATACGCAGGATTGACCGAACCATCTGGTTTTCTATTTGATTTTCTAGATAACAATTTCAATTTAGGCAGGGAGCTTTTTCATCTTATAGACATAAGAAATATTTATGGGTCAATATTTGTCTTAAGTATTAGCCTATACCCATATGTATATCTTCTGTGTTACTCATCTTTTAGGGAGCAATCATATTGCGCACTTGAGGTAGGGAAATCACTAGGTTTAAACGATATTAACAGTTTTAACCGTATTGGGCTTCCCCTTGCCAGACCAGCAATAGTTGCTGGATTAAGTCTAGTTGTTATGGAATCTGTCGCTGAGTTCGGAACTATGGATTATTATGGAGTAGCAACATTTACAACAGGAATTTATCGTACGTGGTTTGCACTAGGTGATGAATCAAGTGCCCTTCATCTTGCATCCATACTTTTATCATTTGTATTTATATTGATAATAATAGAAAAATATTCGCGTGGAAGCAGAGCATATTATCACTCATCTCAAAAAAATAAAATACCACTTGAAATAAAATTACATGGAAAAAAAGCATTACTAGTATCATTGTGGTGTACCTTAGTAATACTACTAGGTTTTATTATACCAATCGTTCAATTGATAATCTGGCTCTTGAGCACATTTGATTATGCGCTAAGAGAGAATTTCTTAAATATCATAATGAATTCAATTTTCATAGCGAGTATATCAGCAGTCTTGATAGTTCTTATTTCTATTTACTCCTCATACAAAAATAGGATGATGAATGACAAATTCACGAATATTGCTCTAAAGATTTTTTCATTAGGCTATTCAATACCTGGTGTTGTTATTGCAGTTGGTATTATTATTTTTGTCACATCAATTGATAATATTCAAGCTTTTCTATTTGATGAACCCTTTTACTTCTTCAGTGGCTCCCTTGTAGCACTTTTCATTGCGTATTTAGTTAGATTTTCGACTCTGTCTCTTAATGCTACAGAGGCAGGTTTAAGTAAGATTAAAAAAAATATTGATTTAACTATTAATACTTTCCAGTTAAATCCTATTTTAGCTCTTAGCAGAGTACACATTCCTATGATGAAAACAACAATCGTCACATCTTTGATATTAGTATTTGTGGATATTATCAAAGAACTACCAGCTACTTTAATTCTCAGACCATTCAATTTTGATACACTTGCAATAAACGTTTATGAATTAGCGTTGTCAGAACAATTAATGTTTATTGCATCTCCTTCACTAATGTTAATCATTATTGGCCTAATTCCTGTTATAATACTTATTAACAACACAATTATAGATAAAAATGAGAAGCTCGAAACTTGAAATAAAAAGTATTTCTTACTCAATTAACAATAATCTAATTTTAGATAACCTTGATCTTGACATTTTGCCGGAGGAAATCATTTCAATTATTGGCCCCAGCGCATCTGGGAAGAGTTCACTTTTAAGAGTAATTGCAGGCTTTGATCAAATTAACTCAGGTCGTATTATCCTTAATGAGAAAATAGTAGATGATGGTAGTTTATTCATTAAACCATATAAAAGAAATGTTGGAATCATTTTTCAGGACTTAGCATTATTCCCACATTTGACCTGTGCAGAGAATATTCTATTTGGTTTATCAAAAAATGATATCTCTGAAAAGAATACACGACTTAAAAAATTATCTAATCTTTTAGACATAAAAAATATTCTCGAAAAATTCCCCCACGAAATATCCGGGGGACAACAGCAAAGAATCGCAATAGCAAGAGCATTAGCACCGAAACCTGAACTACTTCTCTTTGATGAACCATTTAGTGCGTTGGACGAGGAATTAAAAGACCTATTGATCGCTGATGTGAAAGCTCTTCTAAAAACTGAAAAGATTACATCTGTATTTGTTACACATAATATCAAAGAGGCCTTTCAGTTATCTGACAAAATAGCTTACTTGTCAGATAGAAGGATTATACAAAATGATACTCCATATAACATTTACCATAAACCTATCTCTAGGGAAATTGCTCATTTCTGTGGCAGTGGCTGTTTTGTTCGAGGAACAGTTATCGATTCTAACCATGTTGCTACTCCACTAGGAAAACTATCTGGGGATACTGTTCCATATAAAGTTAATGATGACGTTGATGTTATGGTAAGACCTGATGATGTAATTCATGATAATAACTCTTCTGAATCAGCGCGTGTGGTAGAGAAAAAATTTTTTGGGTCAGATTTTTTATATAAATTAGAGTTGAAGGATGGACAGAATATTCTGTGCTTAACTCCTAGTCATCATGATCACTCTATTAATGAAGTAATAGGCATAAGAGTAGAAATAGATCATCTTGTCTTGTTTAGTGTCTAATCAATTTCACGAAGCTTTCTCCGTAAAATCTTCCCGACATTATTTTTGGGTATTTCGCTTATAAAAAAAACTTTTTTAGGCTGCTTATAGATAGTGAGGCCCTTTCTACAATACTCTAATATATCACTCTCAGAAATTTTTTCATTATCCCTTACTACGTATAGAATGATACTTTCACCTCTATTGATGTCTGGTTTTCCAACCACGCCACACTCAATTATTCCTTGATAGCTTGATACGTAATCTTCAATTTCATTTGGGTAAACATTGAAACCTGACGAGAGAATCATGTCTTTTTTTCTATCTACAATATAAAGATAGCCACGTTGATCGATCTTAGCTATATCCCCGGTTTTAAAAAACCCATCACTACTGAAAGAATCTTTTGTCTCACTATCTTTATTCCAGTACTCCTTCATTACTTGAGGGCCTTTAATACAAAGTTCGCCAGATTCTCCTATGGGAAGTTCTATATCATCTTCATCTCTAATTGATATCTCTGTTGATGGAAGAGGAAGCCCAATTGATCCATTAAAACTACTCTTGACTGGATTAACAGTAACAATAGGCGAGGTTTCAGTTAAGCCATAACCCTGTGTTATATCACAGCCTGTTATTGTTTTCCATTTTTTAGCAGTCGATTTTAAAACAGCCATACCTCCACCAACGGAAAATTTCAATGATTTGAATTCAATATTTCTGAATTTTGAACTTGTTAGTAACAAATTAAATAAAGTATTTACAGCTGTGATAACTGTAAATTTATGTTTTGATAAAGTTTTTACAAAAGTTTTAAGATCACGCGGATTGGCTATAAGTATATTTTTTGACCCGATCTTGTAAAAAAATAGTAGGTTCACCGTAAGAGAAAAAATGTGATATAACGGAAGAGCAGTTATTATGATCTCTTTACCCTCTGATAATATATTATCAACCCATAATTGAAGTTGTGACATGTTTGAAACTAGATTGTGATGTGTTAAAACCGCAGCTTTTGATTTTCCGGTAGTACCACCTGTATATTGCAGTAATGCGATATCATTTTTAGATATTGAGATGTTAGGATATTTACCAGTGGATCTAATTACATCTTTGAATAAAATATAATTTTTTTTATTTATAGTCCTCTTAGTTTTGAAGAAAAGTACAGATCTTACAATTATCCTCATAGGGAGGTTTAATAAATCAAATGGCTGACTAACTATAACACGCTTTATATTGGTCTCAGCGAGTATCGGCTCAAGTTGATCTAAAAATTTATCCAAAATCACAATAGTTTCAGCCCCACAATCACTAAGCTGGCTTTTAATTTCTCTCGATTTGAATAATGGATTAACGTTAATAACGATTGCACCGATATTAAGAGAACCAAAGAATGTTACAGGATATGTTAATAAGTTAGGTAGCATCACTGCGACCTTATCCCCTTTTCTGATCCCAAGATCATTATAAAGGTAAGATGAAAATTTATCTGCCAACAATGCCGTCTCTTTGAAACTGAGATTAGAATTTAGATTATTGAATGCAACCAAGTCTGAATATTTCTTAGATGCATTTTTAAATATGTCAGGAATAGAGTTAAATTCAGAATCTGAAAATTCGCTTGGTACATGATCTGGATAACTATCTAGCCAAATTTTTTTCATACATTATTGTAACATCTAAAACTTACTATTATGTTTTCTTAATCATATGAATACTTATAAAAAAAGCTCTCGATAAACGAGAGCTTTTAATTTTTTGGAAATAATCGTCAGTGAGTTACATTCCCATTCCGCCCATTCCCATGCCGCCCATGCCGCCCATGTCTGGCATCGCTGGTGCTGCGCTCTGAGCTTGATCATCGGAAGCTTGATCAGTTACCATACACTCAGTAGTGATCATTAAACCAGCTATCGAAGATGCATTCTGTAAGGCAGTTCTGGTTACTTTCGTAGGATCTAAAATACCCATTTTCAACATATCACCAAATTCAGAGGTTGCGGCGTTGTATCCAAATGAATCTTTACCTTCTTCCACTTTAGCTAAAATTACAGAACCTTCATGGCCTGCGTTTGTGACAATTTGTTTCAAAGGCTCTTGCATAGCTTGTTTTGCTATTTGTATCCCTTGATCCTGGTCAGGGTTATCGCCTTTAATTTTATCTAAAGCTGACCTTGCTCTTATCATTGCAACTCCTCCTCCTGGAACGACACCCTCTTCGACAGCCGCTCTTGTTGCATGAAGTGCATCTTCAACTCTAGCTTTCTTTTCTTTCATTTCTACTTCAGTTGCCGCGCCTACTTTAATAACTGCAACTCCGCCAGCTAGTTTAGCCACGCGTTCTTGCATTTTCTCTTTATCATAGTCCGACGTTGCCTCTTCAATTTGAGATCTGATTTGATTTACACGACCTTCAATCGTAGCTTTTTTACCACCACCATCGATTATAGTTGTGTTTTCTTTAGTGACATTTATTTTCTTGGCTGTCCCTAATATGCTTATGTCTGCTTTTTCTAGACTCAAGCCAACTTCCTCTGCAATTACAGTCCCGCCGGTTAGAATAGCTATATCCTCAAGCATAGCTTTCCTTCTATCACCAAATCCAGGTGCTTTAACAGCTGCTACTTTTACAATACCTCTGATACTATTTACAACTAAAGTTGCCAGGGCTTCACCTTCAACATCTTCAGCAATAATAAGCAGTGGCTTGCTAGCTTTAGCAACACCCTCTAGGACTGGTAACATATCTTTGATATTGGCTATTTTTTTATCATAAAGAAGGATATATGGATCTTCTAATTCCGTAGTCATTGTTTGTTGGTTTGTTGCAAAATAAGGTGAGAGATAACCTCGATCAAACTGCATCCCTTCAACAACGTCTAAATCATTCTCTAGAGATTGTCCTTCCTCTACTGTGATAACGCCTTCTTTTCCTACTTTACCCATTGCTTCTGCAATAATCGATCCAATATCAGTATCTGAATTGGCAGATATTGTACCCACTTGCTCAATAGCACCCTGATCTGTGCATGGTTTAGACATTTTTTGTAAGCTTTCAACTGCCACAGTCACTGCTTTATCGATTCCTCTTTTGAGGTCCATTGGATTCATTCCTGCTGCAACACACTTTAAACCCTCTTTGAGTATTGATTGAGCTACGACAGTCGCTGTTGTAGTCCCATCACCAGCTACATCGGAAGTTTGGGATGCAACTTCTTTTACCATTTGCGCACCCATATTCTCAAATTTATCCTTTAATTCTATTTCTTTTGCCACTGATACGCCGTCTTTAGTTACAGTTGGTGCTCCAAAAGATTTGTCAAGTACCACATTGCGTCCTTTTGGACCCAAAGTCGTTTTTACCGCGTTAGCTAGTATATTCACACCTGCAACTAGTTTCTTTCTTGCGCTATCCCCGAATTTTACTTCTTTTGCTGTCATTGTATTTTTCCTCTAGATAAATTAATTTATTATTGCTGTGATGTCGTCTTCTCTCATAACGAGTAGTTCTTCTCCATCTACGTTTACTTCTGTTCCTGAATATTTACCAAATAATATCATATCACCCACTTTAACATCGAGAGGTCGGACTTCACCGCTCTCAAGAATTTTTCCTTTACCTATAGCAAGAACTTCGCCTTTTATGGGTTTCTCTGTTGCTGAATCAGGAATCACGATACCGCCAGGAGATGTTTTCTCCTCTTCCATTCTTCTAACAATAACACGGTCGTGTAAAGGTCTTATATTCATAGTCTGTCCTCTAGTTTCAGTTATTTACGAGCCCCCAGTGCTCTAATAGCTGTAGTATATGGGTGTTTTAGGATATTTCAAGCCCAAACCAAGAGTTTCTTAATCATCGCTTTTCTTGTGCTCGACGTCAATTATAGTCTTTTTAGAGTCTCCTGACGAGTAGTTATATCTATTTTTGAACATATACGAAATTAACAAGGTTTGAATTGATCTGAATAACAAAAAAACACCAAGGATATCTGTCAATAGACCAGGTAAAATAAGCAGAATTGCACTTATAAGATTAAAAACACCGTTTAGAATCTCATGATCTGGTCGAAACCCTTCAAGTATTTTTACCTGCAAATTTCTTATATTATTGAATGTCCCTATTTTGAGTAAATAAACACCAAAAAATGCAGTTACCAATGTTAATAGTATTGTCATGAAGGACCCAAGAATTGCTCCAATTTCTATAAATAAGTATATTTCGATTATTGGAAGAAAAATTATTGCTAGAATTAGTTTATTGTTACTAAACATCACTCTACTTTATCACTTTATAATGACCAGTGTGAAGCATCATAAACGTTTTATTATGATAAAAATGTCATATAATTAGAGGATGTTTGATATGAGTAAAATATTATGTTTCGTTCTATTTCTGTCACAAACAGCGAGCTACGCATCGTCATCGATACCTTCGAATGAAACAGAATTCCTATCTCCAGATGACGCTTTTGAAGTCAGTCTGAGTTATCCGTCAAATAATCAACTTATTGTGACATGGGATATCGAAAAGGATTATTATCTTTATGTTGGTATGATTAATTTTTCTCTTGTTGACGCAAAGAAAAATAATATTCTCAAAGTGGAACTTCCTCAGGGCAAGAAAAAAACTGATGAGTTTTTTGGTGAAGTTGATATTTATAAAGGGAGAGTCTCTGCTTATGTTTTCTTTGAAAACCCGATAAACTCACTCAAGCTTCAAGTTATGTATCAAGGTTGTGCAGAGGCAGGCTTATGTTATCCTCCCATAAAAAAAATATTTGCCCTTGACTCAACAACAAGTCACACGGGCTCCTTTTTAAAAACATCCTCAAGTGCTGACCAAATAACTATAAGTAAACAATTATATGACAAATCAATACTAGTTAATATTATACTTTTTTTTGTAGGAGGGTTGCTGTTAGCTTTCACGCCCTGCGTATTTCCAATGATACCAATTTTAACAGGCTTAATTGTTGGTCAAGGCTCAAATGTGAATCCAAAGCAGGCTTTTATGTTATCTCTAACATACGTAGTTTCTATGGCGATTGCATATTCTATTCTCGGAATAATTGTCGCTTTATCTGGAGCTAATATACAGGCAACCCTTCAAAGCCCAACAGTAATCTATACATTTTCAACTCTATTTGTAATCCTTGCATTAGGTATGTTAGGAATATTCTCAATAGAAATGCCAAGTAAAATAAAAAATTTTTTAATTATAAAATCAAATAAAGTTGAGTCAGGCAATTATCTTGGTGTGGGAATTATGGGGCTTTTATCTGCACTAATTGTGGGACCATGTGTGACTGCTCCGTTAATAGGTGCACTTTTATACATTGCATCATCAGGCGACGTGATACTGGGTGGCTTTGCTCTTTTTGCTATGGGATTAGGAATGGGAACTCCTCTTCTTGTGCTTGGCACTTCTGCCTCTAAACTGATGAAAAAAGTAGGTAAATACTTACCTCTCATAAATAAGTTATTTGGTATTTTATTTTTAGCAGTAGCAGTTTGGTTGCTTGAGCGAGTAACATCCATAGAAGTATCAGCACTCGCATGGTCTTTGCTCGCATTAATAAGTTTAATTATTTTACTATACTCAAAAGATGTTGTTATGAATAAATATCTGAGAGTACTTACTGCTCTGGCTCTATCATCTTATATGATTTTGCAAGTTGTAGGCATCAATAAAAATAGTTACTTCTACCCTGTTTTTAGTTTTGTCCAAGTTGAGCAGAATGTTCAATTTAAAACTATATTTGAATCTGAAAGACTATTCGAGGAGATCAAAAGTTCAGAAAAATATACGATGGTAGATCTGTATGCAGATTGGTGCATTGCTTGTAAAGAATTGGAAAAATATACATTTACAGATTCAAATGTAAGTGCAATTCTGGAAACTCTCAATCTTGTAAAATTTGATATTACTGAGACGAGCGAAGGCAGTAATAAATTCTTAAAAGATTTTAAACTTTTTGGCCCACCAGTTATAATGTTCTTCGATAGTGATGGCAACGAATTAGTTCAGTCGAGAATAATTGGCTTTGTGGACTCAGAGCAGTTCATTGCAAAATATAATCTGATACATAAAAGTCTTTCTGAAGTAAATAACAATAAAAGCTTGTAAATTCACTTAAAATCGTTTAATTTCATCTAAATAGAATTACCGTAAAAAAAAAGTGTCAAAAATATTGTTATTAAATGGTCCTAATCTAAACCTCTTAGGTACTCGCGAACCGGAGATTTACGGAACGACAACTTTAGATGAGATTGAAAAAAAATTGTCGTCGAGTGCAGCTGATGCAGGACATGAGTTTTCTTCCAAACAGACTAATGCTGAACATGAAATGATAGATCTTATTCAGAATGCGAAAATAAGTAATGTTGATGTGATAATAATAAATCCAGGTCCGTTGACACACACCAGTATAGCACTAAGAGATACGTTCTTAAGTACAGGGATACCTTTTGTTGAAGTGCATATTTCTAATATTTTTCAGAGAGAGGAATTTAGGAAGAGTTCATATCTCAGTGATATAAGTATTGGTTGTATTATTGGCTGTGGAATTGATGGATATGGTTTAGCCATGAGAAAAGTAAAAAATTATCTGAGAGACAAATAATGGATTTAAGAAAAATAAAAAAACTCATGGAGCTTCTTGAGGAATCTGGTATTTCTGAAATAGAGGTTAAAGAAGGAGAAGAGTCTATAAAACTAACTAAGCCTGGATCACATATACAGGTGCCACAACAAGTAATCTCAACCCCTTCAACTACTGCAGTGGAGGGTGTAAACAAAGAACAAGATATAGATAAGAAAGATGACGGTCAAAAAATAAAAGACGAGATAGATGGTGATGTGATAACCTCACCAATGGTTGGAACATTTTACAGAGCTGCGTCACCAGATTCAAAGCCATTTGTTGAGAAGGGACAAAAAGTTAAAAAAGGTGATACTCTGTGTATTCTAGAGGCCATGAAAATGATGAATCAAGTAAACGCGGAGACTGGGGGGACAATTATCGATATTATGGTTGATGACGCTGAACCCGTAGAGTTTGGACAACCGCTCTTTGTAATAAAATGATACAAAAGATTCTAATAGCTAATAGAGGCGAGATTGCTCTTCGAATACTAAGAGCTTGCAGAAAATTAGGTATAAAGACTGTTGCTGTGCATTCGACAGTTGATAGACAGTTACCACACGTTAAAATGGCAGATGAATCTGTTTGTATAGGTAAAGCTGATCCAAGTAAGAGTTATCTTAATATACCATCAATAATCAGCGCGGCAGAATTAACAAATGCAGATGCAATACATCCTGGATATGGTTTTTTATCAGAATCAGCAACATTCGCTGAAATTGTTGAGTCTAATCAATTTATATTCATTGGACCTCCAAGCAGTGTCCTTAAAAAAATGGGTGATAAAATTAAAGCTAAAAAAGCTATGAAAGATTTTGGTGTGCCATGTATTCCTGGTTATGATGGTATTCTCCCAGATGACTTAAAATCAAATATTAAAGAAGCTAAGAAAATTGGATTTCCCATAATGTTGAAAGCTATCCATGGTGGTGGTGGACGAGGAATGATGATTGTCCAATCTGAAGATGAATTCGCTGATGCAATGAAGATTACAAAAACAGAGGCTGAAAATTCATTTGGAAACGGGGACCTATATTTCGAAAAATTTTTCGATAAACCTAGGCATATAGAGATTCAAGTCATGTGTGATAATTATGGTAATGCTATTCATCTGGGTGAGCGTGACTGCTCACTTCAAAGAAGAAACCAGAAAGTAATCGAAGAGACAACCGCAATCAATATAGCTCGTGATAAAATTAGTGATATTGGTAAAATTTGTACAGACGCATGTAAACAGCTCGGATATAGAGGAGCTGGGACTTTTGAATTCCTCTACCAAGATGGTCAATTTAGTTTTATTGAAATGAATACAAGAATACAAGTTGAACATCCTGTGACTGAATTACTTACAGGTATAGATCTCATAAGTGAACAAATTAGAGTAGCATCAGGTGAAAAACTTAACCTTACCCAAAAAGATGTGGAATTTAAAGGACATGCTATAGAGTGTCGTATTAATGCAGAAGACCCGAATACTTTCATGCCATCTCCCGGATTAATAAAAGTATTTCATCCGCCCGGTGGACCTGGTATCAGAACAGATTCGCATATTTATAGTGGCTACACAGTCCCACCAAATTACGATTCAATGATAGCAAAGATTATTGCATATGGTGAAGACAGATCCTCAGCGATAAAGAAAATGCTTTTCGCTTTAGATGAAACTGTTATAGAAGGGATAAAGACGAATATAAAATTACATAAAAGATTACTTAAAAGTGATTTTTTTACAACAGGTGATTTTACAATCAATACCCTGAATGCTTTTATAAAAGACGCTAAATGATTAGCTTGTTTCGTATTTAAAATATAGTAGCACCAAATATTTTTATTTCGTCTTCTTCAATACCAAGAACTAATCTACCTAAAAAATCTCCCCTAACAGTTTTACTTCTCTGTTTGTATAAGACAGTTACAAAATTATTTCGGCGTAAACATCCAAGATTAGTATACTCAGGTGATAAACTTGTAAGCATTTCATTCCTTGACCATTGCTTACCGATCTCTACTTCATTGGAAGCTAACATCATTTCTTTCGAAAAATTTCTAGTGAAGGCATTGTAATCCTTCTTATTTGAACTTTTGATGAGTTCATTCCAAAAAGGATTAGCAATCTCAATAATCTCCTTATCAGATTTTTTAATTAATTCCATTGAATTTATGAAGCTTCAGATTCGTCTGTTTCTTCATCAATCAAATGGTATAAAGGAGCCTTTTCCATTTCAAATTTGCCTGTTTTAGGATCTCTTCTTGATACCGTCAAGCAATGCCAATTTTCATCATCAAGTTTGAGAAAGTCACCTCTATAATAGTAACCAGGCCAACGAGTTTCCTCTCTAAATAGAGTGTGTTCTGTCACACATTGTGAAACTAGCGCTCTATGTTTTACTTCCCATGCCCGCATCAGCTGATGATAGTCTTCAGCGCCAATGTGCTCTAAATCCTCTTGAAGAATTCCCAAATCCTTTAAGGCTTTTTTGAGAGTATTACCGTTAGTCATATAATTAGTACCAATACCACCAACATAATCATCCATTATTTTCTGGAGCCTTTGTAATGCTTGTATTGGGAGTAGATAACTGGGTGAAACTGTCCCAGCAGTAATTTCGTTTCTGCCAACTTTATAGTTTTCGAGAGGTTTGAAAATTTCATTTTTAAAATCGTCAATTTGCTTCTCTGTAACAGTTATCCCTTCAGCTTTTCCATCATTGATATATTGAACCGCAGACTTCGCACATATCCTACCCTCTGTAAAGGATCCAGATGAAAATATATGAGGCGTGCCACCTGCTGCATCGCCTGCACCAAATAAACCATCAACAGTCATCATTCTGTTGTAACCCCAGAAATATTCTGGAGGTGAAAGGTCTTCTGGTCCACTCACCCATGCGCCTGAACATGTTGCATGAGAACCCATAACGTATGGCTCAGAAGTTGTAAGTTCTGGATTTTGATATTTAGGATCTATGTCTTGTGATGCCCAAACAACGGCTTGACCAACAGTCATACCTAAGAAGTTCTCCCAACCAATGACCTCAAGATGAGGGTCCTGGAAAGCTTCCATTGTTACCATATGAATAGGTCCACCGCCAGCTGCAGTTTCTTGAATAAAGGCGTGATTCCTCAAACATGTTGGTCTAGGTACGTGGTCGATGTACTCACCAACAATTGCTTTAGTATTGTCATACCATTTTTCTTCGTAATTTTCACCAGCTGCATTTTGAGTATAGGTTTTTAAATGGAGGAAATACGCTCCAACAGGACCGTAACCGTCCTTGAACCTTGTGAGTACAATTCTATTTTCCATTTGTGTCATTTTGGCACCAACAGCAATTGGTAAAGCATAGGCTGACCCGTTGCTCCATGGGGCATACCATGTTCTTCCCATACCCTCACCAACAGCACGTGGTTTAAATAAATGAGAAGCTCCGCCAGCACAACATATCACGGTTTTAGATCTAAATACGTGATAATCACCTGTTCGCATATTAAAGCCAACGGCTCCTCCGATTCTATTATCTTGTGTTTCATCCATCAAAAGATGTGTGATCATTACTCTGTTGTATATTTTATCTGCAGATTTTTTTGCTGCTTCCGCCACTATAGGCTTGTAGCTCTCGCCATGAATCATAATCTGCCACTTTCCCTCACGTTGGTAACGGCCAGTTTTTTCATTTCTCATTAGAGGAAGACCCCATTCTTCGAACATATGAACTGCAGAATCTACATGGCGTGCCGCATCATATGCCAGGTCTTCTCGAACCATTCCCATTAAATCATTTCTAGCATATCTTACAAAATCCTCAGGTTGATTCTCATCCCAGCGCATCCCCATATAACAGTTTATCGCGTAAAGCCCTTGTGCCACAGCTCCACTCCTGTCAATATTTGCTTTCTCGGCACAAATGATTTTCATGTCACGACCCCAGTATCTTGATTCGAAAGTGGCACCAGTTCCAGCCATACCTCCACCAACAACTAAAATATCGCAATCTTCATAAATAGTTTTTGTCTTCGCCATTAGTAATACACTCCTTGTTTAAGTTTTCCAACTTTAGCCATCTCTGGTAAAATGCCATCTTCTCTCTTAAGATATTTAGGCTCGTTGTATAGCAATTGTGAATTAAAATCGTCTTTAGTTGGTTTATTTTTTTCTGCAAGCTTAGGTATGTATTTACCCCACGGTTGAGTTGTAATTGGGGAGACGAAATTCTTGATGGTTCCATTCCTAAACTTGATTTTCCAAGAAATGGTCCCTTTCTCCTCCTCTCGAAGGACTCTAACTTTATGTCCCATGGGCGCAAAATCTGCATAACCTCTTACGTCAATCGCATTTTGAGGACATGCCTTCACACATGAGTAGCACTCCCAGCAAAAATTAGGTTCAATGTTAACTGCTCTTCTGATTAATTTATCGATGTGCATAATATCTGATGGACAAATATCTACACAGTGTCCACATCCATCACATCTTGTCATATATACATAAGTTGACATTTTATCTCTCCTTAATAATTTTGTGGCTCTGAGCGTTTAATTCCCAAGCCATATTGTTTAGGTTTGTCTGCCGGTTCAGGCAGAAAATCTCTTGAGCCATCTGCCTCAGCTAGATGTTTTTGTATTGCTGCACCAGGTTTGTAAAACATGTGAGCGAATTTCGACCAGTACACTCCACCAAATAATACTACGTTCGATAGAATGAATAAGAACAGGAATAATGAAGATAGTCCTGCAGAACCGATTGATTGGAAAAAGGACCACAATAACCCAAAAGTAGATGTCGCCACTAATGCTAAAACAAAAAGATCTGCCATAACAACTCGATTCCATGGATTACCCTCTGATCTGACATCAACTCTCAGAAAGAACCAAAACCAATACCCACCAAGACAAGTCATTAATGCGCCAATATGCCATAAAACAGGATATAAAATCGGAGTTGCAGACGAAGTTGGATAACTAAAAATCATTATGACTGACGTAACCCAAAAAATTATTGTCCCATACATTCCAAGTAAGTGCGCTACTCTTCTTTTAAACCCACAGAACTCTGCAGACGTAGCCACATCATTCGCAAGAGTTTTTGCAATTATGGCAACTTTCTCACCAGCTGGTACATGACGTGTAGCAGATTTTTTAAGTTTTTTTGAATTTTCAAAAAAGTACTTTGCGTTTTTTTTGTGAATCATGTCTAGTACAGTTCCCCCAACAGTAAGGGCGACCATTACAAGAACAAAGACTTGCATAGCAATGGGCGATATAAAACTAGAAAGTTCTACGAATGGATTTATTGAAAACATACAATCTCTCTCCCTATAGTATTAATTCCCTCTCTATGTCAGAAAACGGGAATTCCTGGTCCTAAAATACTACAATCCATTGTATGGTAATTAGATTCCTTTCACTCATAAGATTATAGAATAAATTAACTGTATTAGGAATTAATTATTCACAAAAAACTGCAAAAACTTGCTATTTGGAACGATAATAACTCTTGAGAATATCAGCTACTTCTTTCCTAGCAAATTCTGGAGGTAAGTCTTCGTTATTTGACAGCATTTCCCTAACTTTTGTGCCGGAAAGGAGAACGAAATCGTCTTTAGTATGATCGCTTACATCTCTCATCATGACCACTTTATCTAATTTTTTAGAATAAGCGGTATGATCAGCCGCAAAGATTTGTATTTTTAGCGACTCTTCTACAATACTTTTCTGAAATATTTCCTGAGCTGCAAAGGGGTCGTAATAGTCACCTACTCCAGCATGATCTCTTCCCACAATTAAATGAGAGCATCCACAATTTTGTCTAAAAGTTGCGTGAAGTAGAGCTTCTCTGGGTCCTGCATACATCATGTCAAAACCAAAACCTGATATTAATGCTGTATTGGGTTGAAAATATAAATCCACCATTTTTCTTATTGCTGCATCTCTAACATCGCCGGGTATATCTCCTTCCTTAAGCTTTCCGAGAGTCATGTGTATCAAAACTCCATCTGCATTAAGAGATTCCAAAGCCATTTTACAGAGTTCCTCGTGAGCTCTGTGCATCGGATTCCTTGTTTGAAACGCTACTACTTTACGCCATTTTAATGAGTCAAGCTTATTTCTGATCCCCATAGCAGTGTCAAACGTATTTGGGAATTCTTCAGGAAAGTAACTATAGTTTAATACTTTGATTGGGCCTGCAATTAATGTAGATCCTTGATTTATAAAATTCTTAACACCAGGGTGATTAGAATCTTTAGTCCCAAAAACATTCTCTAATATAACCTCTAACTCATGAGCAGATAAAGTGTCAACAGAGGTTATAGTCTGAATTGCGATTGGGCGTTCATCAGAGTAATTTGGATCTAAAAGTACCAACTCTTCGCCTTTGCTAAATTCTGTAGATTTCAAGGTTGATAAATTAATAATTGGAACTGGCCAAAAAAGTCCCTCTTTAGTTTGCATTTGTAATGCTACATTCAAAGCGTCTTCTTTATCCATAAAGCCATCCAAAGGAGTAAAATAACCTGCTCCTAACATCACAACATTGGCCGCAGCAGATGAATTCAGCTTTTGACGCTTAGAAAGCGAAGCTGCCTCGATAATTTCCCTTAATCTCTCTTTATCGCTAATTATTAGGGGTTTAAGTTCTTTTGAACCATGTGGCTCTATCAAATTTGTCATAAAAAATCCATAAATTTTTGTTAATATAGCAATTGATGATAGCGACAAGTAATAATATAATCAACGTTGCTGAAAAATCAAAGTAAGTTTTATATTACTAAAATTGTGGTATTTTTTACAAGTGATTTTGTTAGTATTTGAAGATTAAAAAAATTGTAAAACGTTATAATAATTAGATAGTATGGAAGAAATTTTAGAAATAAGGGATGGGTGTAAGACACCATCACAATTACTTAAAAGTAAAGCCTTCGCTCAGTATCTCGAAATTTACAAACGAGAATTCATCAAAGAGCTCAAAAAAAGAGAGGATAAAGATCTCAAAGAAGAGGTGCTGCACAAGATACACTATATCGAAAACATAGATCCTAAAGTATTTGTATCTATCTTGGAGGGAGAAACTCCTTTCTCTGGAGATGAATTGAGAGATTACAAAGATAGTGTTCAATTCCTCGATGGTGCATTTCATCATTACAGGACAAAATCATACACTCGGTTGGTACGACTACACAATGAAATCATAGATAATTCACTTAATGCTGAAGAAATTAAAGACAAAGTTTCTGCTAAGGCAGATAAGCTATCTGATCTGATATTGGAAACTCGAAGAATACTACTTGTCAAAGTTGGTCTTGGCGCGGGGGTCAGAAGAACCCAAGGTCTAGAGTGTCATCCAAATGTTGCAGTTGGTGAGGTTTCAGGACATTTCGTAAAATTACCATCAGAGTACTCGAATCTAAATCAAGTGCCTGTGACCACAGCTGCAGACATGAGGACAGGAGTCTACTACACGACTCATGCAAATAAACGTGCTTTCCCTTTCTTTGCTCTTGATCATAACCCAATAAAAAATGATCTGTTCAATCCAGATGAATATGTAGCAATTCCTTTTGAGATAGGTGCATGGAACATTCTATGTTACATACATAAAACCCGTGGATATATAGAGATCGAGCCAGGTTTGTTAAACTTATTTCCATTTTCAAAAGTAGAGAACATTACAACTAAACAACCAGATGGAATATTCGTATTAGGGTGCCCAAATTCAGATATGAAAGACTTAGGATATTATCATGACGAAGAGAATGACATTTTAGTCGGTTTAATACCTGGACTCGATGAATGTCAATATTTTGGGTACGGTAAAAAACCAATGTTAACACTTCATAATGTATTGTGTATTCTCAAGGGAGATTTGCCTCTTCACTGTGGAGCAACGAGATATGTAGTTAGGTTTGATGAGAAAACTGGTGACCCATATATTTTTGACTCCTTAATCAAAGCAGATGATATGGGACGAGCAATATTAGAAAAAAATGGTAGCGATGAAGAAGTGCCCTATTTTTACGGAACAGAAACTGGCGCATTTGCCTGTCTAGATGGTTTCAGCGAATATGCAAAAATGCAAATGGAAGGAAGAGAAATTGGATATAACAAACACTCTGGAACGAATGCTCGTCAAATTGTCCCTGTGACTGAGTATTCTGAAATCTCTACAGGTTCAGAATTAGATATACTCTTATACCTAAATAACTACGATATCATTCCAAAAGGTGAGAGTTGTATGAAAGCAGATATGAAACCAGATGATGCTTTAGAACATTTCAGAAGCGGTGCAAGAGTTGCAGCTGGTAGTACACAAACACATCGAGGAGAAGTTGAAATTAGCTACTGGGCAAACCCATTCCCTTTACTGAAAGATAAAGAATGGAAAGTCTTGCCAGAGCACACAGATATATGTGAGAAGTTTGAAAAAATAGAAAAGAGATTTTTTGATAATTTCAAAAAAAGAGTCAAATCAGGAAAAATGAAAATAGGTGTTGCTCATAGCATGTTGATGGCTGGTGTTTACAAAGAAAGCACTGACGATGTTTTAACTAAAGGTGGTTTTACCGAAAGAGATCTTGTTGAACATCATGGTCCTGAGCGCGCGGCACATGACATGATTGATCTGATTAAACAAACAGCAATCGAAAAAAGAAAAAGGCTTGGGGGTAATACTAAAGAAGTAGATGTTACCATTGCTACTATCGGTGATAGTAGAACAGGGAAATCTGAAATGGCGGAAAAGATGGAAGGTGTTCTGAGCATGAGTTTAATTTAACTTACTTAGAACATCATAAGAGTATTCCTTGACATATCAGATAAAATACATATCATATATATATTCAGTTTAATATCTAAATTCTAATCTTTTTTATTACATTTTTTAAAGAGGACACATAAGTGAGTACAGTGCAAAATGTTACGGATGCTAGTTTTGAAACAGACGTTCTCAAATCTGAAGTTCCTGTGTTAATAGATTTTTGGGCGGAATGGTGTGGACCATGTAAAATACTTGGGCCTGTGATTGATGAAGTTTCAGGTGGCTATGATAATGTTAAATTCATGAAACTTAACATAGATGAAAATCCCCAGACTGCACCAAAATATGGGATAAGAGGCATACCGACCCTAATGATCTTTAAAAATGGAGAACTCGTAGCGACAAATGTTGGAGTGCTTACAAAGAGTGAACTAGAAAAATTTATTAATGACAACATTTAAGAGGGAAACTTTTCTATCTTATTATTCAATCAAAAAATCAAGCAATAAAGAAATATGAATCTTACTGAACTTAAAGACAAACCTATCAAAGAATTGGTTGAAATGGCTGAGAAAATGGGTGCAGAGAATGTCGGCCGTCTCAGAAAACAAGATATAATATTTTCTATCCTGAAAAATCACTCATCAAGCGGAGAAGATATATCAGGCGGTGGTGTTCTTGAAATTTTACAAGACGGATTTGGTTTTCTGAGAAACTCAAGTAGCTCTTATCTCGCAGGACCTGATGATATTTATGTATCACCGAGTCAAATTAGAAAATTTTCTCTTAGAACTGGTGATACGGTTGAAGGCAAAATTAGACCACCTAAAGAGGGTGAGAGGTACTTTGCATTACTTAAAGTTGATAATGTCAATTTTGATTCTACCGAAAATGCAAGACACAAAATTCTTTTCGAGAACTTAACTCCTTTACATGCGAATAAAAGATTGAGATTAGAAGTCGGAAATGGTAGCAGAGAAGATATATCAGGAAGATTAGTTGATATAGCTGCTCCGATTGGAAAAGGACAGAGAGGACTAATTATATCTCCACCAAAAGCAGGTAAAACTATAATGTTACAACAGATCGCACAAAGCCTTACGACTAATAACCCAGAATCAATTCTTATAGTCTTGCTGATAGATGAGAGACCAGAGGAAGTTACTGAAATGTCAAGGATGGTTAAAGGCGAAGTTGTCGCAAGCACATTCGATGAACCCGCTAACAGACACGTTCAAGTTGCAGAAATGGTAATAGAAAAAGCGAAGAGGCTAGTTGAGCACAAAAAAGATGTAATCATTTTACTAGACTCAATAACAAGATTAGCGCGCGCATACAACACCATAGCTCCATCCTCCGGTAAAGTTTTATCAGGTGGTGTAGATGCGAACTCATTAACCAAACCAAAAAGATTTTTCGGAGGAGCAAGAAATATCGAAGAAGGGGGGAGTTTAACCATTCTTGCAACTGCTTTAATAGATACAGGCTCAAAAATGGATGAAGTCATTTATGAAGAGTTTAAAGGTACAGGAAATATGGAAGTACATCTTGATAGGAGAATTGCCGAAAAAAGGATTTATCCTGCCATAAACATCAATAGATCAGGGACAAGGAGAGAGGAGCTTCTTACTACTCCTGATGAATTGCAAAAAATTTGGATTTTAAGAAAAGTACTCCACTCTATGGACGAACTTGATGCGATGGAATTTATGCTTAATAAATTGCAAGCTACTAAGACAAATTCAGAATTCTTCGAATCAATGAAGAAATAATTATCCTCCTATATCCTCTCTAAAAAATGTTAAATTGTTGTCCTCATGCTTGAACTCCTTATCTATAAAAGTTCTAATTTTTTTCACATTCACATAAGCTAAGTCAATACATTTTTGTCTATCTAATCCAAAAGTATTGACTGTCAGAATTCTTCCACCTGTTGATTTAATCCTACCATCCTCTATTACAGTACCAGCGTGAAAGATCTTTAAGTTTTCACTTTCATTTACCTCTGATAGATCAACGTAAAAATCTTTTTTATAAGAATTTGGGTAGCCATTAGCTGCAAGCACTATCGTGCATGAATAATGTTTTTTTTCATTGATATAATCTAGATTATAGTCGCGACTGCCTTCGTGGTTATTCTCAAGGATTAAGTTTAGAAAATCGATTTTCATATTTTCAAGGTAGATCATTAAATTTTGAGTCTCTGGATCTCCCATTCTACAATTATATTCCAATAATTTAATATTATTATCAGCATCAATCATGAGACCTAGATATAAAAATCCTAGGTAACGCATGTTCGTATCTTTAAGCTGCTCATTTATATTAAGAATTGTTTTTGTAAGTATTTTCTCTATCTCAATGTGAAGTTTGAATATAATATTTTTGTGTTCGTCTAGTATAGGATGAATAACTGCTCCCATTCCGCCAGTATTAGGACCACTATTATACTCATCACGTGATTTATAATCCTTTGTCCATGGTAAAGATATTTCAAAAGTAGGACCACTAAAATTGCAGATATACATAGCAGATAATTCTTGACCGACTAGGAAGTCTTCTATAACTAATTTTTCAGAGTGATTTGAGTTGAATACTTTTTCAATTGCTTTTCTGGCTTCTAAATCATCATTGCAAATCGTTACACCTTTACCAGCTGCTAAACCATCCGCTTTAATGACTGTGGGATAGTTAATTTCACTAAGATGATTCAGAGCAGCCTCTGGATCACAGAATTCTTTATAGTTTGCGGTCATTATTTTATTCTTAGTCATAAAGTTCTTAGAAAAAACTTTTGACCCTTCTAATTCTGCAAATTCTTTCGAAGGTCCAAAGATTTTTAAATCTAAATTTCTAAAATCATTGACTATACCATCGACTAGGGGTGCCTCAGGTCCAACTATTGTTAAGTTAATTTGATTAGATTTAACAAAATCTATAATTTCTTTATGATTATTTAAATTAATGTCAACATTGGTGACATTTTTCTCTAATGATGTACCTGCATTTCCAGGACAAACAAATACCTCAGTGACATCATTTGATTTTGACAGTTTCCATGCAATCGCATGCTCTCTTCCTCCTTGTCCAAGTACAAGTATTTTCATATTATTAATGTTTAAAAACTCTCGTGCCACTAAAGACCATGGATATTTTATGTTTGTCAGCGACAGCAATGATGTCTTTGTCTTTAAGAGATCCACCAGGTTGAATTATGCTTGTTACACCTATTTTATGAGCGAGATCCACATTATCTCTAAAAGGGAAAAATGCCTCAGATGCCATCACAGAACCTTTTAAGTTTATTTTGAAGTTTTTTGCTTTTTCTTTTGCGATCTTCGTTGAGTCGATTCGACTCATTTGACCAGCACCAATCGCGAGAGTTTTTTTATTTTTAACAAACACTATAGCGTTAGATTTTACATATCTTGCAACTTTAAATGCAAAAATTAAATCCTCATACTGACCTATAGTTGGTTTTTTCTTAGTAACTCTCTTTAAATCTTTCATGCTAATATTTTTATTATCCGAAGTCTGAATTAAGATTTTGTTCTTAAGTGATTTAATCTCAAAAGATTTTACTCTCTTTTTAATATTTTTGATAACTATCAATCTCACATTAGGCTTCTTTTTTAATTGCTCTAAACAAGTTTTATCGACACCAGGAGTTACTATAACTTCTACAAATTGCTTTTTGATGATTTTTGTCAACAGCTCTGTATTCAATCTTCTGTTAATGGCTATTATTCCACCAAATGATGAGATTGGATCACATCTAAAACTTTTTTGATATGCTGAAACTATAGAAGAACACTCTGCTACTCCACATGGATTGGCATGTTTTACTATTACGCAAGCGGGTTCAAGAAATTGTTGAACACACGAATAGGCGCAATCTACGTCCACAAGATTATTATATGAGAGCTCTTTGCCTGATAATTGTGAAAAATTAAAATCATCTAATTTTGGCGATAAAATTTGATAGAGTGCTGCATCTTGATGGGGGTTCTCTCCATATCTAAGAGAAGATTCCTTCTTAAGCTCAATGGATGAGAATGAGTCATATAAAATAGATTCATCTCCACTATCCCTATCAAGGAATTTATTTATTACTCTGTCGTAATTAGAGGTATGATCAAAGACCTTTGCGGCTAATTTTTTTCTCATTTGAAAAGTCGTGTTACCTGTCTTTTTAATCTGATCCAATACAGCAGTATAATCATGAGGATCGACAACCGTGGTCACTCGATGGTGATTTTTTGCCGCTGCTCTCAACATAGCAGGTCCACCAATATCAATGTTTTCTATAGCATTATCAAAAGTACATTTAGGATCAGAGACAATATTAAAAAATGGATAGAGATTAACAATCACAATATCTATTAGTTTGTAATTATCTTTCAAATTAACGAGATCGCTCTGTTTTCTTGCCAAGATACCAGCATGTATTCTGGGATGTAATGTTTTTACTCTTCCACCAAGAATTTCCTCAAAGTTGGTGAATTTAGATATTGTAATTATCTCTATTCCATGTTTTTGTAGATATTTAGAAGTTCCACCTGTTGAAATAATTTCATAATTAAGATTAATCAAGCTATTTGCGATTTTTTCAATGTCAGTTTTATCAGAGACGCTTATAAGAGCAATTTTTTTCTCTCTAGCAGACATTATCAAGTGCTAATTCCGTATTCTTTGATTCTTTTGATCAAGGTACCCCTGTTGATGCCAAGATAATCTGCAGTTTTAGTAACATTTCCGTTTAGGTGATCTAAAACAGCTGAGATTAGAGATTTTTCTACCTCGGATATAAAAAGATTGTGTAAATTATTTACTCCTTGACCATTCATCTTATCAATATAAGCAATTGTCTCATTTTTAATGATTTTACTTATCGACGAGTTAACGTTTTTAAGCGATTTTTTCATTTTTAAAAAACTAGCCCCCAAGATATTCAATCATATCGTCGTTTAAAATTAATAAATGGTCTAGATATAGTACAATTTAAATAAGAAACTATAAAGTGATAATTATCTTTTTCTTTAGTAAATATCTATGTACTCAATTAGTATGAATTAAATGAAACAGGATGATTATTACATAATCAATGTTAGAATAATTATAATTATCAGTATGAATTTTATATTACAATGACAAAAATATCTAAATGTGTAATATTTGGCGGAACAGGATTTATCGGATCAAATTTTGCCCAAAAATTATCGCCGCACGCTTCAGAAATAATTGTTATTACCAGAGATATTGAGAGTAATAAATCGCTTAAAATGATTCCCAATCTAAAATTACTGCCTATAAGTATTAGTGACTCTAAATCTATCAGAGACATACTCAAAGATGCAGAAATAGTAGTAAATACTGTTGGTATTTTAAACGAATCTGATCAAATGAATACTTTCGAAAATATTCATTTCAAGTTCGTACAGCGACTTTCACAAGAAATTAAGACAAATAAGGTAAAACGATTTCTGCATATAAGCTCACTGAATGCAAAAAAAGATACAATGAGTGATTATCTTCATACCAAAGGCAAAGCAGAGGACTTTATACTCAATGAAATGAATACTTATTGTAATTCTACAATATTTAGACCATCAATTGTATTTGGAGAGGAAGACTCTTTCTTCAATA
Source organism: uncultured Gammaproteobacteria bacterium (assembly GCA_902628335.1). GTDB lineage: Bacteria > Pseudomonadota > Gammaproteobacteria. Next base: position 195,932 of record CACOMO010000001.1, read on the forward strand.
AATTTGCAACTCTTCTAAAATTTATTCCTATTTTTCCACTCGCGTGCCCTTCATCGAAATTTCAACCCATCTACGTCGGAGATTTAACTGACTACATGATTAACTGTATATCTAATCCTGAAACCTATAATAAGAAAATCGATACAGTCGGACCCAAAACCTATACATTTAGTGAACTAATCAAACTCACAATTAAGACCATGGGCATCAAAAGGATAATAATTCCGCTTAATGATTTTCTCTCAAGAATACAAGCACATGTCTTTCAAAACTTACCTGGGAAATTATTTACCATAGATAATTATTACTCACTAAAGATTGATAGTGTCAGTGAAAATGGTTATGTGGGCAAGACAACAATAGAAAACAAATTACCAAATTATCTGAATATAAAAGATAAATCAGAAGAACTGAGAAAGAAAGCTGGGAGAAGAAAATGAAAATTTATCTCGTGGGTGGTGCAGTTAGAGATAAATTACTTGGTTTAGAGCCCAAGGAGAGAGACTGGGTAGTTGTAGGTAGCACTCCACAAGAGATGAAAAAAAATGGTTTCAAGCAAGTGGGTAAAGATTTTCCTGTTTTCATACATCCCAATTCAGGAGAGGAATACGCTTTGGCACGAACAGAGAGGAAGTCTGGTCACGGCTACACAGGTTTTGAGTTTAATGTCGATTCAAATGTTTCTCTAGAAGAAGATTTAGAGAGAAGAGACTTAACAATAAATGCAATTGCAGAAGATGAAGCTGGTAACCTAATCGACCCATACCAAGGACAAAAAGATATAAAGAATAAAAAACTCAGACATGTCTCAGTTGCTTTCTCTGAGGACCCTCTCAGAGTGCTCAGATTAGCGAGATTTCAAGTAAAATTTCCTGAATTCACTATTGCACCTGAAACAATAAATATGGTCCGAGAAATAGTGGATTCTGGAGAGCTAAAATATTTAACAGGCGAGAGAATTTGGCTTGAGATGTATAAATCAGATAATATCGGTTCCTTTTATGATCAGTTAGTAAAACTGGGGCTGATTGACAAGATTAAAGGCTTTCACCTCACACTCGAACTCTTGCCTTACAGAAAAGACGTGCTCAATGGTTGTCAGTCACTAAAAAAAATTCATCAAATTTCATATTTTATTTATAGACTCACACGTAGTGAGGATGATTTTTGCGATGAACTAAAAATTCCCAATGAATATAGAGACCTTGCGAGAATGTTAAGACAGTGTGAAGTCGAGATAAAAGAGTATATCCCTAAAAAGGATCAATATGATAAATTACTTGATCTTATAAATAAACTTGATGTCCGTAAAACAGAAAGACTGAAAGATTTTTTTGAGTGTGTGGATATAAGTGATGATAAGAAAATATTTTTCGAATCTTTGATAGACAAAATTAGAAACTTTAGGCTTGATGAGGAGCAGCAGAAAAAATCTAAGGACGAAATCATCAAATTAATCAAAAATACCCACAAGGAAATCGCTCAGAATCATATCACGAACTATTTAGATTCCCAATAAGACAAATCCTAAAATTATTCTATAAACAATATAGGGTGTAAACGATATTCTATTAATAGTCGTGATGAATAAGTGTATTGTAATATAAGATACTAAAAATGAAATTAATACTCCTATAAGATGATCTGTGAGTATATTATAATTTTTTAGTTCATATAGTTGAAAAGACTGATATGTAGTTGCCATAAAGATAGCTGGTATTGATAGTATAAAAGCAATTCTTATAGAATCCTCTCTACTGAAGTTAGCCAAAAGTGCTGCTGTAATTACGATACCTGATCTTGATACACCTGGGATAATAGCTAATGTCTGCATAAAACCAATAAAAATTATTATGTATATACCTATTGATTTTAAATTTCTATACTGATCTTTTTTTCTCATATCAGAGAAATATAAAAGAACTGCAAAAATAATCGTTATGTAAGCAATTGAATTAATTGACCTAAAGTGTATCGACACAAAGTCCATAAATATCAAAGCTACTATTGGTAGAGGTATAGATCCGATGATAATTAGTTTGATATAACTCTTACCCTCATCTGTGAATGATAGTGCTTGGTTTAATTCTCTTCTGTAATAAATTAAGATCGCTAACAAAGATCCAGCATGTAAAGCTATATCAAAACCTAAGCCTTGATCATCCATCTCCATTAACTTAGACATGAGAATTATATGTGACTGACTAGATATCGGTAAAAATTCAGTGATACCCTGGACAATAGCAAGAAGTATGATTTGAAAGATTTCCACTTAAAGAATATCCTTCCTGTTATAATTTCTAGATGCTAATAAAGCATTTGAATAATTTTTAGTAACTATTAATGCCTTGAAAATATCCCCCATTGCATTAGGTAAGACCAAGTTTTTCAGTTTATTTATTTCAATTAACTTGTCATCATCGCTAAATGCTCTCTCTTCAAATAAATCCAGTATACCTAAATTAATTAAAAACTTGGATTGTTCCAAATAACCAGATACTTCAAACTTTAATTTTTTGAATAATGCTGATAGATGAGAAAAATTTACAAATGAAGAAATATCTTGTAAACCAATATTTATAAAGGGGTTAAAATTTGCATGGTGATTATGAATACAAACTAGAGTGCCAGTTTTTCGATCAGGCAAAAAATATTCTTTCATGTTATATCCATAATCAACTATAAATACAGCTCCAATATTTAGAATTTTGTTGATATTTTGCACCCAAGTTTCATAGTTTAAATTTATCTCACTCTCATAGTCATCATAGTTTGATAATACATCGTAAAATTCCAAATTTTTAAAAATATCTCTAAGTTTGTTTGTTTTGTCTTCCCATCTAATTTTAATATCATCTTCATAGTCTACAAAAAGTTGAAAAAATCTCTCATTGTGTACTTTAAATCTCTCAGTAGGTAATACATCAAAAAATTCATTACAAATAATGAGTCCATTTATACTCGAGACCTCGTCACAATTAACCCATTCCACAATTCGACTTAATTGAGGTGTTTTTTTCATGATATTCACTTTCTGTAACTCAATCAATTTTTCTGAAGCTTCAATAATATAGAATTTACTTGGAAGAGCTTTTTTGCTAGAGAGATGTTCTATGATAGATATTGCTAAACTTCCGTCTCCTGCACCGATTTCCAGGATTACTGGTTCTGAAATAGAATCACGTATATTGATGAACTCATTTGCAATGGAGGCTCCAAAGAGACTTGATGTTATAGGCGAAGTTATGAAATCACCTTTTTTACCAAAAATATCTCTAGAGCTATAATAACCGTAGTAGTCATGAAAAAGCAGAATATCCATGTATTCTGAAAAAGATATAATTCCATTTTTAGAAATTCTCTCTGATATAACTAATTCTATTTCAGATTTCATGATGTTATGTTCTAATATAGTTTAGATTTATAAATTAAGCTATCAATTATGACAAAGAGATTAAAAACTGTACTTATAACAGGAGGTGTAAAGCGTATTGGTCTCTCTATTGCCAGGATTCTTCATAGGAATAATTATAATATTATCATCACTTACAACAAATCGTCGAAACAAGCAAAAGAGATCCTCAAAGAACTTAATGATGAATCAAGGGACTCGTGTAAGATTATCAAAGTAGACTTCTCAAAGATATCAAATTTTTCTAAGTTCTCTTCTAATGCGCTTAGATGTTTTGGTAGATTGGATGTCCTAATCAATAATGCATCTCGTTTTTATCCAACTAAAATTAATCAAGTAAATCAAAAATCTTGGATTGACCTAATAGATACCAATCTAAAATCACCTCTAATGCTATCTAAAGGATTTCATTCTGAATTAAAAAAAAGAAAGGGTAATATTGTAAACATTATTGATATTCACATAGATCCGCCTCTAAAGGATCATATTATTTACAATATAAGTAAAGCAGGTCTTCTTGCACTCACTAAAACACTAGCAAAAGATCTGGCTCCTCAAGTACGAGTAAATGGTGTGTCTCCAGGAGCTATTATGTGGCCGGAGGCAGATGAGAATAAAGTGAAGAAAAAGAGGGACATTCTCTCTAGAATCGCACTAAAACGTGTGGGAGATCCAAATGATATTGCCAGAGCTGTACTTTTCTTAATCAAAGATGGTAATTACATCACTGGTCAAAACATAAATGTAGACGGCGGAAGAAAGCTTAATATGTAATGCAACTCAAAAATATATCGGTAAATGCACAAGTAATGATAACAAGGCCGTGACAGGCAATCTAATTGAGTAAATAAAAAATGCTGGTCGTAACTTCTGAAGGTAAATAATATAATCAAGACAGAGTTGAGTGAATAGAAAGATAATTAAGATACTTGATACCAACCTATATTCGATACCATTTAAAACAGCTAAAATTATCAAAAATGATAATAAGCTCGGAATGGCTCCATAAATTGTCAATAAAATAGAACCATCATTAGTAATTTTCCAATTTATTGCACCCACAAAGGTAAAAATAATCAATGTATACAAAATCATAAAATCTAAAATCATAGATACCTTTGTATCTTCCAGAAAAAACAAATCGATTATTGCATAAAGTGGGGGCACTAATCCTAAATATGCTATAACTGCCTGAAAGATTAAATTCATTATATTTTTATGTTAACAGTATTTATTATTAATTCTTTAATATCATATGTATTAAGTATCTCTTGATGGGTGAGTTTTTCTTTTGGATGAATGAAGTTAGGAGCTATATCAACTAGTGGACGAAGCACGAAGTCATAACGAGTAATTTCGTCTCTAGGAACCGTAATATTATCAACCTCTATTATCATACTATCATAATACAAAATATCGATATCGAGTGTTCGTGAACTAAATTTTGTCTCTCCATGTGTTCTACCATGATCCATTTCAATCTTGTTTAAATTTAGTTTTAATTCTTGCAATTTCTCACTAGTCTCAAATTTACAGACTAGATTATAAAAATTTGGTCCAGAAAAGCCCATAGATGATGTTTCATAAATTGGTGACATTGAAAAGTTGTCATAATTTTCCCTAAGTCTGATGATGCAAGAAGTGATGTTTTTCTCCCTATCTACATTACTACCAACTCCGATAAAGATCTGACTCATTTGTGTCTCTCTATCATTACACCTACCTCTTTAGAGCCAGTAACTGCGCCTGGTTTACTGAATCTAGCCTTGACATGCTTGACTGGGAATTCCTCTAATATAATCCTCACAGATTCTTCGGCTAAAGCTTCGACTAATTGGAATTCACTACCACCGATAAAAGATTTTAAACGCTTTGATACTGCTTTGTAGTCAACTGTATTATCAATGTTGTCAGAACTAGAGGCACTTAAGATATCCGTCCCAAGCTCTAAGTCTATACAAATAATCTGTTTTATTTTTCTCTCCCAATCATATATACCAATGACAGTCTCTATACACAGCTCCTTTATAAACACTATATCCATTATATTTCCTTGCTAATTTATATATTCATATTGTATATGATTACTATTCTGATATCATTAACGAGTTTGGAGATATAAAGTGTCAAAGATTTGTCAAATAACAAAAAAAAGAGTGATGAGCGGAAACAATGTTTCCCATGCAAAAAACCGTAGGAAGCGCACATTTGAGCCTAATCTTCATAATCACAGATTATGGTCTGATGAGATGAAAAAATGGGTATCACTCAAATTATCAAAAAAAGGGTTAAGGATAATTGATAAGATTGGTCTCGATAATGCCCTGAAAAAGTATGACCTGAGATAAAGATATGAGAGAAAAAATCAAATTAGTTTCTTCTGCCGGTACAGGACATTTTTATACAACAACAAAAAATAAAAAAACTATGCCTGATAAGTTTGAAATCAAGAAATTTGACCCAAAAATTAAGAAGTACGTTATTTATAAAGAATCAAAGATTAAGTAATTAAACTACTTTATAGCCTTTAAGACTATTCGAAAACACTTTTAAAGAATCAATACCTTTGCTACTAGCTTCTTCACACCACTCATTTAGTATACGTATAAAGTTTTCATGCTTGATGTTTCTACTATACAAAATGTCATATAGTTTATTTTTCAGATCATAGACTGTCTCGAGAGTAGTGCACTCTTTAAAAATTAACTTGAGTCTATCTATATCATTATCAGATATTCTATTAGGTTGTCTTGAAAGAGTATCAGTAGACATCTTTAGCATCCTCTTAATATCATACTTCGCATTTTTAATTTCAACTTTTAAAATAGGCTTTAACACCTCAGAAGTGTAGTTAGTGATAACGGTTAGTTTCGATTTAAGTAAATCATAGCCAACTTTCGAATCTAAATCTAAATTACTGCTACCTACAATAGTTTTCACAGCAAGTCTTTTCACTTTTACTTGACCAAAGAATGAAAATATTTTTATATACATCCAGCCTATGTCAAATTCCCAAGGCTTGAGTGAAAATTTTGCGGCAGTTGGAAATGCATGGTGATTATTGTGGAGTTCTTCACCACCGATGATAATTCCGACAGGTCCTAAGTTTGTTGAATCGTCACTTGTGTTGAAATTACGATAACCCCAATAGTGTCCTGCTCCATTAATACCGCCTGCAGCGAAAATTGGTGTCCACATCATTTGAATAGACCAGATTATTATCCCTACCACACCAAATAAAAGAATGTTAAGAATGAATAATAATAAAATTCCCAAATTATTCTTACCTGTATAAACGTGCTGCTCTATCCAGTCATTTGGACAATTTTGAGAGTATTTTTGGATAGTCTCGCTGTTACCCTTCTCCTCATGGTATAAATCAGCACCTCTCAAAAGCACATGTCCTATGCCATAGTGTGCTGGGCTATGAGGGTCATCTGCGGTTTCTACCTTTGCATGGTGTTTTCTGTGTATGGCGACCCAATCAGCAGTTCTCATAGATGTTGTTAGCCATAACCAAAATCGGAAAAAATGAGCCAGAATAGGCTTAATTTCAATTGCTGAATGGCATATGCCGCGATGTAAATAGAGTGTAATTGCTACTATTGTTATATGAGTGACAATAAGGGTGTAAATTACATATTCCACCCATGTAAATTGTATTAGTCCGTTTGTAATTAAATCCATCATTTTTGTTATAATTCAAGTCTAAATAATATGATAAATTCCAATATATGTCTAACTAAATTATGCCAGAACTACCCGAAGTAGAGACGATCTGTAATGCTATAAAGCACAACATAGATTCTCCAAAAATAGATGAATTTCAAATAATTAATAACAAGTTGAGGTGGAAGATTAACAAAAATATTCCATCAAAGGTAAACGGACAAACTATTAAAAAAATTTACAGAAGAGCAAAGTACATAGTCTTTGAATTTCATAATGGATCGCTCATTATACACCTAGGAATGACTGGCAAATTTCGCAAAATACAAGGTACATATACATCAATCAAACATGATCATTTTTTAATAAAGATGGCTGATGATAATATATTTGTTTATAACGATGTTAGAAAATTTGGTTCAATTCATTGGGCTTCTGATATAAGTGACCATTTTTTAATGAAAAATATTGGTGTTGAACCACTAACAGATGATTTTAATAACCTTTATCTAAAAAATAAAACTACCAAGAGTAGAATGAAAATCAAGAATTTAATAATGGATCAAAAAATTATTGCTGGTGTTGGAAATATTTATGCATCAGAAGCATTGTTTCTATCAAAAATAAGGCCTACCAAGATTGCGTATAGATTATCTAAATCAATGTGTGAACATCTAGTGAGGTCTATCAAGACAGTTCTTAAAAAAGCAGTTAAATATGGTGGTACAAGTATTAAAGACTATAAGACATTGGATGGTAACTCAGGATACTTCACACAAAAGTTATTAGTTTATGGATTAGATAAGTGTAGATGTGGAGAAAAAATAAGAAATGTCAAGATAAGTGGTCGATCGTCTTTTTATTGTCCGAAATGTCAAAAATAATCATTCTAAATATTTTTCTTTTAGTAACAACGATACTTTAGAGTGGACATATTTACTGGTGTCACCGTTGTGCCTAGCAATGTCTTTTACAATACTTGAAGATAAGAAACTATACTCTTCAGCTGGACTCATAAAAACACTTTCGATCGATGGTTCCATTGACCTATTGATACTTGCAAGTTGAACTTCATATTCAAAATCAGAAATTGCCCTTAATCCTCTTAAGATTACTGTAGCAGAATGATCCCTTGCAAAATCAACAACCAATTTATCAAGTGTCATAACATCGATTGCTTTAATAGCTTTAGTGACCTCATTTGCTAAATCAATTCTTTCTTGTAATGAAAAAAGGGTCTGTTTTTGAGGATTCTCAGCAACTGCAACGATTATACGATCGAAAATTTTGAGGCCTCTTTTCATTAAATCAAAGTGACCGTTAGTTATGGGATCAAATGTTCCGGGATATACTGCAATTTTAGTCATTAGCTCCTCTTTTGAGCGATTGTATAACTTACATCACCAATACTCAAATCTTTAATTACATCATACTTCGCATTAATATATTCATAGACAGATTGATCCTTATTTTTCTTATCTTGCTCAAAATATATATACTTATTATTCTTGATAAAATTTCCCTGAAAGAGCGCATTCAGCACGTTACTCAAACAACTATTCTTGTACGGGGGATCAATAAAGATTAATTGATAATCGATCTGTTGCTCTCTTTGTAAAAAATTAAAAACTTCACAATTAAAAAGTACAAAGTTTTCAATATTCAATTTTTTACATTCAGATAAATATTTCTCACATATCTTTTTATTACTCTCAACTAAATGAGAGACTCTAGCGCCTCTTGAAATGGATTCAAGAGTTAAAATTCCACTCCCAGAGAATAGATCTAAAGTGTTAAAACTATCATCTAGTTGACATACATTGAAAATGACTTCGCGAATATATGATTTTGTTGGCCTTAGATCTTTATGTTGCAAGTAATCTATTTTTCTCGATCGTAAATAACCGGAAGTAATTTTTAAACTATTAGGTCTCATCGTCCACCAAGCGTAAGTGTTAAAGACTTTTCGAATTTTATTTTATTCGATATTGCCTTTTTTATGCTCTTTAAATTTACATTCTGTATCCCAGTAATATATTTCTTGTAGTAATCATCTTGAAGATCATAATTATTGATACTAGACAATATTTGAAGCGTATTAATGTTAGTATCCATTCTTGTAAGAACATTTCTTATAAGGCTTTTCTTACTAGAGGTAACCTCTTCTTGCGTAGCATTAAAATTTTTAAATTTGTCTAATTCAATAGATATTATCTGTAGAGCTTGACTTACATTTCTATTGTCTGTCTGAAGGTTGATTTTAAGAATACCAAAGTCGTTATACATTGATAAATAACTGTATATAGAGTATGCAAAACCCCTTTTCTCTCTAATCTCCCTCATTAGACGAGAGCCGAACCCACTTCCGCCAAATATATGATTCGCCACGAGGATATTATAAAAATCTTCATCCTCTCTCTTGATAGCAGGAATGTAAATATTTATGTGCGTTTGACTACTATCAAAAAATATTTTCTTAGTATTTTTTCTGAGTTGATTATATTTTATAGGTGAGTCACTTTTTTGAGGCACGCGTCTCATGTTAGCGAACATATTAGATATTAAGATAGCAGATGTGTTTTCACTGATATCTCCTACAATACTTATTGAAATTTTACTTTTTAAAATAAGTTGAATTAACGTTTGTCTAATTATATCTGTATCAAGGCTTTCAATAGTTCTAGCATACCCTATCGTTGGGTGACTCATGCCGCTTCCACTAAAAAAAATTTCGTCAGCTTTTCTTTGAGCAAGACGTCCAGGATCCAAGTCTCTCCTATTTATAATGTTTAAAATTCTTACTTTGTTTTCATTTATTAATTCTTGTGATATCCCATTTAATGAGAGCATTTCGTTAATTTTCTTAGAGATCAAACCAATATTATCTGAGGTCGAGACGAATCTCAGGGATATATCAGACCTCTCTTTGTTCACAGAAGAGTTATACTGAGCTCCTATCTCTTCAAAATAATTAATTACTTTTTTGCTATTCAAAAGTTGCTGATGAAGAAGGTTGACGCTAAAACTCAAAATTCCCTCATTTTCTCCATCACTTTTACTCCCTCTATCAAAGGTTATCTTCAAATCAATTATAGGTAGATCCCTGTTCTCAATTAAAAGATAGTCTTTGTTAGATTTAATCTTAATTATCTTGGGGAAAGCATCTACATAACTTGTAGATAGCATCAAAGCAATAGTAGTAATGAGTAAAAACCTCATTCTGGCTCCACTAATGATATTTGTACTTTATTATTTATGATGTATTTTTGTGCTACTTCTCTAATGTCCTGCTCTGTTACTGAATTAACGTTGTTGACATATTCATCCAGGAGATTCCACGAAAGATTTTTAGACTCTAATTGCCCCACACTCATAGTCTGAGTAAAAATTGAATCAAATTTGTATATATTACTTGCTATAAGTCTAGCTTTCGTATTACGTAACTCTTTATCTTGCAGGCCCTCATTATATAGAATAATGAATTCATCTATAATTGATTGTTTCAGAACCTCTAATGTTACATCCCGTCTTGGAACACCGCCTATTGAGATTATACTTTTCTTCCTTGAGAAAAGATCATAAGAAATAAATGTATTTATTGCTATTTTTTTATCAATGATATTTGATGTAAACCTTGATGAAAAGCTACCATCCATGATCTCTAGGAGTAACTCTAATGCATATGCGTCTTTTGTAGATAGATCAGCAAATTTTGGTTTCACAAATGAAAGTATTAAAATTGGATTAGGTAGTTTTTCTCTCAAAAGCATTTGATCAAATGAAGTTTTAATTATTTTACTGGATACCCTATCAAATTCCATTTCTGGGTTTTGAATGCTTCCAAAATATAAATTAATGTCATTTTTTACTGCTTCTGTTTCAAAGTTTCCAGAAATTATAATAGTCGCATTGGATGGTTTGTAATATTTTTTGTACCAATCTTCTAAGTCGCTCAGAGTGATATTATTTAAGTCGTCCATAGTTCCAATGATAGGAATACCATAGTCAGTCATACCTAAAATGTGTAATCCTATTTTTTCAAATATTATTGAGATAGGTTGATCTTCTGTTCTCAGGCGCCTTTCCTCTTTTACTACCTCTCGCTCACTGATTAAATCATCATTTGTAAGATTCAAATTTATCATTCTGTCCGCTTCATATTCTAAACACATAGAGAGAAACTCTTTGCTGACTTTTTGATAATAGCCAGTGAAATCCCTCCCTGTGAAAGCATTCTCAGTTCCACCTATCTTTTTAACTGCCGATGAAAATTCTCCGGCACTAAATTTTTCTGTTCCTTTAAACATCATATGTTCAAGAAGATGTGATATGCCTGTAATGCCCTCATTTTCATAACTTGATCCAACTCTATACCAAATGCTAGAAACGACATTATCACTTCTATTATCTTCGATTAAAATAACATCCAAACCATTATCGAGTGAAAATTCTTCTATTCTGTCTGAAAAGTTTATTTTACTTATCTTGTCCGATTCTTCAGCAGCTAGATTGAACGAACATGTCATAAATATTACTATAATTGTTTTAGTCAATTTATTCACAAGATGATTATATATGAAACTGCCGATATCTGTTAGATGGTATTTTTCCCTGAATTTTAATGATATAAAACACTATCTTTAATAAGGTAAATGAGCTAAATAACCTTGAAAGGAGCGAAAATGTTACTATAATAACCATGTAGGAGATTTATATGACTACAAAAGTTATGAAAAATTTGCCGGTAGAACTAACATCTAGCTTGGATACTACAGATGCTCTAGAGTTGTATCTTTCTGAGCTCCGAAAAACACCTTTGCTATCAAAAGAAGAGGAACTAGAGTTATTTAATAAATTGAATAACTCGGATGATATTGATGCAGCAAAGAAGCTTGTAATGGCACATTTGAGATTCGTAGTGCATGTCGCAAAAACATATAAAGGATATGGTTTACCACTTCTTGACATTATCCAAGAGGGCAATGTTGGACTAATGAAAGCCGTAAAAAGATTTGATGCATCAAAGAATGTTAGATTACTGTCATTTGCAATATATTGGATTAGAGCTGAAATACATGAATTTATTCTCAAAAATTGGAGGATAGTTAAAGTAGCTACTACAAAAGCTCAAAGGAAATTATTTTTCAAATTACGTAGTAAAAAAACTAGCACTACATGGTTAACGGAAGCAGAAAAAAACAATATAGCGAATGAGCTAAATGTTAAATCAGAAGCAGTGACAACAATGGAATCACGTCTAACAGGCTCTGATGTATCATTTGACCCGATAACAGACGAGGACGTATCACCGTCCGAATATCTTACCGATAATACAGATCCTCTCCTTAAGCTAGAATATGAGCAAGATGGCAAAAGAGAATCTAATAAACTCAGCAACGCACTTAGCAAGTTAGACAGCCGTAGTATGGATATTATTAAATCTAGATACTTATCAGATAACAAGATGACTCTAGACCAACTAGCTACTAAATATGATGTCTCGATTGAGAGAATAAGACAAATTGAAAATAAGTCGCTACAATTGTTAAAAGATAATCTACTCTTTGCCTAATTCTACTACCTCATTATATACTCAAGAACCAGTAGTGATCGAGTAGAAGTGTACCAAATAAAATAGATAGATATGAAATAGAATATTTAAATAATTCTATTGCCCGTTTATCACTTTTTAAAACCATGAGTAAATAAGAGTCAATAACGAACTTAATTCCAAAGGTAAATGATCCTATTAGATATATTAAACCCGAGAAACCTAATAGGTAAGGGAAGAGTGTTATACAAAAAAGCAAAATAGAATAAAGGAAAATATGTAGACGTGCAAAATCTTTACCATGCGTTATAGGTAACATTGGAACGTCTGCCTTAAGGTATTCATCATATTTATAAACTGCTAGTGCCCAAAAATGTGGGGGTGTCCAAAGAAAAATTATTAAAAATAAAACTAGTGGAAAAGCTTCTACTTGATTAGTAACTGATGTCCAGCCTAGTAATGGTGGCATAGCACCAGCGATTCCTCCAATGACAATATTTTGTGAGTTCAAATTTTTTAAATATACAGAGTAAATCAACGAATAAATAATAATAGAGATAAAAGTTAAAATTGTAGTTAACAAATTTATAAAAATATACAAGATAAACAAAGATGACGTCGATAAGAAGAGTGCAAATATAATGGCATGAGAGGCTTTAATATTGCCTTGAACTAGAGGCCTAGACTTAGTTCTATCCATGATAGAGTCTATTTTCTGATCAATCACCTGATTTATGATGGCTGCAGCAGAAGCTGCAAGTCCTATGCCTAAACTAGCAAAAAAAATAACCTCAAGATCAAGTGAATTATCATGAGCTAGTAACATTCCTACTATTGCAGTGAACATAATCAAAAGATTGACTCTTGGCTTAGTAAGAAGGATGAATTCTCTTATGATAGTGAGAATTCTGTATGTGCTCGATATGTTCGTTTGTTGCATAACTATCCTTTAATGTTCTGAACTTTATGTGTTGTATAAAACAGTAATATTAGCATACTCATGAGAAGTATACAGGCATTTACTGTGTGAAGAACAGCTACATTTAAAGGCAAGCTATAAATAACATTTGAAATGCCAAGATATATTTGAAATGAAAAAAATATCAGTACTAAATATCCAATCTTCTTAATTTGTTGAGAATTTTGCATAAAAAATATATAGATAAATAATCCAAAAAAAAGGACAGACAATAATAAAGCCCCTACCCTGTGAGTAAAGTGCACTGCTAATTTGGCGTAGTACTCCATATGATTGACTTCATAATTTACATTAGGCAAACCAAAAACAGTAAAACCCTCGTCAAAATTCATATTATCTGGCCACCATTGTTCTGTGCACTTTGGAAAATCTGGGCAAGCTAGTGAAGCATAATTAGTGCTTGTCCAACCACCAAGAATAATCTGTATAACTAGTGCGACGATACATAGTTTGATGAAAGCATTAAATTTAGATGATGAAGTGTCTGAGATAGTCCCTATTCTTAGACCATTCCAAAGGAGTAAACATGCAGTTGACATGCCAAGTATCAGATGTGTGGTTACTATTGTTGGTTTTACCAGTTCAGTCACTGTAAGCATTCCCATTAATGATTGAACAATAATGAGCACACTTAGAGAAATCGGTAGAAAAATACTAACGTGTTTAGCATATTTATACGTTAAAAAAGATATCAAAAATACATATAAACCCAAAATACCTGCAAGATACCTATGGAACATCTCTCTCCATGCTTTCCCAACATCGATAGTTGCGTCGGGATAAAATTCTTTTGCACGAGCTATTTTTTCATCCGTATCTGGTGTACCCAATATACCGTAACAACCAGGCCAGTCTGGACACCCTAACCCAGCATCCGTGAGTCTAACCCATGCGCCAGCAGAAATAACAAGGAGTGTAAAAAATGCTCCGATGTAGCTTAGTTTTTTTATTAAATCAATTCTCATTATCATCCAATCTTTGATAATTTTAAAAGTTTCTTAATATCTTTTAGTAATTTCTTTCCCTCGAAATCCTGATCGTAGCCTAGTATAACATTACCTAGAGGATCTGTTAGTAAAAGAACGTGCCTGTTTGTAATTTTATTTATTTCATCTATAAAAGTAGAGGAATTATTTTTTACAATAATTGATTTAGGGTATTTGGCAACTACCTCTTCAATTTCAGAATCAGATATAGATTTACTTAATACTATGACTCTTTGGAGTCTATTCATGTCTTTTCCTAGTGCAATATTTACTTGCCTAATAAGATATATTTCTTCCTCGCATTTCTGTGAACAATTCTCCGACATACGGTAAATTAAGCCCCATTTATTAAGGTGTTGATTTACAATAAAGTTCTCTCCACTGTAGTCATTAAGACTTGTCTGTGACAGGTTCACAATTGGGTTTATAAAAGATCCATAATTTGAAGTTTGAAGTTCTCCACCAGCATGATAGTCTTTTGACAAGTAATATGAAATTACAAATGGGATAGTAAAAATAAATACAATAAGTATAAATTTGATTCTACCGCTATACATCACTGCTCCTATTAAACAAAACTATGATAAGTATAAAACCGATAATTGAAAATATAAACCATTGGCCTGCATACATATAGTGCTTCAATTTATCGTTTTGTTGATGAATTTCCCTTATTTGAAGAGAATTAATTTGTGAAACACTCATAACAATAGAAAAAGGCAGAATTTCCCTACCTAGTGCATCAGATATCTCTGTAATATTTACAGATTGTATTAATCTAGGCCAGTTAGTATCAAGAGCATCATTGCCGAGAAGGAAAGTTTCCTTATAAACATATGTGTATCCCTCAACCTCTATGTTTGGAGTGGAAATATCTATATCCGGCAGTGATAGCCTATTATTTCCATCTACCCAACCCCTGTTAACAAGCACCACTTTTTCACCTACTAACATTGGCGTAATAACATCATAACCAGCTCTTCTTTTGAAAACTTTGTTATCAAGAAGAAATTGATTATCAGACAACAACACTCCACTGACTTTTATTTTAGTAAAATCATTGTAATAACCAGCCAATTCATCTATGACTTGAGCCTCAGAGGATATGTTTTTTTGATATGACTTGTAAATAGCATCCTTTTCATTACCTCGCTCTATTTGCCAACTAGCTAGATACAAACAGATAATCACTAGAAAAGCTAATGATATTAAGCCAATAAACCTCATGATTGTTTTTTTATTACTCATACATGTGTTAAGTTATCCATTGAGATGAAATATATAATATTAATTTTGTTAGCGCTAATTGTTTATAATCTTTTAATGGGATTTTTCTATATTATTAAAGACAGGAAACCATCAAGTCGAGGATTTCACTCACTGAAAACAAGGATAATACTCTCCTTATTGCTTTTTTTTATGTTAGTGATAGGGTTTTATTTTGACTTGATACAACCACATAACACTGTGTATCACAGCCAGTAGACAAAAACGAAAAGACCTAACCAAACGACGTCAACAAAATGCCAATACCATGCAACAGCCTCAAATCCGAAATGATTATCCCCAGCAAAATGACCCTTTAAGCATCGGAAGAATATAACGGTTAACATTATTGCGCCTAACGTGACATGAAAACCATGAAAACCAGTTAGCATATAAAAAGTAGAGCCATATATTCCTGACGTCATTTTTAGATTGAGATCATTATATGCAACCATATACTCATAAGCTTGGAAACCCACGAATATGAAACCTAGTGCAATAGTTAAAAACAAACCGACTAGAAGCTTACGTCTATCTTGCTCTTTTAAACCATGATGTGCATATGTAACAGTTAATCCACTTGTCAACAAAAGTAATGTATTTAGTGCCGGAATACCGCCTGCGCCCATTACTACAAAATCTCCACCAGAATTAGTTGGACCATTTGATGGCCAAACGTTCTCAAATTGAGGCCATAAGACTATATTTGTAGTGATCTTATAACCATCACCACCAAGCCATGGGAGTGATAACTCTCGAGCGTAATATAACGCACCAAAGAAAGCTGCAAAAAACATGACTTCAGAAAAGATAAACCAAACCATACCCCAGCGAAATGATATATCCACTTGGTCATTGTAAATTCCACCTTCGCTCTCTGTGACTACCTCAGAAAACCATACATATGCCATGGCAAATATTAACACCATACCAATAAGCATTATTGTCATTCCCGAAGCCGAACCATTCATGTAATTGGCTGCGCCAATAAACATTATGACAATCGCAACGGTTGTTAAAAAAGGTAGCTTGGTTTCATGAGGGACGTAATAACTATTTTGTCCAGACATAAACTATTTTACTCCTAACTGGTCAGTTGTATTAAACATCGTGTAGGAAAGGATAAGAGTTTTCGTATCACTTGATAATTTATCGTCAATTATAAATTGAAGCGGTAATTCTTTTGTTTCTAGACCATTAATTTCCTGCTGTGTAAAACAGAAGCACTCTATTTTCTTAAAGTACTCGGCTTCTGCGCCAGGAACAACGCTCGGACTTGCTGTAACCTGTTTTAGCGAGTTAGACTGGTTCGTTAAAATATATGATGTTGTATAGACTTTACCAACTTCTACAACCATTTCTCTCTCTAGTGGTTCAAAATCAAACGGCCCAGCTCCAGCAACTGTAGATGTGAATTTAATAGTGACAAAACGGTTTGTAGGTTTTTCATCTAAATTAACAATTCTCTCTTGATTAGTTTTGCCATTGAGGCCCGTAATTTCACAAAAGATATCGTAAAGTGGCACAAGCATGTATGAGAAAAAGAACATAAACACGACTATGAACGACACAGTAATATATGTTTTTTTATAATTACTCATTACTCTACTCTTGGTGCTTTCTCAAAAGAATGGTAAGGAGGTGGAGATGATAAAGTCCACTCAAGTCCCTCTGCGCCATCCCATACCTTATCTTCTGCTGTTACGTCTTTCTTGAGTGTATTGTATAAAATATAAACAAATAGTAATTGAGATAAACCAAATCCAAAAGCTCCAACTGATGCTATAGCATTAAAATCAGCAAATTGAACTGGATAGTCAGGTATTCTCCTTGGCATTCCAGCTAAACCTACAAAATGCATCGGGAAAAAAGTAACATTAACAAAAACGGTTGTAAGCCAGAAATGTAATTTACCTAGTGACTCACTGTACATTTTTCCAGTCCATTTAGGTAACCAATAGTAAACAGCTGCTATTATTGCAAATACAGCTCCTGGGACTAAAACATAATGAAAATGCGCTACAACAAAATATGTATCATGATATTGAAAATCTGCTGGTGTCATCGCAAGCATTAAGCCTGAAAAACCACCTATTGTAAAAAGTATTATAAATGCAAGGGCAAAAAGCATTGGTGTTTCAAAAGTCATTGACCCTCTCCACATGGTGGCTACCCAATTAAACACTTTCACGCCAGTAGGTACCGCAATAAGCATAGTTGTTAACATAAAGAATATCTCACCAGCTAAAGGCATTCCTACAGTAAACATATGATGTGCCCAAACTATGAATGACAACAAAGCTATAGATGCGGTTGCATATACCATAGAATCATACCCAAATAATTTCTTTCTGGAAAAGGCAGGTATTATAGTTGACACAATACCAAAAGCTGGAAGGATTAAAATATAAACTTCTGGGTGACCAAAAAACCAAAATATGTGTTGGAACATAACTGGGTCTCCACCACCTGATGCCGTAAAGAAACTTGTTCCAAAAAATCTATCAGTTAGAAGCATTGTAATTGCACCCGCGAGCACTGGCATTGCAGCAATTAGTAGGAATGCTGTTATTAACCAAGTCCATATAAAGATTGGCATTTTCATCAATGTCATCCCTGGAGCTCTCATGTTTAGAATAGTTGCAATAACGTTTATAGCACCTAATATTGATGAGATCCCTAACAAGTGAATAGACAAGATCACAAATGGCATGGAGTTACCGCCTTGTAGAGAAAGGGGTGGATACAAGGTCCAACCAGCTGCTGGGCCTCCACTATCGAAAAAAAGAGTGCTAAGTAGCATTGTGAATGCGAAAGGTAATATCCAGAAACTCCAATTATTTAATCTAGGTAGCGCCATATCAGGTGCACCTATCATTATAGGTATCTGCCAGTTTGCTAAACCAACAAAAGCCGGCATCACGGCACCGAAAATCATAATGAGCGCATGCATAGTAGTCATTTGGTTAAAGAAACCTGGTATAACTAATTGCAAACCTGGTTCAAATAATTCAGCTCTAATTATTAGCGCCATAAACCCGCCGATGAAGAACATCAGCAAACTAAACCAAAGATAAAGACTCCCAATATCTTTATGATTTGTTGTTGTTATCCATCTCATCAAACCAGACGGGGCATGATGATGATCTTCGTGTATATCTTGAACGTTAGTGCTCATTTTATCTTCCTATGTTTTGTGATTCAGCTACTCTATTATCTTTCCTCAAAGATACCCATTTGTCATATTCCAGTTTAGGGACTGCTCTTACTACTATTGGCATGAACCCATGGTCCTTTCCACACAGTTCAGCACACGCTCCTCTGTAGACTCCAGGTTCTTTAATATTAATCCACATCTCATTAACGTATCCTGGTATTGCATCTTTTTTGCCACCAAGCTCTGGAACCCACCATGCATGTATGACGTCACTTGCTGTTAGTAGAAGCCTTACTTTTGTGTCTGTTGGAAGAACTACCTCATTATCTACATTACGCAAATAGTGTTCCACATCGTTTACGTCTTTACCTGAATTTAGTCTTCGTGCATTGTTACTCTTATTGTCTATTTTACTAAAGAAATTCACTCCGTCTTCTAAATACTCGTACTCCCACATCCATTGATATCCAGTAACTTTCAGAGTTATACCAGCATCACTGGTATCTTCCATCATGATGAGTGCTTTAGTTGCAGGGATTGCACAGACAACTAATATTAAAAAAGGAATTACAGTCCAGACAATCTCTACTCTTGTGCTCTCATGAAATTTAGCTGGCTGATAACCTACGGATTTTCGATGGTAGATAATTGAATACACCATAACTCCGAAAACTAGAATACCAATTACCACTGTTATCCAAAACATTAGCATATGTATATCGTATGCAATCTCGCTGGTAGGTGTCACGCCTCTTGGCATATTTACTTCCCAATCAGCTAATATTTGCGTTGGTAATATCAGTGCTAGTAAATAAATAATTTTTTTCATAATCGTCCATTATTAAATGAATTTTATGATATCACAATATTAGAATTTATAGAATTTCTTATTGAAAAAACTTTATTTTATCTTCTTAATTGGAATAACATCCTCATTAATTTTGGGGTTCAATGGTGTTTTTTTCCATGCAAAGCCATAAAGTACCTCATAAGTTACAGGGTAATTAGTATTCTTATTCATTTTGTAACTATCTCGAGCGGTTCTGTAATTGTTTTTTGAAAGTTTTTTGTCAGAGACTTTTTCAACAGTATTTGCTCCTATTTTTTTAAGGGACTTTAAAACATCAGAGAAACTCTTATATTCAACAATAATTTTCTCATTATCAACAACTGGGTCTGAAAAACCTATTTTTAAAAGTGCATCGCCATAATGGTGCATATCAATAAAGCGATTTACTCTTTCAGAAGAATCCACCTTGTTTAATGCAGCCCTTAATTCAAAAAGTGTGTCTGGTCCTATTGATGAAAATAAGAAACAACCATTGTTTTTTAATAATTGATGGGTTTTTAAAAAAGTCCCATATAGGTCTGTAGCCCAGTGAAAAGTAAGGCTGGATATGATTAGGTCAAAACATGATTCCTTTATAGGTATATTTTCAATGTCTGCACATACTGGACTAGTATGATTAACTTTTGATCTACAAATTCTCAGCATTTTCTCGGAGAAATCAAGGGAAATAATCTTTGCATCGGGATAAAGCGCTGATATTTTCTGTGTTAAAAAACCTGTACCACAACCAAGATCTAATATTAAATTTGGTTGTATTTTGATTGCAGATAGTCTGTCAAAAACACGATCAGCAACTTCTTTCTGAATTATGCCATAACTATCATAAGTATTTGCTCTTCTATTAAAAGATTCTCTTATGCGTTTTTTATAATTATCCATTTTCAACCCTCAATAAATCTGATTATCTCTGTTTTAATTTCATTATGGAATGATAAAAAAGGATAATGAGCCATACCTTTTACTATCCTATGTTCAATATTACTATATTTATTTTCCTTGTTGCTAAGCGGTGGAAAAAAACTATCATGCTCACCTTGGATGATAAGAGTGTCAATTTTGAGCGAATTCTTTTTACTTAATGATGCTCTCAATTCTTTGATATTTTCTAGACTTTGAATCAGGTCCTCACTATCAATGTTCAAGTATTTTCTTTTTAAGCCCAACAACCTCTTAAAGTCTTTCTTATGCGTAACAGAGTCTTTACAGCATTTATATATAAACTTTTTTATAGTGTCATCCTTATTTTCAGTCAAGTTTGCAATAAGGCTGTCTATTTCTTTATCATTAATTTCATTATAGCTAGAGGGGAAACATGAATTAATCAGAATTAATTTTGAGATTCTCGTATTTTCAAGTGCAAATCTCACACACATCATTCCACCGAATGAATAGCCTATTAGTATATTTTTCCATGATTCATCCTTTAAGTAGTTCTCTATATTTAATTCACTTGAGATCATTTTTTCCCTATTGCGCATGTGTTTTGTTAAGTTTGGAGATTTAACACAAAAACTGTTTTCTAAATCTGTCTTTAAATCTCTCCAAATGAAGGAATCAAAAAGCCATCCATGTAGAAGAACTAGATTAATTTTTTTCATTTATTACCTACAAATTTCTACTGTAAATTAGTATTATAAATTATTACTACTAATGATAATTATACCTACAGAAAATCAACTATTATTGATATTTGTACTTTATATAGTTGGGTCAATCCCATTTTCTATCATATTTGCGCGCTTGTTTAATTTATCTGACCCAAGAACATTTGGCTCCAAGAACCCTGGTGCAACTAATATGCTACGGACCGGGAACAAACTCGCTGCTATTCTTACTCTCATAGGTGACATAGCTAAAGGGTTTTTGCCTATATTTCTACTCAAAAAAACAGAATTAATGGTGGATGAAATATACTTGCTAGCATTTTTTATTTATTTAGGGCATATATTTTCAGTTTTCATGAGATTAAAAGGTGGCAAAGCAGTAGCAACTTCAATAGGTGTAGTGCTAGGTATCGATTATCTGATTGCGATACTTTTAATATTAACATGGATAATTGTTTATCTTATTTCTAGAATCTCTGGTCTCTCCGCAATTACGGCATTTGTGCTGTTACCAAGCTTTTTTTACTTTTTTTCAAACTACGATCATCTTGCGTCAATCAGCATTTTTAATACGCTTCTTATCTTAATTACTCATAGGAGCAACATTGTCGGCTTATTATCAAAAAACTGATGATGTAGGGATAGGTTGAATTTTTAAACTATTCATTTTTGTCTCATTTGATTTCAAATAACCTAAATAAGCTATCATTGCACCATTATCTGTACTAAATTCTAAATTTGGGAAAAATACGTCAATATTCTGGGACTCTTTTTCAAATCTCTCTCTTAAACGCATATTTGCACTCACACCACCTGAAACTGCAATTCTAGGAATATCAAATATTTTTGCTGCAGAAATAGATTTATGGATGAGAACGTCAATTATAGATTCCTGAAAATCAAATGAGATCTCGGAAATAATTTGATCGTTTAATCTTGTTCTCTCTATTTCTCTTATTACATGAGTTTTGAGTCCACTAAAACTAAAATTTAAATCATTTGAGTTTATCATTGGTCTTGGAAATTTGTATTTTGAGTTGATGGTCCTTTTTGCAGCTATTGAGATTTCTGGGCCACCAGGGTATTTTAAACCCATTTTCCTCGCAACTTTGTCAAATACTTCACCTGCTGAATCATCAAGTGATTTACCAATAATTTCATATGAGTTGTGTTTATCAATTTTAGAAATAAGCGTATGTCCACCAGATACGAGAAGAGAGATAAAAGGTGGCTCAAGAGTTTTTTCAGAAATCATAGCAGAAAAAATATGTGCCTCGAGATGATCAATTTCAACTGATCGAATATTGTTCACCCAAGCAAGAGTTTTTGCAAAAGCTGCTCCAGTCAGAAGTGGTCCAAGTAGGCCAGGGCCATTAGTGAATGCAATAAGACCAATTTTATCAAGTGATAATTTTTGTTTATTAAGAAGACTATCTAGCAGAGGTACAAGTTTTTTTACATGGTCTCTAGATGCTAATTCAGGGACTACGCCACCATATTTATTATGTATTTTAGTTTGGGAACTGAGAACATTTGCCAGTAAACCTTCACCAGTTTTATAAAGTGCCATTCCAGTCTCATCACATGAAGATTCAATTCCAAGTATGATCAATATTTTCCTCCATATTCCCTTATATTTAGTTGCTTTATTATTATAATCAAGTAATATTACGCCATTATAAACTATTTTGTGAGTATTTATGCCAAGTGTTCAAGTTAGAGAGAATGAACCATTTGAGATAGCTCTTAGAAGATTCAAAAGAGGCTGCGAGAAAGCAGGTATTTTGACAGAAACTAGACGAAGAGAATTCTACGAAAAACCTACCGCTGTTAGAAAGAGAAAAATAGCTGCTGCTATCAAACGATACAAGAGGAAAGTTAGCATGTCAGCAATAAGAAAAAAGCCACCATATAAAAAGTATTAAAACCTGATCTTCGAAAGATGAAAGACGTCATAGAAAGAGACATTATAAAATTAATGAAGTCCGGGGAAAAACGAAAAGTTGAAATAGTCAGATTTATTTTATCTCACCTAAAGAATGAAGAAAAAGAAAAAAAAAGAGATTTATCAGCAGGTGAGACTATTCAAATACTGAAAAGACTACTCAAAAGAAATCAAGAATCATACGATCAATTTAACAAAGCTGGTAGAGACGATTTAGCATCAAAAGAAAAAGAAGAGATGGAAGTGATACAAGATTATTTACCAGAAGAATTATCAGAAGAAGAAGTAATCGAAATTGTTAAGGAAACTATATCATCAAGTGGGGCATCGTCTATTAAAGAAATGGGTAAAGTCATAGGTTTGGTTAAGAAAAAACATGGTAATGATGTTGATATGTCGATTGTGAGTAAACACGTCAAATTACTACTTAATCAATAATTATATTTAGCTGTTATTTGTAATTAGTTTTCGTGTTTTTTAAAGCATCTATTAGTCGATTTCTATCTGTAACATTCTCAGGCTTGAAATAGTGTTTTAGCGTTGTCCACTTTAGAAAATCAATTTCATCTAAAAGAGAGACTTTCCTGCTGTCTAGTTTGTTGTGTATATAATCACTTCTAGTTTTAAGAGTCCATGTCACAAGTGGGTTCTGGACACCATAACTTGTTTGATTATAATCCGAGGGTATATAGCAATGACCATGCTCAATCTTATACTCTCTGAGTTTTTCAAACATAGAGTGCCAATAACCATCACTCTTCTCCTCCTCGTCATCCGTTACAAAAACATAATTTTGAAGGAAAGTAAGAAGTTTCTTTGTAGGTCTTGGCCAATTATAAATTCCTCTATCAATCCAACTAGATGTTTTAAGTACATTAGTATTTTTAGCAAGGAAATCGTACAGGTCATCCATAGGTACGCGATAAGTTACAGATTCATGTGAAAATTGAACTAATGTATCCGTATTGATCAATTCCTTAAAAACCGTTAGTCTCGATGTTTTCTTGATAGTCTTCATAAACTGATGGTATACCATATATTGGATATAGTCAATATATGGTATATTGTAAATGTTAAAAAAATACTTCTTTGATCTACTAAATCATGTATAATATTCGTCTATGGATAAAAATTTACAATTTTTAGAATTAAAGAGAATGGATCCAAAAATCCTTCATGCTTCAAAACGTGTAAAACAATACAGTGAGATATATAGTCACTACACCATTGAGCAAGCTAGGGAGCAATCTGGGAGATGCCTTGAGTGCGGCAACCCATATTGTGAGTGGAAATGTCCTGTCCATAATTACATCCCGCAATGGCTTAAACTAATTTCTGAAAATAGATTATTTGAGGCTGCTGACCTCTCTCATCAAACAAATTCTTTACCAGAAATATGTGGAAGAATCTGTCCACAAGATAGACTTTGTGAGGGCGCATGTACATTAAATGACGGATTTGGCGCGGTTACGATAGGTAGCATAGAAAAGTACATAACAGATGAGGCGTTAAAACAAGGTTGGAAGCCAGACATGTCAAATGTAGAAAAAACTAATTTTAGAGTAGGGATAGTTGGCGCAGGTCCCGCCGGACTTGCATGTGCAGATGTGCTCACTCGCAATGGAATAGAAGCACACGTGTATGATAAATATGAGGAAATAGGTGGATTACTTACCTTTGGAATACCACCATTTAAACTAGAAAAAAATATCGTCAAACAAAGGAGAGATATCCTAGAGGAAATGGGAGTAAAATTTATTTTAAACACCGAAATCGGTAAAGATATTGCTTTTGATAAATTTATGCAAGATTATGATGCAGTCTTTTTAGGAATGGGGACCTACAAATATATGAAAGGTGGTTTCAAAGGAGAAGAGCTTAATGGTGTGTTTGATGCTCTTCCGTATCTTAACTCGAACATTAGAAATATCTTTGAGACACCTAATAATGAGTATATTAACATGCGTGGAAAGAGTGTGATCGTTCTCGGAGGCGGCGATACATCGATGGATTGTAACCGAACCGCACTTCGCCAAGGTGCAAAAAAAGTCTACTGCGCTTACAGACGTAATGAAGAAAATATGCCGGGATCAAAGCGAGAGGTAAAAAATAGTAAAGAGGAAGGTGTTGAATTTCTCTGGAATATGCAACCTATTGAAATTGTCGGTAATGATAAAGTTGAAGGTGTAAAATTTGTGAAAACAAAACTCGAAAAATCAGATATTAGGGGAAGAGAAGTGCCTACTATCGTGAAAGGATCTGAAAAAATAATTAAAGCTGACAATGTAATCATTGCATTTGGTTTTAGGCCAAATCCAGCTGAATGGTTTAACAAACACAATATACAACTTGATGAAATTGGTCGAGTAAAAATAAATAATAAATCTAAATACA
This sequence comes from uncultured Gammaproteobacteria bacterium, assembly GCA_902628335.1. Taxonomy (GTDB): domain Bacteria; phylum Pseudomonadota; class Gammaproteobacteria. The sequence goes on from CACOMO010000001.1 coordinate 221,745, forward strand.
GTTTTCAAACGTATAACCCAAAAATATTCTGTGGTGGTGATATGGTTAGAGGTTCAGATCTTGTTGTTACTGCTGTTTTTGAAGGAAGGGGCGCAGCGGAAGGCATAACTAAATTTCTACATGATAATTCAACAAGAGACTTAGATGCAGCCTATCTCTAATCACCTGCTATTGAAGGCAATTAGAAAAGAATCGATTGATAGGACGCCTCTATGGATCATGCGGCAGGCTGGAAGATACCTACCCGAGTATATACATCTAAAAAACAAAGCTGGAGGGTTCATGAATTTAGTCAATAACCCCGATTTAGCATGTCAGATAACACTACAACCATTAGAGAGGTTTTCGTTAGACAGCGCAATTATTTTCTCAGATATTTTGGTAGTTGCTGATATGTTAGGTATCCAACTCAGTTTCGAAGAAAACAAAGGCCCAATTTTTAACAAAACAATAAAAACAGATAAAGCTCTTAATGAAATGAAAAGAGATTACGACATATCAGAAGTAAGATATGTTTTTGATGCGATCGAGCAAACCAAAAAAGAACTTAGTGGAAGAACGCCATTGATAGGTTTCATCGGAAGTCCTTGGACTGTAACTACATATTTGATAGAGGGAAACTCATCAAAAGTCTTTAGGAACGTAAAAAAAATGATAAATGAAGAGCGAATTTTAGTTAATAATATCTTGACTGAAATTACCGAGGTCAGCATCAGATATATCAACCAACAAATAAGATCAGGTGTAGATGCAGTAATGATTTTTGATACATGGGGAGGATTATTACAAGAAAATGATTTCTATGAGTTATCTGTTAGATATGTAGAGAAAATAAAAAACTCCCTAATAGATAGTAGTATTCCTGTGATTTATTATATAAGAGAGCCAAGAAACAAAATTACCACTCTCAATAAAATGGATGTAGATGTAATAGGAATTGATTCTACAGTTGGTTTAGGAGAATTTAGAAAAGCAACAAACAATAGATTTGCGCTACAAGGTAACTTGGATAAAGATATACTTAAACAGAGTGAACTAGAAATTTATGAAGCTGTTGAAAAAATATTCGAGGAATACGACTATCAAACAGGTCATATTTTTAATCTTGGAACGGGTATTACACCTGATATCGATCCCTCAAAAGTAAGCGTTCTAATAGATGCGGTCAAAGAAATTAGTCCAAAATTTAATAGGAAAGTAGGAAATGCAGAAATCTAATATATATCTTGTTGGTCTAATGGGTTCAGGCAAGACATCTATAGGGAAAATACTTGCAAAGAGGATGAGTATGGACTTTATAGATCTAGATGATGAAATTATTAAAGATGAAAAGTGTAGCATATCTGAAATTTTTGACAGATTTGGTGAAAAAAAATTTCGTGATTTAGAAAATAAGAAACTTATTAGTACTTTGGGAGTCCATAATTGTGTTGTATCGACAGGCGGGGGAATTGTTATGGATAAAGATAATGTCAAAATTATGACAGAAAATGGATTTATTGTTCACCTCGATATTGATTTAGAGACGCAACTTTTGAGAATCAAAAATAAAAAAAATAGACCTCTTTTGAGAAATGTAGGTAATGAGAGAAAAGTGCTTTCTGAAATGAGAAAAGAGAGAGATCACATTTATAAGAAAATTGCTATTGCATCAGTAGATACATCTAATAGAAAGAGAAATGATATCGTAAGTGAAGTGGTTAATATCGTACAATGAAAAAAATATTTTTAACAACTCGCAATAATAAAGTTCCTATTCTGATAGGTAATGATATCATTACGTCAAAGTTATTATCAACGCACATTAAATCTAAAAATGTTATTATTATAACTAATGAAACAATTGGGAAAATTTATTTAAAAAAAATAAAAAATTGTTTCAAGAGATACAACACCCAAGTATTAGAAATAAAAGATGGAGAGAAATATAAAAATATTTCAATATTTACAAAAATTCATGATCACCTTATTAGAAATAGATTCGATAGAGATCTTACAATAGTTGCACTAGGAGGAGGTGTCATTGGTGACCTTGTAGGTTTTGTTGCCAGCACGTTTATGAGAGGGGTCAAACTCATTCATTTGCCAACTACATTGCTAGCACAAGTTGATTCATCAATAGGTGGTAAAACCGCCGTTAATCATCCTAATGGTAAAAATCTAATTGGGACTTTTTATCAACCTGATAGCATAATTATTGATACAAAATTTTTGCAGACACTTCCTGAAGAGGAGTATACATCAGGATTAGCTGAAGTAGTAAAATATGGTCTAATAAGTAAGCCTAGCTTGCTTGTTTGGATGAATAAAAACTCAAAGAAAATTCTCTCTAAAAATAAAGATTGTTTGAGCTATATTGTATCCATTTCAGCAAAAGAAAAAGTAAGATTTGTATCACAAGATGAGCGTGAATCGAATGTTAGGGCATTTCTTAATTATGGCCACACTCTAGGTCATGCAATTGAAGCAGCAATGAACTATCGCAATATACTTCATGGGCAAGCAATAAGCATCGGTATGCTCTTTGCATCAATGCTCTCAGTAGAGAAAAACATGTTAGATATAAATGATTTTAATTTAATTGAAGATACACTTGAGAAACTAAATTTACCGACAGAAATACCAAAAAGGATTAAGACTAGAGATATTGTTAAGCATATAAAATTTGACAAGAAAAAACAGAACAATCGTAATCGTTTTGTTTTGTTAAATAAACTTGGGAAATGTGTAATCAATGATAAATTAACGGACAATTTTCTTGGTAATATGATCGAGCATTATAGGTCTCAGTAAATGTTTCTGGATTCTAATATTATGTTATTATCAGTACGGAATGAATATGAATAAAACACAAAAAAATAAAGGTCTTTATCAACCAAGTTTCGAGAGAGATAATTGTGGATTTGGTCTCATTACTCAGATGGATGATAAACCCTCACATTGGATTATTGACACAAGTATTAATGCATTATCGAGATTAATGCACAGAGGAGCTGTATCTGATGATGGCAAATCAAGTGATGGATGTGGTCTTCTAATAAAAAAACCAGATGAATTCCTAAGATCAATCGCGGAAGAGAATAACATAGAGCTTGGAACGAATTATGCATTTGGAGTTGTCTTTTTCGGAAGAGACCGAGGTAAACAGAAAAGAGCAAAAGAAACTCTTTTATTTCAACTAAAAAAACAAGGTCTGATCGTCAATGGTTGGAGAAAAGTCCCAATTAATACAGAAGTTTGTGGTGAGGCAGCACTGAATAATATTCCTGATATTCAACACATTATAGTATCTGCTCCTGATGAAACTATAGGAGCTGATTTTGAAAAAAAATTATTTATAGCAAGAATACAAACGGAGAAAATTTTATCAGACGATAAAGATTTTTATATACCTAGTATGTCATCAAGGGTCATATCATATAAAGGCTTGATAATGTCGCAGAACATTAGAGAATTCTATCCGGACTTGAAAGACTCTAGGTTAAAAACATCGTTATGTGTTTTCCATCAGAGATTTTCAACAAATACTTTACCACAATGGAAGCTAGCTCAACCTTTCAGATTTCTAGCTCATAATGGTGAGATTAATACTATTCAAGGTAATCGTAATTGGTATCTAGCCAGGAGGAATAAACTAGAAATAGAGTGTCTTCCTGAACTTAATGAGTTGCATCCTATGATTTCAGACTCGGACTCAGACTCATTTACTCTCGATAATATGTTAGAGCTTCTTTTAATGGGAGACATGGGTATTTTCCGAGCAATGAGAACCCTGATCCCACCTGCATGGCAAAATGACATTAATATAGACAGTGATCTAAAAGCATGTTTTGAGTACCACTCAATGCATATGGAGCCATGGGATGGTCCAGCAGGAATCGTTCTCACGGATGGGAGATATGCAGCGTGTGTATTGGACAGAAACGGCCTAAGGCCAGCCCGATACGTAATCACTAAAGACGGACATGTCACACTTGCATCCGAAATAGGTGTATATGATTACTCGGATGACGAGGTTATCAATAAAGGAAGATTATCACCAGGCGAGATGATTGCCATAGATACTCATAAGGGTGAGGTACTTTTATCGGATCAAATAAATCATATTCTTAAAGATAGACATCCTTATCAATCTTGGTTAAAAAAATATTCCAGGAAAGTACCAATTTATGAGTCGAATAAAGAAAATCCACTTTGCTGGAAAAGTGATTTACTTCAAACTTACAAAAAAACATTTGGTGTTTCATTTGAGGAAGAAAAAGAGATAATTGCGCCTTTGGCTGATGTCGGTCAGGAAGCTACTGGATCCATGGGTGATGATACCCCAATGCCAGTTATGTCACACCAGAATAGATCAATTTATGATTATTTTAGACAGCAATTTGCCCAAGTAACCAATCCTGCAATAGACTCATTAAGAGAATCTAGTGTCATGTCTCTAGAAGTATGTATAGGTGAAGAAAGAAATATTTTTGAGGAATCACCTAAACACGCAGATAGGTTGATTTTAAATTCTCCCATACTTGACAGACAAACATTCGAAGCGATTGTCAACAATGATTTAAAAGATTACTCATGTAATAGAATAGACCTTAATTATGATTATACAATTGATTTAGAGGAAGCCATAAATACGATATCGGATAGAGCAGTAAGGAGTGTTAAAAAAGGTAATAATTTGATAGTCCTATCAGATAAACAAATCAATAAAGGTAAACTTGTTATACCTGCGCCGATGGCGCTTGGTGCAGTTCATCATAAACTCATTACTGAGGGCCTAAGATGTGATGCAAACATAATTGTTGAGAGTGGATCTGCCAGAAATCCTCATCATTTTGCAGTGTTAATAGGATATGGTGCGACAGCTGTTTATCCTTATCTTGCTTTTGAGATAATTAGGGAGCTAGCAGAGCGTAAAGCTAATCCAAAAAGCATTTATGGTGATTGTATATCCAACTATATAAAAGGGATTAATAAAGGTTTATTAAAAATAATGTCTAAGATGGGTATCTCATGTATACCTAGTTACCGAGGTGCACAACTTTTTGAACTTGTTGGTTTAGATAATAATGTTGTGGATATGTGCTTTAAAGGTACCATCAGTCGGATTGCCGGTACAGATTACGAGGACATACAAAAAGATTTAATGGAAAATAGAGAATCTGCATGGAACCTATCGGAAAAAATTAAAACAGGTGGTTTACTTAAATATGTTCATGGTGATGAATATCATGATTACAACCCAGAAGTAGTAAAATTATTACAGGCATGCGTTAGCTCGGGAGAATATGCAGATTATGAAAAATATGCATCCCTAATTAATGATAGGAAACCGAGTTTTATACGAGACTTATTAAGTATAAACAAAAAAAAGACGAAATCAAAAAAAATTAACGAAGTCGAGCCTGTCAGTGAAATTGTAAAAAGGTTTGACACTGCAGGAATGTCATTAGGTGCACTATCTCCAGAAGCGCATGAAGCACTTGCTATTGCTATGAATACTCTTGGAGGACGATCAAACTCAGGAGAGGGCGGTGAAGATATTAATAGATATAATACTAATAAGTCCTCCAAAATTAAACAGGTTGCCTCTGGCAGATTCGGAGTCACTCCTCACTATCTAGTGAATGCCGAAGTTATTCAAATTAAAATTGCTCAAGGCGCAAAACCGGGTGAAGGTGGTCAACTGCCAGGCCACAAAGTAAATGACATGATTGCAGAATTAAGATTCTCTGTTCCGGGTGTTACACTTATATCACCACCACCCCATCATGATATTTATTCGATTGAGGACTTAGCGCAGTTGATCTTCGATCTAAAACAAGTTAACAATAAAGCACTTATATCCGTGAAGCTTGTCTCACAAGCAGGTGTAGGGACAATAGCGGCTGGTGTCACAAAAGCATACGCAGATCTTATAACCATATCTGGATATGATGGTGGAACAGGAGCAAGTCCACTAACATCGGTAAAATACGCAGGTAGCCCTTGGGAGTTAGGTATTGCTGAAACTCATCAAACGCTTATGATGAATAATCTAAGACATAAGGTTAGGCTTCAAACTGACGGAGGTTTAAAAACAGGGCTTGATGTTGTTAAAGGGGCAATACTTGGAGCAGAGAGTTTTGGTTTTGGCACTTCAGTTATGGTAGCCCTAGGCTGCAAGTATTTACGTATATGTCATCTAAATAATTGTGCGACAGGAGTAGCGACCCAAAATAAAATATTAAGAATGAAGCACTTCAGTGGTAGCCCTGAAAGAGTTGTCAATTATTTAAATTTTGTAGCTCAAGATGTTAGAGAAATACTTGCCAAACTTGGATACTCTAGATTAGAAGACATCATAGGAAGAACAGAACTATTAGAGCAAACTGATGGTACGTCAGTTCGCCATGGTAAAATGAATTTAGATAAACTAGTATATAAAGTTAACAGTAAATCAACTCCTTTTTGTTCAACAAAAAATAATGAACCATTTGATGATGCAGAGTTATCGAAGCAAATACTTGAAGATGCTATGCCATATATAAAATCTAAAAAGCGTAAAACTCTCAATTATGAAATTAAAAATTATAACAGAAGCGTTGGGGCTTCACTATCTGGTGAAATAGCAAAAATCTATGGTAACTATGGTTTAAAAAATAGTCCAATCACCTTACGTCTTAATGGAACAGCTGGCCAAAGTTTAGGGGCATGGAATGCAGATGGCTTACATATTAGACTAACAGGAGATGCGAATGACTATGTAGGTAAGGGTATGGCTGGAGGTGAGATATCTATATCCACGCCAGAGAAACTTGCAGATAATGCAGATAAAATGGTGATAATTGGTAATACATGTCTATATGGAGCCACTGGTGGACAATTATTTGCAAACGGTATAGCTGGCGAGCGATTTGCTGTAAGAAATTCCGGTTGTGCATCTGTAGTTGAAGGAACAGGTCATCATGCATGCGAATATATGACTGGTGGAACAGTTGTAGTATTGGGAGAAACAGGAAGTAACTTTGGAGCAGGTATGACTGGTGGTCTTGCATTTATTTATGATAAGGAAAAACAATTTAATAAAAATGCTAACACTCAATCGATAGACTATAATGCTCTTAACAAAAAAAGTTTAAGTAAACATAAAGAATATCTAAGGTCGTTGCTTGAAAAACATTGTAAATTAACGAATAGCATCAAATGTAAGAAAATTCTAGATAGTTTTGAAACAGAAGCAAAGCATTTCATTGTTGCTAAACCGATCTCCTCTAACTTTGATGAACTTTTATCTCAGATAACCTCAGCTGCTTAAAATGCCAAGTCTTGATAGAAAGTTTATTGATGATTTATTGTCAAGGATTGATATAGTCGAATTAATCAGCAATGATGTGGAACTTAAAAAAGCTGGAACCAATTTTAAAGGCTTGTGCCCTTTTCACTCCGAAAATACTCCATCATTTAGTGTTTCACAAACTAAGCAGTTTTATCATTGCTTTGGATGCGGCGCATCAGGTGACGCTATAAAATATCTAAGGGAAGCACATGGGTTAACTTTTATTGATGCAATAGAAAAATTATCTTCTATTGCGAACATTGAAATCCCCAAAACACTTAACAAAGAGAGTGCAGAGTTTAGTACCTTATTCAACATAAACGATCAAGTAAAAAATTATTTTAAACAATGTCTTGAAAGAAATGATATGGCAAAACAATATCTTACTTCTAGAGGGTTAGATAAAAAAATGATCGACAAATTTGAGATTGGTTATGCGTCTGAATCTTGGGATAGCTTAAAGAATTTCCTAGAAAAAAATCAATGTATCAAAAACGGTTTAGAGCTTGGACTATTAATAAAATCTAATAACAAAATCTATGATCGTTTCAGGAATAGGATAATGTTTCCAATAAAAAATACAACTGGTAAAACAATAGCATTTGGTGGACGGACACTTGATAAAGAAGAAAAAGCTAAATATATTAATTCACCAGAATCTAAACTTTATTACAAGAGTTCTGAGATGTATGGTCTATTTGAATCAGCTAAAGAAATCAATAAATTAAATAAGGTCATAATTGTTGAGGGATACACGGACGTAATTTCACTCCATAATAGTCATTTCCGTAATTCAGTAGCATCACTTGGGACAGCTTTCACAAAGCTTCACTTACAAAAACTTAAAAGGTATTCGAAGAATATAACATTTTGTTTTGATGGAGATGAAGCTGGTCATACAGCAGCATGGAAAGCGCTTCAAAATTGTCTAGAGGGTTATACTGATGATTTGAGAGTAGACTTTTGTTTCCTTGCTGACGGATTAGATCCTGATCAATTAGCAAGAAGTAACCCCGAAAAATTAAAGGACAGTCTTAATAATACAATGAAGTTATCGGAGTTTTTAGTTAGTAAAATTCGAGAACACTTGAATCTAGACAGCCCTGAAGATACATCTAGATTTGTGAATGAGATTATTCCTCATGTCAAAAAAATACCAAATGGTGTTTTCAAAAAATTAATGCTCGATAAGATTGAGAGAATTACAAGTCTTGACAAAAAATATTTTTATAATGAATCACATAGTAATCAAAAGAAAACTATGCAAGCTACTGATCTAGCAAAGTCTATAATTGCGCCTTCAGAAAGACTACTACTAAATATACTTTTTCACTACCCCTCTGGCATTGATGACTACTATGAAGACATTAAGAAAATCTACAAAAATAAGTTTTTCTTAGATATGCTAGATTTAGCTAAGTCCTTCAAAACAAGCACGGGATATAATTTGAATAGATTTCTAGACGTTGACGAGAAAATGAAGGAAGAGTATTTGCGAGCGATTAGTTCGCATATAGTCGAGGATGATTATAACAAAGCAAAAAAAACTATCAGTAGCATCATCTCACAAGAGCGAAGAAATATAAAAGAACTAGAATATCGAAATACACTCGCTAAGTACACTAATGGTGAAACGCTCTCAGATTCAGAAAAAGAGATAATCAAAAACTATAAAAAATAAATTCGTCTTAAATATATATATTTTTTATGGTATATTTGGTCAACTACTATATGACAAAAAATTATCTATTTACATCAGAGAGTGTCTCACCTGGCCACCCAGACAAATTATGCGACCAGTTATCTGACGCTGTCCTAGATTATGTCTTAAGTAAAGATAAAAAATCAAGAGTAGCATGTGAAGTACTAGCAAAAGGTAAAATAGATGAACCTGGATCGATTGTAGTTGCTGGTGAAATAACTACAGAAAATGAATTAGATTTTGATGACAAATTAAGGTCAGTAATATGTGATATAGGATACAATTCAGATACTCTAGGGTTCAATGGACAAAAGTGTGAAATTAGAAAAATTATAAATAGGCAATCACCTGATATCAAAATAGGTGTAGATAAAAATAATGAAGAAGATCAGGGTGCTGGTGATCAAGGTTTGATGTTTGGATATGCATCTGATGAAACCGATCTTCTTATGCCAGCTCCTATTTATTATTCTCATAGAATTGTAGAAAAGCAAACCGAGATTCTTAAATCTGGTACTGTTGACTGGATTAGACCTGATGCAAAAAGCCAAGTGACATTTCTTTATGAAAATGATGTTCCTATGCAAGTAGATACGATCGTACTCTCAATTCAACACTCGGAATCTATCACGTTAGATAAAATTCGAGATTTCGCTAAAAAAGAGATTATTGATAAGGTTATACCAGCAAAGTTTATGAAAGATAACTGCAAGATACATATAAACCCAACAGGAAAATTTGTTGTTGGAGGTCCTTTAGGTGACTGTGGTTTAACGGGTAGAAAAATAATTGTAGACACTTATGGTGGAATGGCTAGGCATGGTGGTGGAGCCTTTTCTGGAAAAGATCCATCAAAAGTAGATCGGTCAGCGGCGTATATGGCAAGATATGTTGCAAAAAATCTCGTTGCAGCTGAGTTAGCTAAAAGATGTGAAATTCAGATCTCATACGCTATTGGTGTTGAGAAACCAACATCAATATCAGTCAACACTTATGGGACAAGTAAGGTGAGCGACAAAAAAATATCCAGTATTATAAATGAGGTTTTTGATTTAACACCACATGGTATAATCAACTCTTTGAATCTGCTAGATGTGCAATATCAGCCTACAGCCGCTTTTGGTCACTTTGGAAGAGTAGGAGAGAATTTCACATGGGAAGAGACTAATAAGGTTGATATAATAAAGCAATTGTCATTGAAAGGATAGAATATTATGAAAACAGATAAAGTTAAAAAAATAGGTAATGACTTTAAAGTCGCAGATATCTCGCTTGCTGAATTTGGTAGGAAGGAAATAAAAATAGCTGAAACTGAAATGCCAGGCCTTATGGCTATAAGACAGGAATATAAAGGCCAGAAGCCACTAGATGGCGCTAACATTATAGGATGTCTCCACATGACTATCCAAACAGCTGTACTAATTGAGACACTAGTTGATTTAGGTGCAAGCGTGAGATGGTCATCATGCAATATCTTCTCAACACAAGATCATGCTGCAGCAGCTATTGCTGACCAAGATATCCCTGTTTTCGCTTGGAAGGGTGAAACTGAGGAGGAGTATGAATGGTGTATAGAACAAACAGTTACTGGTAACGCTAATTGGAAGCCTAATATGCTTCTAGATGATGGTGGGGACCTTACAGCTATAATGCATAATCAATACCCGGAACTCTTGGAAAATGTTGTAGGAGTATCTGAAGAGACAACCACTGGTGTTCATCGTTTATATGAAATGGAAAAAGATAGCTCTTTAAAAATCCCTGCAATGAATGTTAATGATTCGGTTACTAAGTCTAAATTTGATAACCTATATGGATGTCGAGAGTCATTAGTAGATGGAATCAAGAGAGCAACAGACACCATGATCGCTGGAAAACTTGCTATCGTCTGTGGTTACGGAGATGTAGGCAAAGGGTCTGCTGGATCACTAAGAGGGTTGGGTGCGAACGTTTTAATTAGTGAAGTTGATCCAATCTGTGCACTACAAGCGTCAATGGAAGGATATAAAGTAGTAGACATAAATGATCATGTGCATGAAATTGATATTTTTGTCTCAGCTACAGGCAACCTCAATGTTATAAATCATGACCATATGCAAAAAATGAAAAATGGAGCTATCGTGTGTAACATCGGTCATTTTGATAATGAAATAGATGTGGCTAGCTTAAAAAAATACGAATGGGAAAATGTTAAACCACAAGTTGATCAAATAATATTTCCAGATGGCAAAAGGATTATTTTGCTAGCTGAAGGTAGACTGATTAATTTAGGTTGCGCGACTGGTCACCCTAGCTTTGTGATGTCATGTTCGTTTACTAACCAAGTAATGGCACAGATAGAACTTTGGAAAAATCATAAATCATATAAAAATAAGGTTTATGTTCTGCCCAAACATCTTGATGAGAAAGTTGCAAGACTTCATCTGGACAAATTAGGTGTTAAATTAACTCAGTTGACAAAAGAACAAGCTGATTATATATCTGTTAAAATCGAAGGTCCTTATAAAAAAGATGACTATAGATACTAACTGTCCTCCAATAAGTTAGTTGATGAAATTATCCATGAATAAGAAAGACTCTATTAGTTTAGTAAATAGAGATTTGGCATCTATTTGGCATCCGTGCACTCAGATGAAAGATCATGAACACATTCCACTAATACCAATTAAAAAGGGCAAGGGTGTGTGGTTGTACGACTACGATAATCGGAAATACATAGATGCTATAAGTTCATGGTGGGTCAACTTGTTTGGCCACTCAAATGAATACATCAATAAAAAAATTAGTCAGCAGTTAGAGAGTTTAGAACATATTTTACTTGCTGGCTTCTCCCATGAACCTGCAATCTCGCTTGCAGAGAGATTAATTAAACTGTCTCCTAAAAAAATAAATAAATGTTTCTTTATTGATAATGGATCGTCTGCAATAGACGCATCAATGAAAATGAGTTATCACTATTGGAAGAATGTGGGATTTAAAGGTAAAAACAATTTTATAGCACTATCAAATAGCTACCATGGGGAAACACTAGGATCACTCTCTATAAGCAATATAGACTTGTATAAAAAAACTTATAATAAGATGCTAAAAAATACTATTATAGTTCCCTCTCCTGATAGTTTTAACAAGAAATCTGATGTTTCAGATAAAGAGCACAGTAAAAAAATGTTTGCATTTATGCAAAAGGAAATTGAGAGAAATCATAAGAAAATCTGTGCCGTGGTTATAGAGCCCCTCGTACAATGTGCTGGCTATATGAGGATGTATCATCCTATTTATCTTAAGCTCCTAAGGGAGGTATGTGATCGCTATAACGTACACCTTATAGCTGATGAGATAGCGGTTGGTTTTGGTAGAACTGGAAGTATGTTTGGATATGAACAAGCCAAAATAACGCCTGACATTATATGTCTATCAAAAGGTATTACCGGAGGATACATGGCACTTTCAACTATCCTCACTAAGGATAGCATCTATGACGCATTCTATGATGAATATACTAAACTTAATGCTTTTCTCCACTCACATAGTTATTCAGGTAATGCAATTGCATGTGCTGCTGCTAATGCAACATTAGATCTATTTGAACGAACCGATGTCTTGGGCAAAAATCGCAGAAAAGCAGACTATATTTATAAGAATTTTAGTTCATTCAAAAGTCATCCTAATGTTGGTGATTTAAGACAAACTGGTATGATTACGGCGTTAGAATTAGTTAAAGACAAAAAAACAAAAAAACCGTACGACTGGAAAGAGAGAAGGGGGATAAGAGCATATAAGTATGGTCTTGAAAATAATGTCATATTGAGACCCTTAGGTAATGTAATCTATTTCATGCCTCCTTATGTAATAAATAAAAAAGAAATAGATCATGTATCTAACGTAATAGAAGGTGCCATTGAAGTTGCGACAAAACAAATTACATAGAGTTTATTTTAATCAACGCTTATCAGTAAACGATACAGTTAAACCCTCACATGAATATATAGTGAGATTAAAAAATGTTCTCAGATTAAAGGAATTATCTGAACTAATCTTGTTTAATGGTGATGGTAAGGAATATTTAGGAGTAGTAACATTCAAATCAAACAAATCTATTAAGATCAAAGAAGAATTAAGACATGAAAGTGTCAATAAGAAAAAAATTATTCTTGCTCAATCTATTCCTAGCTATAAGTATATGGACTTTACGATTCAAAAATCTGTAGAGTTAGGTATTGATGAAATAATACCCATAGTTAGCGGAAGAAGTCATCCAGGCGATCATGAAAAAAAAATGGATCATTGGAAAAAGGTGATAATACATGCAGTGGAACAATCTGGAGGTCTCTATATTCCTAGACTATCTGAACCACTATCTTTTTATGATCTTGTTGAAATGAAAAAATATGAAAAACATGAGAAGATTTTACTTGACCCTTCTGGATCAAAATTGATTAGTACCAGTAGAAGTAACTTTCCAAAGATTGTCATCATTGGACCTGAAGGAGGTTTCTCTGATGATGAATTAGATGCAGCAAGAACATTTAGCTGGAATATTGTCAAATTAGGAGATAGGATATTAAGAACTGAGACGGCAGCAATTGTTGCTCAAGTGCTTTTAAGAGGTTGAAGTGAATAATATACAATCTATTGCTCAATATAGTAAGAAGTTTATAAACGAAGACCTTCACGATGTTATAATTTCAAAAAATCTAGAAATTGAAGCCTGGTTCAGAAAACAGTGGATCAAGTATCCTGCTCCATTCTATTCATCGATTGATCTAAGAAATTCTGGTTATAAAATTGCACCGGTCGATACGAATCTATTCCCCGCAGGTTTTAATAATCTTGATGAAAGTATGGAATCTCTGTATGTTTCTGCTGTTCAACATACCCTTGAGAAACAATCAGCTGAACTAACTAAAATACTCATAGTAACTGAAAATCATACAAGAAATAAATATTATAACAAAAGCCTTGATACGCTTAAGAGTTTCATTGAAAAGGCTGGATTTGAAGTTCAAAGTTGTATGTTAGGTGATAAATCTGATACTAGGGTTATTAATAAGGAACTTTTTTTAAATAACCATGTCCTCTCCTATAAGGATTTTATCCCTGATATTGTTCTATTAAATAATGATTTATCTACCGGGGTACCAGACATTCTCAAAAATACAAAACAGCTTATTCTACCTGATCTGAAACTAGGTTGGACGAATAGATCAAAAACTGTCCATTTTAAATATTTCACTGATATTATTTATAACTTCTCAAGAGTTTTTAATGTTGATCCATGGTTGTTAGAGCCGTTGTTTAGAAATTGTGGTGAGATTGATTTTAAGACTAAACAAGGAGAGGATTGTATTATTTATCATGCAAAAAAATTGTTTGAATTAATAAAGATTAAGTATGAAAAATACGAGATAAATGAAAAACCATACATAATGATCAAGGCTGACTCGGGAACGTACGGTATGGGAATAATGCAAGTCAATAGCATAGATGAAATAGTAAAAATTAACAGAAAACAAAGAACTAAGATGGCGAAAACTAAAGGTGGGAAGAATCTTAAAAGTGTCATCTTACAAGAGGGTATATACTCTAATGAAAAACTTTCATCGCCAAGTGATGTTGTAGAGCCTGTTATTTATGCATTTGGTAGTAACTTAGTAGGAGGATTCTACAGAGTCCATCAAGGTAAAGATAATTCACAAAATTTGAATTCACCAGGTATGACATTCAAACCCATACCATTTAATGATATTTGTATAAGTCCTGATCATAGCCAATCAATATATTCGGATAAAAATAAGTTCTATATTTATGGTGTGGTTGCTAGATTAGCTATATTAGCAGCTGCAAAAGAGCTTTATAACGTAGAGATATAAATGCACAAGATAGCTGTTCTAATGGATCCTATCGAAAATATTGATCCGTCGAAAGATACGAGTATTTGTTTAATAGAGTGTATACAGAACTATGCAAAGATATTTTATATTTCTCCAAAAACAATATCTTACAAAAATAAATCTGTTGTTGCGTCAGTAGCTGAAATTTTCATAAATAAAAAAAAATCTAAGTTCTATAAGCTAACAAAATTCAAAGAGCAGAATTTGGATAAAATGGATGTAATACTATTCCGAAAAGATCCACCCGTTGATGCTGGATATCTCAACATCGCGCATGTGCTTCAAAGATTGGAGAGTAATGGTACACTCGTAATGAATTCTCCCTCATCAATTATGATGATGAATGAAAAGATACTTGGAGATTGTTACTCTCCGACTCGCCTTCCATCTCTAATTACTAATAATTACACAAATATGAAAAAATTTATCAATAAATATAATGATGTTGTCATTAAACCACTCAATATGATGGCTGGTAGATTGATACAAAAAATTAATTCTAAGGATAACAAATTAGAAAAGAAGTTATTACATACTCAAAATAACGACCAGGAAAACTTCATTTTATTGCAAAAATATATCGATATTCATAAACATGGGGATATGAGGGTTATTATCTACAATGGCAAAGTGTACAGAAAAGGCTTGTTAAGATTTCCACAGAAAAACGACTTTAGAGCTAACCTTGCCTGTGGTGGTGAATTTTTTGTAAAAGATGTTCCGAAATCCATGATAGATCATCTGATAATTGTCGCAGAGATATTATTGAGTAATGGTATTTATTTTGCAGGAATTGATATTATTGGTAATCATATAACAGAAATAAATATAACGTCACCAACAGGTTTAGTTGAGTTGAGTAATGATGATAATAGCCTTTTGACTGAAATTGCCAAAGATTTTATGAGGATAGTTGACGATCACAAAAAATGAATAATAAATCTGAAGTAATATTAACCTGTATTGGTATTGATTTTGGCTTGAAGAAAGTAGGCATTTCTCTTGGGCAAACAATTACATGTAAGGCAAGGCCTCTATCGATACTGAAAAATGATAAAGTCATCATGATTAATATGGATAAAATTATACAAAATTGGCAACCAGATGTAATAATAATTGGTGATCCACAGATATCGAATAATAAATCATTCGCTGAAGAATTTGAAAAATTTTCATCTTTATTGGAAGATGTATACGGATCTAAAATTAGAATCATAAGATTTTCTGAGACATTATCAACAGAAGAGGCCAAAATACTAATAAAAGAACTTAGAAAAGATAGGATTCTGAACAAAAAAAAGAAACAAGTTGATGATATCTCGGCTTGTCTTATTTTAGAAAGCTGGTTTAATGAAATAACAACAAAAGAAAATGGATATTGATCAAAAAATACAATTTAACTCAAACAATAAGTTAATACATCTACTTAATATTTCAAATATGACACGAGAGCAAATCTTTGAAATTTTAGATTTAGCTGAGAGTTACGTAGATAATAAGCAAAAAAAATACAATGATCTTGATGGCAAAACAATTGCGAGTTTATTTTTTGAGCCTAGCACACGAACTAAAACAACATTTGAATTAGCGTCTAAGCGTCTTTCTGCTGATTTTATAAATATAGATATATCAAACTCATCTACACTAAAAGGTGAATCTATTGTGGATATGATTAAAACATTGGAAGCAATGAGTTGTGATATGTTCATAGTGAGACATTCTATTTCTGGCACACCGCATTATATTGCAAAAGAAGTAGGCGCAAAAATATCAGTCATAAATGCTGGCGATGGCATTCATGCTCATCCAACTCAAGCAATGCTAGATATGTATACAATTAGAAAATATAAAAAAGAATTTGATAATCTCAAGGTTGCCATAGTGGGTGATATCTTGCACTCAAGAGTTGCAAAATCACTTATCACCAGTCTGACAATACTCTCTGTTAAAAATATAAATATAATTGGTCCAAAGATTCTGATGCCTGAAAATCTGAAAGACCTTAATGTTGAATATTTTGAAAATTTAGAAGATGGAATTTCAGAGTGTGATGTTGTCATAATGCTACGCTTGCAGAAAGAAAGAATGCATGAAGCATTAATCTCCACTGATGATTATTATAAAAAATATGGTCTAACAAGTAAAAAACTTAGCTCAGCATCTAAAGATGTTATTGTAATGCATCCTGGACCAATAAATAGAGGTATAGAAATTGACTCTGAGGTTGCGGATGGCAATAACTCAGTGATACTTGATCAAGTTACATCTGGTATTTCAATAAGAATGGCAATCATGTCCATGATTATGAATAATAGACTTAAATGAATCATACTTATCTTGAAAACCTCGCACAAATATCTACAGATATAAATAATGCGTCAACAAAAACGGGAAATAATATAAAATTGGTATTAGTCTCAAAATCACAGAAAAAAGAATCTATTGAGCAAGTATATAAGCTAGGATATCGTAATTTTGGTGAAAACTATCTTCAAGAAGCAAAAGAGAAAATTGAATCTTTAAGTAAATATGACATTGAATGGCACTATATAGGTAGAATACAATCTAATAAAATTAAAGAAATAGTAAATTTATTTGACTGGATACAAACTGCATCCTCAGAAAAACACATTCATTTGATTGATAAATTTTCTAGGGAATGTAACAAAATTATGAATGTATGTATTCAAATTAATATTGATAATGAAGAGAGCAAGTCTGGAATAAACTTAGATCAGTTGGATGACTTCATCAGATTTTCAAATAATTGTAGTAACATCAAAACAAGAGGTATTATGGCGATACCGTCAAAGACCAATGCAGATGATAAAAAAGAGCAATCATATGAGGTTTTATCAAAGAAATTTATCGAACTTCAAGAAAAGTATTCAAATTTTGATACACTCTCATTAGGGATGAGTAATGACTATAAATTAGCACTTGCTCACAATGCTAATCTTATTAGAATAGGTACTCTAGTTTTTGGAGTAAGAGAAAAATGATCAAGACTATATCCATAATTGGAGCAGGAAATCTGGCGCAATGCTTGATTGAAAGAATAGTAGCTTGCAAACAAAATTATGAGATACTAGTATATGATATCGACAAAAAAAAGAATAAGTATTCTTCAAAAAAAAATATAAAATTCTTTACCAATATAAATCAAAAAATATCAGAATCACAAATAATTTTACTAGCCATAAAGCCAAATGATATGAAATTCGTCTCTGATGATATAGTTAAATATGGTGACAAAAGAAGCATGCTAATTA
>CACOMO010000002.1:0-135000 GCA_902628335.1 uncultured Gammaproteobacteria bacterium
AATGCTATTCTAAGAGCGGGTATAGATTAATGGTTGATAGATTTTATGAAGATACTATGAATAATATTAAGCAGGATATTATCAATAAAGCTAGAGAAATTGAATTAGTTCTTTTCGATGTTGATGGAATATTAACGGATGGTGGTATTTACTTGACTAGAGAGGGCCATGAATCAAAAAGATTTCTTGCCCAAGATGGACATGGGATATTTCTACTAAAGTCAATTGGTATTGAAATCGGAATCATTAGTGGTAGATCCTCAAAATGTGTAGAACTCCGCGGGAAAGAATTGGGGATTAATAAAATCCTACAAAATTCAAGAAATAAACTAAAAGATTTCGAAGACTCATTTCTATCGGAATTTGATTATGAGAATACTTGTTTCGTTGGAGATGACGTGGTTGACAGCAATCTCCTATCAAGAGTAGGGCTCTCTATTACTGTGCCTAATGCAAATTATAAGCTCTCAGAACAATCAATTGATTGGGTAACACCAAGAGCTGGTGGTTATGGAGCAGTCAGAGATGTATGTGATCTCATTTATTATTCAAAAAAATAATTATGCAAATACTTATAGAGTCTTTTAGAAAAAATAAATATATTTGGGTACTAGTAATTGTTTTGACAATTATTATCTTGGTTGAATTTAAATTGAAAAGTGTATTTGAAAAAAATACTAATAGAAATCTAAATATTGCGAATCATTTTCTAAATGACTTCTCAATGATGGAGACCAATAAGAGTGGTGTTGCTGACTGGAAATTAGATGGAAAGAGGCTCGAAAAATATCCAAAGAGTGAGAGATCTGAGGTATTCTCTCCGAGTATGAGAATTTTTAATCAGGATAAATCTTATTGGGAAATAACAGCTTCACATGCATTGGACCCGGACTCAGTTTTTGAATCTATTTATTTGACAGGTAATGTTGTTTTTAACAAAGTTGGGATTGATGACTCTAGTGAGGTCACCATAAATACCATTAGTGCTATTGTTTATCCGAGCAAAGAGCTAATAGAGACTGATGAATTTGCTGAGATTAAGACTCCAACATCTGTTACAACCGGCACCGGAGTTATTGCGAATATCAGAGAAGGATATGTTGAAATTCTCTCAGACGCTAAGAGGATATCATCGAAAAATGATAAAACAGAACAAATATCTGGCGATAGAATGATATATAATCTTAATGAAAAAACTTGGATGGTTACTAGAGAAAAAAACACTAGTAGAAAAGAAATAACTGATCGAGTAAAAACTATACTCCGCACAAAGAAAAGTAATTAAAATGACAACACTTAGCTGCTCAAACCTAACAAAAGAATATACTGGAAAAAAAGTAGTTAGTGATGTGTCGGTTAATGTGGGTACTGGAAAAGTAGTAGGCCTCCTAGGACCTAATGGTGCTGGAAAGACAACTACATTCTACATGTTAGTGGGTCTAATAAAATCTGATGGTGGTGAGATAAAGATTGATGCCCACGACGTAACCTCTCTTCCTATGCATACAAGATCAAATTTGGGTATCAGCTATCTTCCTCAAGAAGCATCTATTTTTAAGAATCTAACAGTAGAAGAAAATATTCTTGCTATTCTTCAAGTCAGAAAAGATCTGTCCAAAAAAAATCAAATTAAAAAGCTTAATAACCTTATTGAGATGCTTCAAATAAGTAATATTACGAAGAGCAATGGTGCGAGCTTGTCAGGTGGTGAGAGAAGGAGAGTCGAAATTGCTCGTGCATTAGCTATTGAGCCAAAGTTTTTACTCCTAGATGAACCTTTTGCAGGAATTGATCCACTATCTGTTATTGAAATACAAAAAATAATAAAATCACTTGCCAAATCAAAAATTGGAGTCCTAATAACTGATCATAATGTTAGGGAAACATTAAAAGTGTGTGATGAATCTTATATTCTTAGTGATGGAAAAGTAATAGCACATGGTAAACCAAAAGAAATCGTAAAAAACGAACTTGTTCAAAATGTGTATCTCGGTGATAATTTTAAGTTATGAATATTAAAGTCAAACAATCTATTAACTTAGCAAATAAGGTTGCAATGACACAACAGATTCAACTGGCGATAAAACTACTTCAACTCAATACTATTGACCTTCAAAAAGAAATAGATGAAAAACTACTCAATAACCCATTCCTAGAAAATGAGACTTCCTTCAATTACCGTGATTTTCCTCAACAGAGCTTGTCTGTAGTTCGTAAAAATAACGACTTTTCTTCAACAAAAACTAATGATGATTTCATTGATCAAACTCCAGCGAAAAGTCAGACGCTAAGAGAATATTTAGTATGGCAAATTAGAATGTCGACACTGAATAAAATAGATAAATTAATAGCGTATACAATTATAGAATGTATCGATGACAGTGGATATCTAACGTTAAGTTTGGATGAGATATTTGTCCAATTAAATAGAAGCGAGGATATTAATTACCAAGAAATATTTGCTGTTCTCCATAAAATACAACACCTTGATCCTGTTGGTGTGGGAGCAAGGTCACTCTGCGACTGTTTACTTATACAACTAGAGCATTATCATAAAAATAATAAAAAATATAATAAAGCCAGAAGTATTATTGAAAAACTAGAGAACAATTTAAAGACAAAATTAACTAATTTCAAAGTCTTCTCTGATGAAATTGAGAGAATTAAAAAAGAAGAAAAGGATATAGCAAATATTATTATTTCGTTAAATCCTAGACCTGGAAATATAATATCATCTGAACTTCCTCAACAACATATTATACCAGATGTGATCGTATACAAAAAAAATGGTGCATGGGTAACAGAATTAAATCCAGAGATTAATCCAAAAATTCGGATTAATAAGATGTATGAAGGTCTTCTGTCAAATGTAAAAAATAAAAAAGATATAGATTACATAAAAACTAATCTTCAAGATGCAAAATTTTTTCTAAAAGCGCTCAATAATAGGAATTTAACAATCCATAGAGTGGCTAAAGTAGTAATGAAAAAACAAGAGGATTTTATTATACACGGTGAAATAGCACTTAAACCTCTAGTATTAAAGGATATATCATCAGTCTTGGATTTGCATGAATCTACTATCTCAAGATCTACAAGTAATAAATATGTCCAGACACCAAGAGGAGTATTTGAATTAAAGTATTTTTTCGCTTCTAAAATTGAAACAAATTATGGGAAAAAATTATCATCTGTAACGATTAAAGAAATGATTAAAAAATTAATTAATGATGAAGATGCAAGGTCTCCTATGAGTGACTCACAGATTGCCAAAAGTTTTTGTGAGAATGGTATAAAAGTTGCTCGTAGAACAATAACAAAGTATAGGGAGTCAATGGGTATTTCATCTTCAACTGATCGGAGAATCAAATAACATGAATGTTGCAGACTTAATTAATCAAGATTCAATTCTACTCAATATTGAATCAAAAAGTAAAAAGCATATTCTCGAAACCATAAGTGGTAATTTAGCAAATGGTGACTCTGGTCAAAAAGATACCATTTTTGATAAATTATATGAACGTGAAAAACTTGGTACTACTGCATTTGGGCATGGTATTGCTATACCACATGCTCGAGTTCCGAATATTAATTCACCTAAAATATTATTTATAAAATTATCTCAAGGTATAGATTTTGATGCACTAGATAAAAAGAAAGTTGATCTAATATTTTCTCTTATAGTTCCTGATACGGAAGATGATTCTCATATAGAGATACTATCTAAAGTTGCCTCAATAGCAGATAGTGAAACCTTTGTACAAAAAATCAGAGACTTATCAGATAAAGAAAAAATTTTAGACCTTTTAAAGAATAATTTGCAGTCATGATAAAAAAAATAATCAAGTTGTTCGCATAACTGATTAATATAGTATAGAAAATACTATATAAGTTACTCATGAGTAAATATAATGAAATTATAATCAAATGTAGGAATGTAAATTAATGGTTGGTTTATTGTTACTTACACATAATGACATAGGTTTACAATTATTGTTGGCTGCAAAATCAACATATGGATCGATCCCTTTTAGAACAGAAATACTAGCTATTGATCACTATGACAAACCAACAGATATAAGTAGATTGGCTCAACAATACGTAAAAGTCTTAGACAGCGGAAAGGGTGTTTTAGTACTAACCGATATGTTCGGATCAACTCCGAGTAACATTGCAAAAGAGTTCTGTAATAATAAAAAAGTTAATGTTGTATCCGGTATAAACTTATCTATGCTTCTTAATATATTTAATTATCCAAAACTATCACTCAAAATTCTTACTGAAAAAGCAATTGAGGGTGGCAAAGATGGAGTAATAATAATAAATTAAAAATGGAAAAAAGAGTAACAATTATGAATAAATTAGGTTTACATGCACGCGCAGCTGCAAAAATTGTCACTTTAACAAATAATTTTAAATCTAACATTCAAATTAGAAATGGGGAAAAAATAGCAGATGCAAAAAGTATTATGAAACTCCTGATGCTATCTGCGCCAAGAGGAACAGTGTTAACAATCATTGCTAATGGAGATGATGAGTCTAACGCCATGAAAAGCCTTATAAATCTGATTAAAAATAAATTTGACGAAAATGAGTAATCTTACACCTATTATTATTAGAGGATTGACTGTTTCAAAAGGTATAGTCATAGCTAAGTGCAAACGTTATGAACACGGGCAAAATGATTACCAAAAGAAAATTATTAAAAAAAGCGAAGTACAAAGGGAGATTAATAAATTTAACAAATCAGTAGAAATCACTCTTAAAGAAATCAACTCTATCAAAAATAAACTTACACCGAGTCTGAGAAATAATGTCGGTATATTCCTGGATACACATATTCATCTTATTAACGATAAATCTTTTCTGAATAACATACGTAAAAATATTGATGAGAAATTATATAGCGCAGACTGGGCGATTGACGATGAGTTTCAATTTATAAAATCATCATTCTCTGAAATGAAAGATACTTATATTAAACAAAGAATTGATGATATAAAACATGTGGTGAAATTATTGATAAAGAATATCAAGCAAACAAAAAGAACTAAAAATAATATTCTAACCGATCTAGAGAATACCATACTTGTTACAGATGATTTAAGCCCTGCTGATGTTTTGATTGCACATCAATCAAAATGTAGTGGTTTGATTTCTGAATATGGTGGTAGATCATCTCATAGCTCAATCTTATCTAGGGGTCTTGAAATTCCCTCAATTGTAGGATTAAAAAATTCTCTGAATATAATCAAAGATCAGGACTTTATCGTTCTTGATGGTAATAATGGCATTGTAATTATAAATCCTGATCGATCGTGCATAAATCATTATAGACAAATCAAAAAAGAAGATAATAATCGAAAGACATTACTATCTAAGGTCATGGAAAAAAAATGTATTACAATTGATAAGCAAAAGATAGAAATTATGGTTAATCTAGAGCTTCCTCAGGAGTTAAAGATTATTAAAGGAAAAAATATTGACGGTGTTGGATTATTCAGAACAGAATATCTCTATACAGATAGATCAGACATACCAACTGAAGCAGAGCAAGTTTCAGATTATAAAAAAATTGTCAGGAGTTTAAAGGGCAAACCAGTAACGTTCAGAACACTAGACATTGGGTCAGATAAAGAAATACCTGAAAATATACAAACAGGCTCTATTGCGAGAAATCCGGCACTTGGCCTCAGAGGAATAAGATACAGCCTAAATAATCAAGAAGTTTTTTTAAATCAAATCAAAGCTATACTGAGATCAGGTTATTATGGCGATGTAAAGATAATGCTGCCGATGATTACTACATTATCTGAGATACAGGAAGCAAAAGATTTAATCGAAATTGCTAAAAATCAATTAAGGAAGCGTAAAATACTGTTCAGTGATAAAGTACCGATAGGAATCATGATAGAAGTTCCAGCAACTGCGGTACTATCATCTCGCATTGCTGAGTTTGTCGATTTTTTATCTATAGGTACTAATGATCTTGTCCAGTATACTCTGGCAATTGATAGAGTTGATGATGAAGTAAATTATTTATATGACCCTTTCAATTCAGCTGTTTTGACGCTAATTAATAATGTAATTCAAAGTGGTAAAGAACATGGAGTTGATGTATCACTTTGTGGTGAAATGGCTGGTGATAAACAATTTACTAAGATTTTATTGGGTATGGGATTAAAATCTTTTAGCATGCATCCAAGTGCAATACCTGAGGTCAAAAAAATCATTGTAGAATCAAATATAAAAAATTTGTCCAAGTTATCCTCACAAATAATAAAATGTGTGAATAGCAGAGAGAAGCAAAATCTTATTGAAAAAATTAACAGTACTTAAATTAGACATTAACTTCTAGCAAAAATTCCAGTAAAGCTTGTGTAGTGTATAGGCGGTTATGAGATTGCTCCCAGACACGACTGGATGGTCCATCAATCACTTCAGATGTAACCTCTTCATCTCTATGCGCCGGTAAACAATGAAGAAATATTGCATCCTTATTTGCTTTATCCATTATATTTTGATTGATTTGGTAACCTTTAAAAAGCATTTTCCTCCTCTCATGATCCTCTTCATCACCCATGCTTGCCCATACATCTGTAGTGACTAGATCTGAATTTTCTACTGCTTTACCGGGAAGGTCACAAAATTCAACAGTATCTGATGAAGAATTAACGACAGATGCATCTGGCTCAAAACCATTAGGTGTTGCGATTTTTAGATTAAATCCGAGTATTTTTGATGCGTTGATGTAAGAATTACACATATTACATCCATCACCTACCCATGAAAAAGTCCTATTTTCAAAACTCCCTTTCTCTTCATAATATGTCAGCATATCTGCAAGAAGCTGACATGGATGAAATTTTTGAGTAAGCGCATTTATTACTGGTACAGATGATATCTCACAAAGTTCAAGTAGTTCACTATGATCATGAGTTCTTATTGCTATAAAATCAACCATACCTGAAAGCACTTTCCCTGTATCATGTATTGATTCACCTCTGGCTATTTGTGATGTTAGATGTGAAATGAAAACAGCATTTCCCCCTAATTTGTTTATGGCGGTCTCCATCGACACTCTAGTTCGAGTAGAATTTTTTTTGAAAATAAGTGCTAATGTTTTTTTTGCTAGGGAATTTGGCAATTGATTCTCATTTCTCAGTTTCTTTAATTCCAAAGATCTATCAAGTATTCTTATGAATTCTTGTCTGTTTATATCTAGAAGAGATCTGAAGTGTCTTATATTCATGCTAATCTATTAGTTTATCTAATATTTCTATTATATCATGGACTTGATTTTTATTAATGATAAGTGGTGGAAGCATTCTTATTATATTTCCTTTTGTTATATTAACAACTAGACCATTTTCAAGAAGAGTATTACCGAGTGTAGAGCAATCATTCTTCAACTCTATTCCTATCATTAGGCCTTTACACCTTATATCAAGCACAGATTTTTTAGATGAAAATCTCAGTTTTAATTCTTTACTAAATAACTCACCCATTTTTCTAGCATTGATGCAAATTTGTTGATCTCGCATAATATCTAGTACTTTTAGTCCTACGCTACAAGATAAAAAATTACCACCAAAAGTTGATCCATGTGATCCTGGGATCAAGATATCTGATGCATTAGTTGCGGCAAGACAAGCTCCAATTGGGATACCATTGCCTAGTGCTTTTGCAATTGTAATAACGTCTGGGATAATATTTTCGTGTTGATGTGCAAACCATTTACCTGTTCTGCAAAATCCCGATTGGACTTCATCTATCATTAATAATATATTTTTATCGTGTGTTATCTCTCTAAGGTTATATAAATAACCATGATCTGGAATAATTATGCCACCCTCACCCTGAATAGGCTCTAAAAGGATCGCAACGATATCATTATGAATTTCTAGAGCTTTTTTAACAGCATCAATATCGTTAAATGGGACCCTTATAAAACCGTCAACGAGAGGTGTGAAGCCAGCATGAGACTTAGCGCTCCCAGTTGCAGATAATGCTGCCATTGTTCTTCCATGAAAACTGTTATCCATTACTAATATTTTCGGAGAGCGAATATTTTTATCATTACCAAACTTTCTTGCGATTTTTATGCTAGCCTCTACTGCCTCAGCTCCAGAATTACAAAAAAATGCTGTAGTCATCCCGCTTAATTGACATAGTCTCTTAGCCAGTTTCTGTTGTGGCCCTATGTGAAAAGCATTAGATGTATGAATAAGTGTGCTACTTTGTGATTTTAGAACTTCAGTGATTTCTATTTGAGAATGACCAAGACTCGTCACGGCTAATCCACAAAGAGCGTCAATATATTTTTTGTCCTTATCATCATACAAATAAATCCCCTCTCCTTTGACAAAAGATACAGGCTTCCTATTGTATGTCTTCATCAAATAATCTTTCATACAGAATACACAAGCAAATCAATATATTAATATAAATCAGCTGTAATGCTAATAAAATATAGACTTTTTAGCATGTTCACGATATTTTTCCTCTTAGTCATTTCTATATTATTATCTCATTATTAGCCTAAAAAACCTCAATTATTCCCTATAAGTGTTTATTTGTAGAGCATAATGTGTCAATATTATCTGTAAATATAAATAATAAACGGGGAGTGAAATGTTTAAAAATATCTTTACAGCTGCACTTTTTGCTGCAGTAACATCGATGCCTGTGGTCGCGGGTGGGAAAATGGACAACTCGCAAAATTATACATCTGGGGCGCAAGGATCAAGTGGTGTCCATTTTTTTGGACGACTTTACGTAGGTTATGACCATAAAGCGACTGGTTCCGCAAACTCAGTTGATAGTATAAGAGATAATGGTGGTAAAAGTAGATTAGGACTTAAATTTAAGGAAAATATTGGTGGTCTAACTATGCTAGGTCACGCTGAGTGGAGGTTTGATCTTGCTGATGGATGGGCAACTAGTGACAGTAAAAATTGTAATACAGACGCCAATGGCTCGTCACCTTGTCAAAGCATAGAGCTTCATATTGGTCACCTTGGTTTTATGACGCCAATCGGATATCTGGGCATGGGATCTTATGAAACACCATACAAGACAATGGGTTTTTATGATAAAAATATGGATACTGCTATAGGCATGAATAATCATGGTGCAAGTAGTTCAACAGATTTTGGTCAAGCAGGAACATGGGATTCAAGTATCATGTATCATGGTAAAATTGGTCCGTTTCATATCGCCTACCTTAGAGGCATGGGCGAGAATTCAAACAATAACAACGTATCTAAAAATGACTACTCTTTTGGTTTGAAAGTTGAAAATATTTTAGTTGCAAATCTTGAGTTAGGTGTTGCCAGAACTTTTGATAAAAGTGAAGGGGCTGACGGTGAGTCAAACGACAAAATATTTGCTTCATATAAAGTCATGCCTAACTTAGATGTTTTTTATACATCTGAAGATCTAGAAATTACTAGTACCGGTAACGGATTTACGAATGGTGAAGGTGACATAGAAACTTTTGGCGCACACTACACTACGGGAATGCATAATCTACAACTTGTATATGCTACAGGTGATAGTAGAGAAGTAGCAGCTAATGAAGATTATAGAACAATCGGAATTTCTAACACTATGCAGTTAAGTAAATCTACTGATATAACAATTGGTTATATTAGAAAAGGACTTCAAGGCAGTGGTAATGCAATTAGAACTTATGGTTTAGGGATAACACATAGTTTCTAATTAAAATTTCAAATTATAAATTAACCCGTCAAAGTTGGCGGGTTTTTTTTATCTAAATTGACTTGGAACCATCTCTCAAAAACTGCAAGATGCCATAGTTTGTTTCCATCAAGTTTTGTGAAGTATTTATTTGGATTTCTTAATAATTTAGTAATATTCTGCTGACTGAAAATACCTCGATCTTTACATTGAAACGAGCAAAGCGCCTCTCTAGCAAAGTTTAAAATCTTACCATTTAGAATTTTTAAAGGGGGGACTGGGAAATGAAACTTTTTTCTGTTAATTACCTCAGGGTCAAGATATTCTAGTGCTAATTTCTTCAAATAGTATTTACCATGATTTTTGACTTTTTCTGAAGATCTCACTGAACACATGAATTCAATAAGCTCCTGGTCTAAAAAAGGTACGCGTGTCTCAAGTCCCCAGGCCATAGTCATACTATCAACCCTTTTTACAGGGTCATCAACAATCAAATGTGAAATATCAAATCTCAAAAGTTTATCTAGGAAAGATAAATTAGAATCATAAACATCAAACGACTCTTTGATGAAGTCAGAAGTATTATTGAATGTAGTATATTTTTTTGATATTGTAAGTTCATAATCCTGTTGCGTTCTATCTAAATAATATTTTTGAAATTTCTGAATGTCTGGTGTGCTTTTATCTTCATTCATATGCAAGTACCATGGATACCCACCAAATAACTCATCAGCACCTTGTCCACTTAAGACAACTTTTTGCTTTTTTGAAACTTCTCTAGCTAATAAGAAAAAAGCGGATGCATCTTGACTAGACATAGGTTCAGGCATATGTCTTATCACCATATCTAAATTATCAAAAAGTTGATCGTTATTAATTTTAATTTTATTGTGGTTAGTTGAGTGATTCTTACTAACTATATCTGAAAAATAAAACTCATCTCCTGGTTCTTCATTTATAGATTCAAAACCAATAGAAAAAGTATTTATATCAGATAGCTTATGTTTTGAAGCCATAGCGGCAATTAAACTTGAATCAAGCCCTCCTGAAAGTAGAATACCAACAGGAACGTCAGACGTGGATAGTCTTTTTTTTATAGCTTGTAATAAGTAATAATCAATTGCTTCAATTATTTCATTTTCGCTACCAAATTCCACTATAGGAAGATGATCAATTGAATAATATTTTTTTGTTGTAACTCGATCATTATTATTGTCAATAAGCATAAAATGGCCTGGTTTAAGTTTAAATATATTTTCAAATAACGTATGTGGGGCAGGGACAACTGAGTGTAAGAAAAAATGGTAATTGATAGCATCTTTATTTACTTTCCCTACGTCTTTAGAGAGTAGCGACTGCATAGAGGATGAGAATGAGAAATAATCTTTATTAATTTTATAATATAAAGGTTTAATGCCAAAACGATCTCTAGCGATAAATGCCTTTTTATTTTTTAAGTCATATATACAGAATGCAAAGACACCGTCAAGATGCTCGACACATTTCTCTCCATAAAAATGGTAAGCTTTCAAAATCACTTCTGTGTCACCGCTAGATTCGAATACATATCCTCTCTTCTTTAAATCATTCTTAAGTGAAATATAATTATAAATTACGCCATTGAAAACTATGATGAGAGATAACTCTTTATCAAACATCGGCTGATTAGATTTAGCCGAGGTATCTATGATAGACAGCCTATGATGTCCTAAAAAAATCGATTGATTGCTGAAATGACCACTATTATCTGGCCCTCTAGCTGATATCGCATTCATCATGCATTCTTTAGTAAGTTGATCAATAACTGCTCTGTCGAACCTTATTTCTCCACATATTCCACACATAACATTTCCAGTTTTAAAATTTGAATGATAAAATAGTTTACAACATTTATGAAAATCATTTAAGGAGAAGATTCATGATTAAAATTAATAAAGCACATGCACATTGTGATATACCCTGTAAAGTGTACGATCCTGCTATAGCACAATATGCAGCATTAAGTGTAATAAGGCTCATTGACCTTATACATGAAGTTGATGAAAGTTTACCACAAAGAAATTTTACCGCTCAGATTGCTAGGCTTTCAGCATCAAAAGAAGAGCAGGCACAAGCAGTGAAAGATGAGATTACCGTTATATGGGGTGATTATTTTAAAGATCCTCAAATTAAAGAATTCCCTGGTGTCCACGAGTTAGTTCACTCAATAATGATGGCGGGTTCAAAAAGTAAACAGGAGTTATCTAGAGAAAACGCTGAGAGTTTACTGGCAAAAGTTAACGAATTTGCAGAGATGTTTTGGGCAACAAAAAGCATTCAAACGAAAAGGTGTAAAGCACCTTATCCACCAAATATGGAGATAGTTTGTCCAATTTTAGAAGATGCTTAGATTTTTCAAGATAGAAGGCAAAAGTATGGAGCCTACTATAATGTCCGGATCCCTAGTTGCTACATTGAGATTTGATAAATACAACATCAATGACATAATAGTACTACAAATCAATGATTACCATCATATAGCTAAACGTATCGCCGGACAAATAAATACAAAGTATAAAATAAATAGCGACAATAAAAATACCTCATCTTCTTTATGTGATTATACGTACACTAACGAAGCTATAATTGGTAAGGTAATATTTAAATTTAATCCAACATGGAAATTCTCAAGATTTGTAAAATGTTTTAAAAAATTGTTAAAATATGATACAAAATATGCAGATGAAGATAATCAAATAAAAGGAGAATAATGATGACAACGCTAGAGAAAATACAAAAGCAAATAGAAGAAAATCCTGTAATAATATATATGAAAGGTACACCAGACATGCCAATGTGTGGTTTCTCCTCTAGAGCGGTTGAGGCACTCAAGAAATGTGGAAAAGAATTTGCATACGTAAACATAATCCTTGATCAAGAGGTAATGCAAGAACTACCGAAATATAAAGATTGGCCGACATTCCCTCAAGTCTATATCAAAGGAGAATTGATTGGAGGTTGTGATATTACACTTGAATTATTTGAATCTGGAGAGCTGAAGCAGATGGTTGAGAATGCAGCCAAGTGAAGTTACTTACTGTTAGTAGCGTGGATGATATTCCAATAATCAAAAATATTAACTTTGGAAATTTCTCTAACATCTAAGTTAGCATAGCTATTGAATTCAGAAAATGGAAAATAAGGTTTCCATCCTAATATTTTACTGACTGGCATCAATGCTTTTTCAAACGTTTTAATGAAGATATTATCTGTGTCACAGCTGAAGTGGTTCACAATAAAAATGTCTCCATCTTCTTTGCAAACGCGTTTCATCTCGGATATTAACTTTTTTGGATTATGAGTGACCGAGATTACATACATTGCAACGACTTTATCAAAAGTATTGTCATCAAAAAAGAGCTCTTCGCCATTCATCATTGCGATATTTTTATTAGGAATTTTTCCGTTCTTAATTTTCTGACTGGCACGACCCAGCATATCTGGCGATATGTCTATACCGACTACTCTTGTATCTAATGGATAATATTTAAAAGAGGACCCTGTGCCTATTCCTATTTCTAGAACTTGATCATCCGAGCTACAGCTCATTTTTTCTATTGATGTTTTCTGGCCAGGCTTGAAAACCTTACCGAAAGTAAAGTCGTATATGCTTGATACTCTTTTGTAAGATTTAATTATTGAGTTTTGATCCAATGTGATATCCTTTCATAAATAAGATTAATTATAGCATCAATATGCCGTTAAATTTGAAAATATTTCTAGATATAATTGTTTTTTCTAAAGGACCTCAAGATCTACCATCTAGTAGTAGGTTATTGAACCTAGTTATGCTGGCTAACCTTTTAGTAGCGCTCATATCCTTTATCCCTCAAACAATCGTGGCTATGAATATCTTAAACGCACTAATATTCATAGTAGTGACTAGTTTATTTATAAAAGCTGCTTTAAATATTAAAGAAAAATCAGTAAATAGTCAGGATTACAGCTCAAGATATGTTCAAGTTTGCTCCGGCACACTTGGAGTACATGTGATCTTTATTCTTGTCCAAGGTATTTTGATTACACTTTTTACTGACAGTAATGAGATTACAGAAACTGAGATCCCGACTAACGTGGCAATTATATTTCTATTTGTGAGCCTGTACGCATGGTTCGTTAATGGACATATTTTCAAAAATGCACTTGACACTTCAATGATGGCAGGACTTGGTATTTCACTATTACATGGGCTCGCAATTATATTTGTAACGCTAATAATATTACAAGCAGTGGCATGAATATACATATATTAGGTATTGGAGGCACTTTCATGGCTGGTATTGCAATTATTGCAAAGGAGATGGGGCATGAAGTAACCGGCTCTGACACAAACTTGTATGATCCCATGAAAACTGTTCTCATAAACAATAAAATAAGTTTTACTGAGAATTATAACTCTAAAACATTAGATAATAATTATGATCTAATAATTGTTGGTAATGTAATGACTAGAGGTATGGATATAATAGAGAAACTATTAGATAAAAAGATACCATTTACTTCCGGACCAGAGTGGTTATATGATAATGTTCTCTCAAAGAAAACTGTCATTGCTATATCTGGAACACATGGTAAAACTACTACGTCTTCTATGGTGACTCATATATTAAAGTACGCTAAAAAAAATCCTAGCTATTTAATAGGTGGTTTGCCAGTCGGAACTAAGTCACCTGCAAAATTAACGAATTCAGAATATTTTGTAATTGAAGCAGATGAATACGATACAGCTTTTTTTGACAAGAGATCAAAATATCTACACTATCACCCTGACGTAATGGTTATAAATAATATCGAATTTGATCATGCAGATATATTTGAGAATATCGAAGCAATAATAAAAAATTTTCATCATGTATTAAGAACTATGCCTAGATCAGGTAAGATCATATACAACGTTGATGATGGGAACATTCGTAAACTTATAGAGAAAGGTATTTGGTCAAAACCTATTTCTTTTTCATCAAGTGCGAAAAAGTGTGACTGGCTTTTAGAAGAAAAAGATAATGAATTTTATTTATACAATAAATCGACTAAAAAGAAAATTGTATCTAGTTTAATTGGATGTCATAACTATAAAAATATTTCTCTAGCTATCATCGCAAGTATACAATCTGGTATTTCACTACCTAATTGTCTCAAGGCAATAAAAACATTCAAAGGTGTCAAAAGAAGAATGGAATTAGTTGGATCTTATAAAAATATTAAAATTTATGATGACTTTGCGCATCATCCAACAGAGATAGATAGTTCAATAACATCAATCAGGAAGAATTTTCCTGATAAAAAAATACTAGCAATCTGTGAAATTAAATCTAATTCTATGATCTCTGGCACACACAGAGTGAATCTTTCTAAAGCACTTAATAAAGCGCACAGAAGCATTGTTGTAAAATCTAGGTTAGTAAAATGGTCACTATCGAATAAAAACCATAAAATTAACACTATTGAAACTTATGATGAAATAAAGGAATATATTGATAATAATATAGATAATATTGACATCATGTTAATAATGAGTAACAAGAGCACAGTAGAGTTAAGAGAAACAATTAAAAATGGCTAAATTTAATAAAAGTAATGACGAATGGAAGCAAGATTTGAGTGATCTTTCTTTTAAAGTGACAAGAGAAGGTGCGACTGAGAGACCTTTTAGTGGACAGTATAATAATTTTTATCATAAAGGGGTATTTGAATGCATTTGCTGTGGTAATAAACTATTCGACTCATCTAGAAAATTTGACTCAGGTACTGGGTGGCCTAGCTTCGATAATCCGTTTTCGTCTACATCACTTGAAGAAATAGAGGACAACTCGCATGGAATGAAAAGAGTTGAAGTAAGATGTAGTAATTGTAATGCTCATTTAGGTCATGTATTTGATGATGGACCTGCGCCTACTAATAAACGTTATTGTATCAATTCAGCATCTCTAAACTTTATTGAGAGTACGAATGAATAACCTACCAATTTTCCCTTTAAAAAGCATTGTACTACCCGGGGGTCTATTTCCATTGCGGATATTTGAGAGACGTTATCTTGATATGGTAAGAGATTCAATCAAGAATGAATCATGCTTTTGTATTGCACTGGTAAAAACAGAATCAAAAGATAAATATATTGATGATGTTTACCCTATTGCATCACTAGTAAAAATTATAGATTGGAATCAATTGGAAGATGGCTTACTAGGGATAACAGTTGAAGGGATGAATTTAGTAGATATACAATCATGTAAACTAGATGGAAATAATTTATTAAATGGTGAATTAAAAAATATTGAGCCAGAGAGAGAATATATGATACCTGAAAAATATAGATTATTATCTAAGTTCTACAAGAAAATACATCCTGGTATAAAAAACTTTATCGATTACAAAAAAGAGAGATATTCAGATGCATCTTGGGTAGGATTTAGGCTCACAGAATGTCTCCCACTTGATTTATCTACAAAAGCGAATTTAATATCATCGAATGATGCAATTGAGCGTCTTGAAAAAATACATGAGATTATCCATAAACTCTACCGCGAGGAACTTAAAGTCTTATAATAAACTAATCCACAGTTATGGCACCTGAATGTGCTTGGCTGACTAGTTTTGCATACTTTGTTAAAACTCCACTCATGGTTTTTTTCGTTGGTTTTTTAACTCTAATCATTCTTGATTTAATCTCTGTTTTTGATACTTTCAGATTTAATTGCTTCTTGATGGCATCAATCTCGATAATATCGCCATTTTTAACAATTGATAACAAACCTCCAACATGGGCCTCTGGTGATATGTGGCCGACAACAAATCCATGACTGCCACCTGAAAATCTTCCATCAGTGATTAATGCAACATCCTTTCCTAAGCCTTTACCCATAACAGCAGAAGTAGGAGATAACATCTCTCGCATACCAGGACCTCCTCTAGGCCCCTCATATCGAATAACTATAACAGTTCCCTTTTTTACCTTATCAGAGAGTATATCTTTAAGAGCTTGTTCTTCTGAATTATATACTCTTGCTTTACCAGTGAATGAGTTACCCTCTTTGCCTGATATTTTTGCCACAGCACCATTCGGTGATAGATTACCACGTAGAATTATCAAATGACCATTCTTTTTAATTGGATCAGAAAAAGATTTGATTATTTTTTGTCCTGATGGGTATGGCTTAACTTTACTGAGATTCTGTCTCATTGTCTTGCCTGTAACAGTTAAACAGTCACCATGAAGTAGCTTCTTGTTTAACAACATTTTCATCAAAGGGGCAACTCCTCCTATTGCCACTAATTCTGACATTGAATACTTGCCACTAGGTTTCAGATCTGCCAAAACTGGAGTTTTGTTACCGATTCGATCAAAATCTCTTAGTGACAACTTAATGTTTGCTGAATGAGCAATGGCTAATAGGTGTAACACGGCATTAGTTGATCCACCTAATGCCATGACTACAGTGATTGCATTTTCGAGAGATTTTTTAGATATTATATCCGACGGTTTTATATCATTCCTTATACATTGCATCAGAGCTTTGGCAGAGAGCTTACAATCATTTTTTTTCTTACTAGATATGGCTACTTGTGCTGAACTGTTAGTCAGACTCAATCCCAACGCCTCTATAGCGCAAGCCATCGTGTTTGCAGTATACATTCCACCGCAGGACCCTGGTCCAGGTATAGCTTTTTTCTCGATTTCAGTTAATTCTCTATCTGATATCTGTTTATTAGCGTTCTTTCCCACTGCTTCAAATACCGAAACAATATCAATTTTTTGTGATTTATGATCGCCAGGAAGAATTGTTCCACCATAGACGAAAATTGATGGTCTATTTAACCTAGCCATTGCCATCACGCATGCAGGCATATTTTTATCACAACCTCCTATGGACAGAAAGCCATCGAAACCCTCACAACCTATTACTGTCTCGATGGAATCAGCGATAACTTCTCTGGAAACAAGAGAATATCGCATACCCTCTGTTCCCATCGATATTCCATCAGAGATAGTTATGGTGTTGAAAATGATTGATTTCCCGCCATTTTTATCCACTGAATTTGCTGATAATTGTGCTAATTTGTCCAAATGCATGTTACATGGTGTCACCATACTCCATGTTGTTGCCACGCCAACTTGAGGCAACTTAAAATCTTTATCCTTGAAACCAACTGCTCTTAGCATTGACCTACTTGGAGCCCTATCTTTCCCATCAACAATTATTGAAGAATATTTCCGCATATATTATTGTACCAATTTACCAAAAATTTTAAATCGCCATCCTTTAAGAAATTTTATATCTTCCTGACCTCTCGCAAAATAATCTATGTCTCTTTTGTTTGCAATTAAAGATGGTGATATTTGTTGCTCCTCAGATATCTTCATCAAGAGAGTGTTACATTGATTAATTTTTTTGTTGTAAGTATTCATGTCAATTTGATTAACTGGCTGATTATTTTTTTTATTTTGCTTAAGTAGCATAACTATATTGTCTTTATATGACTCTGATATTTTGTTTTTGGTTTTATCAAGTATTGAATTAATCAGTTCGACTTTGGCACAAGCTAGCTTTATTATTTCTCCATCAGTTAAAATCCATTTTTTAGGTATATCAGTATTTTTAGCCTCTACCTCACGCCACGCTGCTATAGACCTTACATTGGATCTTTGCTTACTATCTAAGTTAATTGGGATAGTGATTTTATTCCATGCGTCGAAAGGGTCGATTATTATCTTTCTCAAGCTTAATTCATTAATATGCTCTTCCTCAAGCCAATCTAATCTATTCAATTTAGAAACCTCTTCTCTAAGATTTTTTGAGAGATCTAATAAATATTTAACATCATTTGCCGCATATTCGATTTTTTCATCAGATAATGGTCTTTTGAGCCAGTCTGTTCTCCATGATCCCTCTTTTAATTCAACTGAAAAATATTTTTTTACTAATGAGGAGTAACTTGGATTCATTAATGTTGAAATTAGATTAAATGCGATTTGTGTATCAAAAATATTATTAGGGAAACACTTAAAATATCGATGTATGGTCTCCAAATCCTGCTTAGCAGAGTGAAGAACCTTAAGTTTTCTGTCATCGGTGAGGATATCAACCAATAAGCTCTTAGATGTTATTGTTTGAGTATCAATAATGTAGTTATTGTGTTTAGTGGAAAACTGAATAAGCGCAAGTTTCGGGAAATAGGTTGACTCTCTTATAAATTCAGTATCGACACCCAGGGATGTCGATTGCAATAAATCATCCGAAATATTTAACAACTTTTTATCTGTATTAATGTAAAAATTTGGCATAATTAAGATAGTAGTATAATAACAATGAAAAAGAGTTTGAGATACAAGTAATGTTAGAAATTGATGAAAAAACGTCAAAAATTTCCAAAGTAGAGTTTGTGACTTCACCTAATTTTGATGATAGACCAAAATCAATTTCAATAGATACGATAATCATTCACTGTATAAGCCTCCCAGAGGGTCAATACGATAATAATTATGTGATAGATTTTTTCCAGAATAATCTTGATATTTCTTTGGATAGTACTTTCGAATCACTTAAAAATTTCAGGGTGTCACCTCACCTCTTTGTTAGGAGAAATGGTAAAATTATTCAAATGGTACCGTTTGATAAAAGAGCTTGGCATGCAGGAAAATCATCCTATAATGGAAGAAGTAATTTTAATGACTTTTCAATTGGAATCGAATTAGAGGGAACAATTAATAGTAAATATACAGATAATCAATATCAATCTCTAGATAACGTGATTACTTCATTAAAAACTTTATATACTGATATTACAAATGATAATATACTAGGACATTGTGATATAGCTCCGGATAGAAAAAGTGATCCAGGAGAATTTTTTGATTGGGAAAAAATAAAATAGGGAGAAAGATTATGATTACAGCATCATTACTTATTTTTTCTCTCATCATTGAATATATGTATGATCCTATCGTTGAAAAACCATCTGATCGAATCATTAAAAAAACTTTTTTATTGTTTAAAAGTTTTTCAAATACAATATTCGATAAATTTTATACTTACTTATTATTTCCGATATCTGCGTATATAATTCTAACAATACTTGTTTTAGTCTTTAGTTATTTATTACATCCATTCTTCTCTTTTTTAGTAAATTTAATTATTCTTTTTTATTGTCTTAAGCCAAACGAATTTATTTTAAATATGGAGAAGATCAAAAATGATAAGTTCTTGGATAATTGTAAAGAAGATAAAATATTTATAAGAATGATGTCTACAAAAAAATATGACTTAAGAAGCCTAAAAAATAATTTATTTTATAATTCTCTAAGGAACATTTTCTCTATAATTTTTTATTTCCTTCTTCTCGGTCCTGCAGGATCACTAGCTTATTTAATCTTAGACTCTTTTGTAAATGACTCATCATTTAAAGTAGATGCAAAATCAAAGAATAGATTATCAATCATACTTGGTATTTTAGAATATGTTCCAGCACATCTAACAATTTTATCATATGCTATAGTAAGTGATTTTGAAGTTTGCGTTAAATCATTCAAAAGTACAGAATATAATCATGACCTTTATGCCTATAATAAGGGTTTAGTGAATAATGTTGGAGTGAATCTGATATCAGAATCTGATTCGGATGATAGTATCGTTCAATATAAGAATATTATAACTCGTGCACTACTTGCTTGGTTAAGTATTGTAGCGCTATTGATTTTCAGTGGAGTTTTTATCTAAAAACGAATAATATTTTAATCCAAACTCTATTCTAGATTTATTATTTTTTATTCTCCAATCGTTAGTATCTCGTAACGAATAGATGCAACCACAGTACTCTTGCATGTAAAAGTTTTCTTCTTTGGAAACTTTAATCATATTCTGAGAACCATTATTTTTCCTCCAATTAAAATCCCAATAATCTACATTTTTAAATTGAAGAGTAGATTTAAATCCAGCTCGGTTTATTTGAGAAAAATCTTTCCATCTTGATATGCCAAGAGTGCTAGAGATTAAATCAAAGTCATGTTGTGATGCATATTGCGCTGTTTTTAAAAGCCTCATGTCAAAACAAGTGTCGCATCTTATACCTCTTTCAGGCTCCCATTCCATCCCTTTTGTAACATGGAACCAATTATTAGAATCATACTCTGCATCGATAATTGGTATATTATGTTTGATAGCAAAATTGATATTCTCGTCTTTCCTAAGTAAATATTCTTTCTTGGGGTGGATATTAGGATTATAAAAGAAGAGATTAAAGGGAATCGATGAGTCTATTAATCTTAACATTATGTCACCAGAACATGGTGCGCAACACGTATGAAGTAATAAGTTCTTTTTTCCCTTTGGTAGATGTAATTTTTTAGACTGGTTGATCATTAATGGAAAAAAACTCTTTTGTTGTTTTGTATGTAGATTTTCTAACTAAATCTAATTCTCTATTTAAGCATTTTGCTACGAAACTTGCAACGTATGGTAAATAATGAGGATAATTTATTTTACCTACATTTTTTTCGATATTATGTGGTATGAGATATGGGCAATCTGTTTCAATCATCAGTCTATCACTAGGGATATATTGTATTATTTCATGAAGGTGTGAGCCTCTAGCTTTATCAGTTATCCAGCCTGTTATTCCAATATATGAACCAAGATCTAAGTATTTTTTCAAAATATTTTTATCTCCAGTAAAACAGTGAACAACAAATTTTTTTAATTTAGTAGATGCTGATGCAAGTATTGTATAAAAATCATTATGTGCATTTCTTTCATGTAAAAATAATGGTGTTTGTGAATCTATAGCAAGGTTTAAATGATTTTCAAAACAAAATATCTGATCTTTTTTTTCTGAATATAATCTATAATAATCTAATCCACATTCACCAATCGCTACGATGAATTTATTTTGCAACAGAGCTTTTATGTCCTTAATATCGGTATGATTAAATTCTTTTGCATTATGAGGATGAAAACCAACAGTTGCATATAACTTCCCTGGAAACTTTTCCGCTATTGAAATAGCTCTATGAGCATCATTTAAGGTTGCAGATATAATTACAGCATGTGTGACATTTACATCGCTCATCTGTTGTATGATTTTTTTTATATTGGGGTATAAATCTGGATGAGTTAAGTTTGCTCCAATATCTATTATTGGAGATTCAGACATTACACTTTTGATAAGACAGAAGCTACAGTCTCACCTATAACGGAAGGATTCTTTGCAATTGTGATGCCCGCATTTTTGAGGATTTCCACTTTCTCAGCAGCAGATTCTCCACCAGCACTTACAATAGCGCCTGCATGTCCCATTCTTTTTCCTTTAGGAGCAGTCAATCCAGCAATGTAAGCCACAACTGGCTTTGAGATATTTTCTTTGGCATACTCAGCTGCTTCTGCCTCTTGCGGTCCACCAATTTCTCCGATCATTAAAATAACCTTCGTCTCATCATCTTTTTCAAATTTTTCTAAGTGATCTCTGAATGCGCTTCCATTAATAGGATCACCACCAATCCCTACGCTTGTAGAGATACCTATGTCTAGGTCTTTCATTTGCTGTGCTGCTTCGTATCCAAGTGTTCCAGATCTGCCTATTACACCTACATTTCCCTCATTATATATATGCCCTGGCATTATGCCTAACATGCATTTGCCGGGGCTAATCACACCAGCGCAATTAGGGCCAACCATAGTCATCCTGTCTTCATTTTTATACCTTCTCATGTATCTCTTTACCTTGATCATATCATGTGCAGGTATACCATCAGTTATTGCAACCAGTGTTTTAATGCCTGCATCAGCTGCCTCCATAGCTGAATCTGCTGCAAAAGCTGGAGGTACAAACAGGATGCTGCTATCTGCTCCAGTTTCCTCAACAGCCTCTTTTACAGTATTAAATACAGGTTTATCTAAATGAGTCTGGCCACCTTTACCAGGTGTTACTCCGCCTACTACATTAGTTCCATATTCCATCATTTCTTCGGCATGAAATGTACCTATTTTACCTGTAAAGCCTTGGACAATTATTTTAGAATTTTTATCTATCAAGATTGCCATTTTTTACAGTGACTCCAGTGCTTTTACGGCTTTGTTAGCAGCATCCTCGAGTGTGAATGCTTCTATGTAATCAATTTTACTATCTTTTAGAATTTTAATCCCTTCATCAACATTTGTTCCTGCGAGTCTTATAACAAGTGGTTGTGTAATTTGGATTGAGCTTAAGGCGTCAACAATACCTTGGGCAACCCAATCACAACGATTAATTCCAGCAAAAATGTTAATGAGTATAACTTTTACGTTTGGATCACCTGATATAAGCTTAAAAGCTTTCACAAATTTTTCAGGAGTAGCGCCACCGCCAACATCTAGAAAATTTGCTGGTTTACCACCTGCAAGTTGAATCATATCCATTGAAGCCATTGCCAAGCCAGCACCATTGATGATGTTACCAATATCACCATCTAACGCAATGTAATTTAATCCTCGATCAGCTGCATAAGTTTCTTTTGGATCTTCTTGTGTTTTATCCCTCAACTCTGCTAGAGCCTCATTTCTATATAATGCATTATCATCAAATGACATTTTGCAATCTAGTGCTAATATATGATCATCCCCTGTGAGAACAAGTGGATTTATCTCTACCATAGTAGCATCAGAAGTACTGAAAGCTTTATAAGCTCCAAGTATGGCTTGTGCACATCTTGAAATTGCTTTTGCATCTAAACCTAGCGAGAATGCAATCTCTCTTGCTTGAAACGCTTGCATACCAACTGCAGCTTCAATTTTAGTTTTAATTAAAGTCTCTGGTTTTTCTTGAGCAATTTCCT
Source organism: uncultured Gammaproteobacteria bacterium (assembly GCA_902628335.1). Classification (GTDB taxonomy): domain Bacteria; phylum Pseudomonadota; class Gammaproteobacteria. Next base: position 23,546 of record CACOMO010000002.1, read on the forward strand.
CTACACTCATTCCTCCAGCAGATGATGCAACTACCATTATACTCTCAGTGCTCCTGTCAAATACTAAACCAAGGTAAAATTCTTTTTTTATATCTGTACCTTCTTCAATATAAATTCTCTGAACAGTTTTGCCTTCTGGGCCAGTTTGATTTGTTACTAGCTTTTTTCCGAGAAGATTGTTAGCAGCATCTGATACCTCTTGAAGACTCTTGCATACTATGATGCCACCTGCTTTACCTCTCGCACCTGAGTGAATTTGTGCTTTTACAACCCACATTTCACCTCCAAGCTCTGAAGCTCTATCTTTTGCATTCTCAGGGCTATATGCTATTCCACCTTTTGGTATTGATACACCATATTTAGATAGAATTTCTTTTGCTTGATACTCGTGTATATTCATTATTTTTTGGATTCTATTAACTCACTTATGTTCACAACATTTCTAGCCATCCTCTCTGATGCTGCATCAATCATTCTTCCATCAAGTTGTGCAGCACCCTTACCTTGGTCAGCTGCTTTCTTTAGTTCGTCTATGATTCTTTTTGCTCTCGTAATCTCTTCCTCTGGTGGAGAAAATACGTTATTCGCATACTCTATCTGTGATGGGTGAATTGCCCATTTCCCCTCAATACCAATTGCAGCTCCTCTCTTCGCAGCAAGAACATAACCATCGGGATCATTAAAATCACCGAATGGTCCATCAATTGGTCTCAATCCAAATGCCCTGCATGTTGCAACTAACTTTGATAACCCGTGATGCCATTGATCTCCTGGATAATCAGGATTTAGTCCCCCTATGACAACAGTTCTTGCACGTAAACTAGCAGCATAGTCTGCTACACCAAAATGTAAAGCTTCTAACCTATTAGATGATTGAGCAATTTCCTCGATATTGACCATACCAAGCGCTGTCTCAATTAAACATTCAAGCCCCACTTTGTTGACCAATCCTCTTTCCTGTTCTATTTGACTTATCATGCAGTCTACCATGTAGACGTCACCTTTAACGCCAACTTTTGGAATCAAAATTGTATCTATGTATTCCCCGGCTTGGATCATTAACTCAACAACATCTCTGTACATATAATGAGTGTCAAGTCCGTTGATTCTGACAGAGATAGTTTTACCATTTCCTCTCCAATCTAATTCTTTCAAAGCTTGAATTACATTTTCACGAGCGATGACTTTATCGCTTGGAGAAACTGCATCCTCTAAATCTAGAAAAATGTAATCAGCAGCTGATTTAAGTGCTTTTTCAAACATTTTGGGTGATGATCCAGGAACGGCTAGTTCACTTCTCTGTAATCGCGATTTTGCGTTAGGATAAGATGTATGACTCATTTTTTCCGCCCTTTATATTAACTTAATTATTATAAGCTTGATATACATATTGTTTATCTGTTATAACTCAGTAAGTTTACGTGAGTATGCAATATTGTCAATTTATTTGACAGAAAAACACCAAAAAATAGGCGATTTATGGGAAATGCACTAAAAATTATTAGCTTAAATAAAATCTATAGAAATGGATATGAGGCTTTAAAAAATATAAATTTAGAGATAGCAGCAGGAGATTTTTTTGCTTTTTTGGGTCCTAACGGTGCAGGTAAATCAACGGTAATAGGAATCATTTCATCTCTAGTAACGATTACCTCAGGAAAGGTATTTGTTTTAGGTGAAGATATTATTGAAAATCCTGATCACGCAAAAAAAAATATCGGAATTGTACCCCAAGAGTATAATCTAAATCAATTCATACCCATTGAAGAAACAATGATAAATGTTGGAGGTTATTTTGGTATCGAGAGAGTTCAAGCTCAAGAGAGAACTCATAAACTATTTAATCAACTTGGGATTTGGGAAAAAAGACATCTGACTCCCAGAGAATTGTCTGGTGGAATGAAGAGAAGGTTGATGATAGCTAGAGCATTGATACATAATCCAAAAATTCTAATACTTGATGAACCAACTGCAGGTGTTGACACTGAATTACGGCTAACTATGTGGGACTTCTTTCAAAAAATTAATAACGAAGGTGTGACAATTATACTCACGACACATTATTTAGAGGAGGCTGAGAGGCTCTGTAAAAATTTAGCAATAATACATAAAGGTGAAATTATACAAAATTCTTCTATGTCCGATATATATAATCTTAGAAAAAATAAAACATACATCATCAAGTCTAAGTCAAAAATAATAGACGAGATAAATTCTGAGGTATTCACATCTAAATTAAATGATGATTTTACACTAGAGATAACGTGCGATAATACTATAAATGTTACTGATATTATTAATGAGCTAAAAAGCCACAAGATTGCTGTATTAAACATTATAAGCAAAAGAAATCAATTAGAGGAATTGTTTATGGAATTAACAAATGAGAGTGTTTTCAATGAATCCTAGTCAAGTTGTTGCATTAAAAACAATTGTTAGAAAAGAATTTCTCAGATTTGCAAGAATATGGATACAAACAATTCTCCCTTCTGTTATAACAATGTTTTTATATATAACAATATTTGGTAATTTTATTGGGGATAAAATTGGAAATATTAAAAATTTCACATATATCGAATACATTATTCCTGGATTGATTATCATACCTATTATAACGAACTCGTATATGAATGTAGTTGGATCCTTCTATAGTGGTAGGTTCCAAAAAAGCACAGAAGAACTGCTCGTTTCGCCGGTTCCAAATTACATAATTTTAATTGGCTATGTTAGTGGCGGTGTTCTAAGAGCATTTATTGTTGGCTTTTCAGTTTATTTAGTTACAATTTTTTTTATTGATATTCCCATAAATAATCTACCTTTTATAATTCTAATGACATTCCTAACAGCTTTTCTTTTTTCAACTGCTGGTTTTATCAATGCTGCATATGCAAAGAGTTTTGATGATATAAATATTGTGCCTACATTTGTTCTTAATCCGCTAACTTATCTAGGAGGCACCTTCTATGCTATTGATTCATTACCAAACATATGGCAGGACGTTTCTTTATTTAACCCCATAGCATATATAGTTAGTGCTTTTAGATATGGTTTTCTCGGTCTTGAAGAGAACAGTATTTTGCTGTCTCTCGGGATAATTATTGTTTTTATTTTTATTTTGTTTAGGATAGGTTTAGTAATGCTTGATAAAGGTATTGGTATTAAAAATTAAGCTTATGAAGTAGGGAAAGTCTAGTTTATCCTAGCACTACCCCCGTAGCGGTCTGAAGTCCGAAAACCTACAAGATAAGTATTTAGAGACGGGAGGTTTCGATCTATGATAAAAAAATTTTGTCAATTTCTTCTAATAGTACTTTTCTCCATTTCATCTCCACTAAATGCTCAATCTACTCTAGATAGAGTAGTTGTAACTCCAAATAAAAGATCTACTTTAGTTTTCGATACACTCAATTCTGTAGAAGTAATAACATCTGAAATGATTAAAAAAAGTGGCAATGTTACACTTGAGAGTATTCTTAATCAATCTAGCTCAATTAGCATTGGGAGTAATGGTGGTTTTGGGCAAACTAAATCTATCTTTATGAGAGGAACTGAGAGTAATCATACAAAAGTTCTAGTAAATGGTGTCGAACTTAATCCAGGAACTCTTGGTGTTCCATCTATTCAACATATATCAGTTGATTTGATTGAAAGAATTGAAATATCGAAAGGTAGCATGTCAACCCTATATGGTAAAAACGCTATTGGTGGTGTCATAAATATAATTACAAAAAAGAACTTTCACAACGAAGTTAAATATCTTACTGGTAGATATGGAACTCAAAAGATCTCTTATTCAGATGGCATTAATTATCTAAAACATGATTTTAACTTAAACATCTCTAGATTTATAAGTGACTCCTATAAAGCAAAGGTCACCTCGTCACAAAATCATAAATATGACAATGCTAATATTGACATGGCTTACAAGTATAATGTTACTGATCAGACTCACATTAATCTAGATTATTACAGAAATACTGGCAATACGGAATATGATAGCTTTGGAAGTAATTTGAATCAGAATCACAGGGATAATCACATTAAATTTAGTTTAAATACAATTAGTAAGGATTCTAATTTGGATGTTTTTTATGTCAGAAAAGGAAACGAGATTAATCAGGCGGTTGCAGGAGCAACTGATTTTACACATACAAAATCAGATTTAATTGGATTAGAATATTCGTTAGATGATTCAGATGATGGAAGTATACTATTAGGTTTTAACTACAGTGATGAATCTATGTACGAACTATCCTTTGGAACTTCATTTAAACATTCAAATCGAATCAGAGAATTCCTCATCAGTAGGTCTATGATTTATCAGGATAATTTAAGTGTGAACTTAGGATTAAGATTTATAAATCACTCTGTATTCAATGACTATACAATTGGAAATATAAATTTAGGATATACCATTACTCCAGATTTAATAATTAATGCAAGTGTTGGCAAATCATTTAGGCCTCCGGATGCTACTGATTTATTTGGTTTTAGTGGTAATGCTAACTTAAATCCTGAAAAATCAATCTCATCAGAATTTGGCATGAAATATAGGATAAATAATAACGATTCTTTATCACTATCAATTTTTAATAATGAAATCAGAAATTTAATCGAATCTGATGGCTCACAAATGCAGAATATAAATAAAGCAAGAATAACAGGATTTGAACTAAATTTTGACAAAACACTTAATGATATGACTTATAAGCTTAATTATACCTATCAGGAAGCTGATGATTTAACAAATGATACATTACTGTCACGAAGACCGAGAAACAAGATTAGTGCAAATATTTTAAAAATTTTTAATGATGAACAGACATTGAGTATGATGATAAGAGCAGAATCGAGAAAAGATAACTCAATATATGACTCACACCGTTTAGGTGGATATATGATAATTGATGCAAACTATATTAGAAAATTTAATAGTTTCGATGTTAGTCTGAGACTTGAAAACATACTAGATAAAAAATACCGATTAGCGCATAACTATAATACTGATGGTAGATCCCTATTCATAAGTCTAGGTAGTAGTTTCTAATATACTATATATGGTAACATTGAGTAGTTGAATCATGATTAAGCTAAAGGAAAAAATATACGATTTGAAATTACTGCTGGCTATAATAGGATTTTTTTTGATCCTGTTAATCTTAAGTAGATTGCTTGTAGAAGTACCCAATTTTACTCCAACATTATCATTAGTTATTTTCGCATCACTTTTTATAAGAAATATTTATGCACTAATTTTCATAGTAATAGCCTCGCAGTTAATTAGTGATTATTTCTTAGGGTTCTATGAAAGTATGTTTTTTGTTTACATATCATACATACTCATAGGGATTTACTCGTTGCTTTTTTTAAAGAAAGTTAATTATTTTCCAATATTGAAGACATCGATAGGTGCGGCTGTATTTTTTTACATTATTACCAACTTTGGTGTTTGGTTTACAATGAATTTATATGAACCTGATATGCAAGGTCTAATCAATAGTTACATTGCAGGACTTCCTTTTCTTAAGTCGTCGATCTTATCTACTGTTATTTACTCGTCAACAATATATGTCTTTTGCAAGTATCTTTTTGTTGTAAACTTTGAAAAGATTCAAACTATTAAAAAAATAGATTAATCAAACTTTAACTGTCCACCAGTTTTGTATTCAGTAACTCTAGTCTCGAAAAAGTTCTTCTCTTTTTTAAGATCCATTATTTCAGACATCCATTCAAATGGATTAGTTGCGCCAGGGAATTGTTCTGGTAAACCTACTTGAGTTAATCTTCTGTTCGCAATATATTTTATGAATTCTTCATACAGACTTGCGTTAATTCCTAAAATCGGTTTTGGCATTGTGTCATATGCGTACTGAGTTTCTAATTTTACTCCAGTCATAATCAGTTCCACCATCTCTGATTTAAAACTATCTGTCCATAATTCTGGATTCTCAAGTTTTATTTGATTAATAACATCAATACCAAAATTCATGTGCATAGATTCATCTCTTAAAATATATTGAAATTGTTGTGCAACACCAGTTAATTTATTTCTTCTACCCATAGATAATATTTGTGTGAAACCTACGTAGAAGAAGATGCCCTCAAATACAACATAAAATGCTATTAGATCTCTAAGTAACCTTTGATTATTTTCTTTGGATCCTGTTCTGAAATTTGGGTCTCCCAGACTCTGGGTAAATGGTAATGCCCACTCTGCTTTTGTCGCTACAGCAGGTATTTCTCTATACATATTGAATATACGTGTTTCTTCAAGTCCAAGTGATTGAACACAATATGTATATGCATGCGTATGTATTGCTTCTTCAAATGCTTGTCTCAGTAAATATTGTCTACATTCTGGATTTGTTATATGTCTATATACTGCTAGCACTAAATTATTCGCGACTAGTGAATCAGCAGTAGAAAAAAACCCTAAATTTACCTCAACAATTTTCCTCTCATCTTCAGTAAGTCCTTTAGGGTCATTCCATAACTTAATGTCGTCATGCATGGCTATTTCTTCAGGCATCCAGTGATTGGCAGATCCATCTAGATATTTCTTCCATGCCCACTCATATTTAAATGGTACCAGTTGATTCAAGTCTGCCCTGCAATTGATGATTGCCTTATCATCTACTCTTATTCTATTAGCACCTTTTTCTATATTCTCAATACCAGTGAGACCCTCCTGAGGATCAGTATTTTCATTTTGAATAATAGATTCGTTAAGATTATCAGTTTCAGGTTCTGATATTTTTGGCTCAGGTTTGCTCAATGCTTCATTTATAGGATCGTCCCAGTTTCTCATAATAATTACCGCCTTTGTTTGTTCGTTAAATGCTGCCATCCTTTCAGCGCAGACAAATTCTTTTTGGTTATTTCGAGTTCTTCCAGTTCTCTTTTGATATTCACAATTGTATACAACAGTAGTGTCACAACAACTGCAATTGATGAAATAATATATATCATTGACATGCCTCACATTCTGGATCATCTATCAAGCACTGCTTGTCCTCAGTATTATTACTTACCGCATTTAGAGCAGAACCACTATTATCTGTTGTACTCTTTTCAACATGTGTAGCTCCAAGTGATCGTAAATAATAAGTCGTTTTCAATCCTCTAATCCATGCAAGTTTATAAGCACTATCTAGTTTTTTACCATCCGTGTCTGGAATATATAAATTGAGAGATTGAGACTGATCAATCCATTTTTGTCGTCTCGCAGCTGCTTCAACAAGCCACCTAGTATCTATCTCAAAGCATGTTTGATAGAGAGTTTTCAGATCATCCGGCACTCTACTAATTGAGCCAAGTTGACCATCAAAATATTTTAAATCTTTAATCATTACTTCATCCCAAATATTTGCCTTCTTAAAGTCTTCAATTAAATAAGGATTGATCACTGTGAATTCGCCTGATAAATTTGATTTAACATAAAGGTTTTGATATGTTGGCTCTATCGACTGAGAGACACCACATATATTTGATATCGTAGCTGTTGGAGCAATGGCTAATGTATTCGAGTTTCTCATACCATTCTTCTTAATCTGATCTCTAAGTTTTTGCCAATCAAGTGTCTCGCTCATATCAACATCTAAATATTTACCACGTATTTTTTTCAGATTTTTCAGGCTATCTATCGGAAGTATTCCTTGACTCCAAAGTGAACCATCAAAAGATTCATATGAACCTCTTTCCTTTGCTAACTCCATCGATGCAGAAATAGCAAAGTAGCTTATAACCTCCATACTTTTATCTGCGAAGCCTACAGCATCTTCAGATGCATATGACATTCTAAGTTTATAAAGTGAATCTTGAAAACCCATAACCCCTAAACCTACCGGTCTATGTTTAAAATTAGAGTTTTTTGCTTTGTCTACACTGTAATAGTTATAGTCAATGACATTATCGAGCATTCTCATTGCAGTTTTTACAGTCTTCTGTAATTTTTTGATATCAAGCTGCATATCATCTGTTATATGAGCAGACAGATTGACAGAGCCTAAATTGCAGACAGCGATTTCGTCTTTTGATGTGTTTAGAGTAATCTCAGTACATAGATTTGAAGAGTGAACGACGCCTGTGTGTTGTTGAGGTGATCTCAAGTTACAAGGATCTTTGAAAGTTATCCATGGATGCCCTGTTTCAAAAAGCATACTTAATATTTTTCTCCATAAATCAACAGCTTTAACTCTTTTAAAATTGCTTATCTTGCCTTGGTCAGCTAAATTTTCATACTCAGTATATTTTTTTTCAAAATCTAAACCTGTCAAGTCATGAAGATCTACAGTGTCATTTGGTGAAAAAAGCGTCCATTCTTCGTCGCTGTGCACTCGTTTCATAAATAGATCAGGAATCCAATTTGCAGTATTCATATCATGAGTTCTTCTTCTATCATCACCAGTATTTTTTCTTAGTTCTAAGAATTGTTCTATGTCTAAATGCCAAGTTTCTAAATAAGCACACATAGCTCCTTTTCGTTTGCCACCTTGATTAACCGCAACTGCTGTATCATTAGCAACTTTTAAAAAAGGTATAACCCCCTGACTTTTTCCATTGGTTCCTTTTATATATGACCCAAGCGCTCTAACTTGTGACCAATCATTTCCAAGACCTCCTGCAAACTTAGATAGCATCGCATCATCACTTATGCCCTCAAAAATGCCCTTAAGGTCATCTGGTATAGTTGATAAGTAACAAGAGGACAATTGTGGACGAAGAGTCCCCGAATTGAATAAAGTTGGTGTACTACACATAAAATCAAAAGATGAGATTAAATTATAAAACTCTACAGCTCTTTCTTCTCTATTCTTCTCATTTATTGCAAGCCCCATAGCCACTCTCATAAAAAATGCTTGAGGCAATTCGAACCTAGTCTCTTTCGAATGTATAAAATATCTATCATATAAAGTTTGTAAACCAAGATATGTGAAGGCTTTATCTTTATCAGCATCAATATGCTTACACAAATAATCAAGATCAAAATTTAATAATTCCTTGTCAAGCAAATTAAGTTCACACGCTTTGACTAAATATGATTTAAAATAAGAAGGATAAAGATCATTAATGTCATCTAGTGTAGGAGCATTATTGGACTCACCTAAAAAAGTTAGTGCTTCCTCGTAAATATTGCTTAAGAGAAGTCTGGCTACTACGTATGAATAATTTGGATCTTTTTCGATTAAGGGTCTTACTGAAATCAATATTGAGCTTGGTAGATCTTCTTTTTTTATGCCATCGTAGATATTTTTATCAATTGTTTGATAAACTACTTCAGCAGATACATCACTGATATTTTGACAACTCTGGGAAATAATTAAACGTAATTTTGATAGATCTAATTCTTCCGTTGTTCCGTCTTCTAGTGTTACAGATTTGTCTATTGGCAAATCTTCTAGGTCTTCGGTTATATTTTGGTTTCTCGCCTTAGTTCTTTCTTCACGATAAAGTACATACGATCTTGCCACATCTTGGTAACCCGCACGCATTATAGCTAACTCAACCTGATCTTGTATATCTTCAATGTGGACAACTCCGCCTTCAGGGAATCTCCTCTTAATTGCAGAGTCGACTTTGTTAGCCAAATTCTCAACTTCATTATGGATTCTTGTCGACGCCGCAGCACTACTACCCTCTACGCTTAAGAAAGCCTTAGTCATAGCTACTACTATTTTGCTAAGATCATATGATGTTACCTTGCCATTTCTTCTCATTACTCGATACTTACCTGGTATAGGTGGCATACTTAGATCTTTTTCGTAGACATCAGCTTCCGCTAACTCAGCATGCTGATTTTCATTATGTAATTCTTCTTTCATACTTTAACTGTTACCTTATTCTTTATAATTTTTGCTTATCTAATGTCCCTATCTATTCTTCAGGCATTCAGAAATGTCTTCACCGACACTGCTACAATTAAAATTATACCACTAAATATTGTGGTTGTAAGTACGTTGAAACTCAATATGTTGTGTTTTTTTTGTGGTAAAGTTGTGGAAAACCTGTAAATACTTGAGTATAAGAATCTACTAATATTCTAAAGGTATTACATTATCAAAGTTGCGACTCCGAGCAATGATATAAATCCAACGATATCTGTGATGGTTGTGAGTATTACTCCTCCTGCTATGGCTGGATCGATGTTTAATTTTTTGAGAATCAATGGAAGAGTGACACCACTAATAGCTCCAATAATCAGGTTTACTAATAAGGCAACCGCAATAACTACTCCAAGGAAAATACTATCAAACCAGAGATAAACTGCTATTGATACAACTGATGACCATAAAATACCATTAAGTACACCAATCGCACTTTCCTTAAGAATTAGTAACTTTGAGTTTGATGATCCTATTTGGTTCGTTGCTTGTGATCGAATTATAAGCGCAAGGCTTTGCATACCAGCTATCCCACCCATACTAGCGACAATAGGCATCAGTATTGCAAGGGCTACAATTTTCTCTATCGTCGCTTCAAATATTCCTATTGCAGCAGCTGCAAGGATTGCCGTAATCAGGTTCGCTCCTAACCATAAAGTTCTTCTTTTTGTGCTTTGTATTATAGGTGCAAAAATATCGTCTTCTTTATTCAGACCTGCCATATTTAATACTGAATCATCTGCCTCATCCCTTATGACATCGACAACATCATCTATAGTAATCCTGCCAAGTAGTATTCCATCTTTATCGACAACAGCTGCCGATAAGAGATCGTGATCTTCAAATATCTTTGCAACTTCGTGCTCGTTTACTTTTGGATCTATGATATTTTTATCCTCTGTCATGATATCTGATATGAGCGCTGTAGGTTTAGCAACTAATAGATTCTGAATAGAGACATATCCGAAATACCTATTCATGATATCTGTTACGAATACATTATCGGTTTGTTCGGGTAACTCACCTAATTTTCTTAAATACCTTAGAAGTACTTCAACAGTCACATTTGCACGAATATTAATTGTATCTGTGTTCATAAGACCGCCAGCTGTATCATCTGGGAAAGACAAAACTTTTGCTAGTCGATCTTGGTTTTGCTTATCTAAACTACTAACAGCCTTTTTAATAAGATTTGAAGGAAGTGACTTTATGATGTCAGCTAGATCATCTGTATCAAGATTTTCAGCAATCTTAGCTAATCCTTCAGTCCCTCCTTCATCTATAAGTTCATCTAATAAATTGCCACGTATCTCTTCACTCAATTCAGCAAGGGTTTCCCCTTTGTTTTGATTAGAGACAAGCTTCCAAATTAAGTCTCTTCGATTACGAGGTGAACTCTCAATAACATCGGCAATCTCAGATGGGTAAAGAGAGTTGAGCAGATTCCTTGCTTGAATAATTGCACCACTATCAAGCACCTCAGATAATTGGTCTAAGGTGAGTGCATCTTGTTTTTGCTCTAATTTTGCTTCCATGAAACCATTATGCTCTTTAAACACAAGGTTTCAAATTTATTTGTTGGAATTTTTTACTTATGGTGTTTTCAATTTAAGGTTGGTTTGAACAACGGGGAGTTAAATAATGTCATCCAAACCCTACCTTATGGGAATGTCTCTATCCTAGAAGTCGTGCCTTAAAGCTATCAATGTTGACTCGATATTATGATTTACACCATCGCCTGATCCCGCATCACTTTTAGAGTGAGCTAAATAAACTCTCGATGTTTTTGATAATTTATAATACATACCAATATTATACCCATCTCTATCATAAGTAGGACCTTGCTTTGCATCAGTCTCAGCATATGAATATTGAAATTCCATTGGACCTGTTTTATAACGAATACCGTACCAGTTAGCCTCACCATCGTTGCCGGAGCCTGTAAACATCTTGCTATCAACGCCAATGTCTTCATGCATATACCATATCTTGATCTTATCTCCGCTTTGAAGTTTAAAGTCTTTTGTTAATGTAACTTTTTCATTGTAGTCTTGCCCTGAGCTATGACTGTCATCTGTATTTCTAGCATAGACAATACTCAAACCAGGCAGAAAAAGATTTTTGTATTCAATGCCTATTCCATTATCTTTGTTTGTTGTTGATGTATTGGAATTTTCTCCAACACCGTATATAGCAGCGAATCTAAAGTTACCTGATTTTAACTCATATAACATAGATTCTCTCCAATAAGAACTATGTGCCATAGATCCCTGAGAAATCATCCTTGTATCACGAGCTTGAGAAATTGTATCGTGAAAAATATCATGCTTCGCCAGATATTTGTATGGTGATTCAAGTGAACCGAATTTAAATTGGCCGAACGGCGTTAATAATCCAACCCAACCTTGTTTCAAAACAAAAGTATTACACGGTGACTTACCATTTGCATCACTATTACAATTTGTGCTGTTGGATGTTGCCCAACCATCAGAAATATCAACTGCATATTCTACTTTGTAATTAACAGCATAACCATTGCCTATAGTATTTTTACCTTTAACACCAACTCTTCCCATACCCTCATCATCACGAAGATTAGATATTTTTTTATTATTACTAGTTGAATTATCAGAGTTATCGTATTGAACAAATAATCTCCCATAAAAAATTGCGCTTGAGCCTTTTTTTTCTGTAGCTGCATATGTATCTTCAGATATCATCAATCCACCAACAAAACTAAATGCGGGAATTGCAACTATTGTTATAATTAAATATTTATATATTTCCTTCATTGTATCTCTTCCTATTTAAATTATTGATCTAAGATGTCAAAATCATAAATAGTATATGATTAATAGTAGTATGTTTTTATAAAAGTAATATGAAAGAATTAAGTATCAATTATTACAAAAATGTTACAAGGTAATATTAATTTTTATCATCGAGTGAATAGCCTGAGGATCGTATGGTTCGTATTACCTTGCATTCCTCACTAACGCTTAAGGCTTTACGTAATCTTCTTATGTGTACATCAATAGTTCTATCTGTGATATAAACATTAGTACCCCATACTGCGTCAAGAAGTTGCTGTCTACTGTAAACCCTCCCTGGATTTTTCATTAAAAATTCTAAAATTCTATACTCCCTTGGTCCGAGCTTAGTTTCTTTATCACAACAGTAAACTCTATGCATATCAGTATCCATAACTATATTTCCATATTTAAGTTTAGATGTAACGCTTGATTCATTACTTCTTCGCAATAGAGCACTTATCCGCGCCAGTAACTCTTTTGGGCTAAAAGGTTTTATGAGATAATCATCTGCACCATTGTCAAAACCTTGAAGCAAATCCTCCTCTTCGCCTTTTGCTGTGAGCATTATTACTGGGATCCTTTGAATCTCTTTTTTAGATCTTATAAATTTACAGATCTCTGTGCCCTCGATATCAGGCAACATTCTATCTAGGAGTATTAGGTCAGGCTTCAACTCCTGAATTCTGAGCATACCGTCATATCCATTTAACGAAAAATCAAATTTATATCCAGCAGATTTTATATTGTATTCAAGCAAGGAGACCAGTGATTCTTCATCTTCAATAGAGAAAATGGTTTTCACTGCTCTGATTCACCTTTCGGTCTTGGGGTTGTAAGAATTTCACCAGTAACAGTATAAAATATTTCCTCTGCAATATTAGTAATGTGATCACCCGCTCTCTCGATGGTTTTTATGGTGAAAAGTAATTTGGTATTCGCTAATGTTTTAATCTTGTTCGGTTTGCTTTTGATATCTTCTATTATTTGGTTATAAATCATCTGATAGTGCTGATCTATAGCTGCATCAGCATTTCTAACTTCTAGTGCTTTATCTTTATTTTTAGTGACGTATGCATCAATCACACGTTTGAGCTGACCCTGAACCATAACTGTCATTCTTAAAATTTCATTTTTTATTTCTGCTGGTGGAATTTCCTCCAAGGCCTGAATTCTCAGGGATATATTTTTACAATAATCTCCTAATCTCTCCAAGTCTGTTGATATCTTAAGTGCGGTTAAACCCTCTCTGAGATCTATTGCCATCGGAGATCGCAAAGTTATAAAAGTTATAACCTGATCCCTTATCTTTCCATCAAATGCATCTAGCTTTGGTTCATTTTCAAGGACATCCTCAACTGTGGATGCAGAACCTGTATCTATGATGTGATGAAGGAGTTTATATTGCTCCTCCACTAATGTAGCCATTTTAGTGACGGATCTTCTTATCGATGCTATGTCATCATCAAAAGATGAAACAATATGACCGCTTTGTTCACTCATATAACTTACCTCTCATTGAATTATATCAATAATCCCTATTTTAACCAATTCTACCAGTTATATAATCTTGAGTTTTTGCATGCTCAGGATTAGAAAAAATATTCTTTGTGAGTCCAGTCTCCACAAGCTCACCCATGTGCATGTAAGCAGTTCTATTGGATACTCTTGCAGCTTGTTGCATTGAATGTGTGACTATAACAATTGTATATTTCTCTTTAAGCTCCTCAATCAATTCTTCAATTTTTGCAGTTGCAATCGGGTCAAGAGCAGAGCAAGGTTCATCCATTAAAATGATTTCAGGATTCACTGCAAGAGCTCTTGCAATACAAAGCCTTTGTTGCTGACCACCTGAAAGCCCAGTACCCGGTTCAAATAACCTATCTTTAACTTCGTTAAATAATCCTGCTTTTTGTAAACTCGATACAACAATTTCATCTAGATCATCTTTATTCTTATACATACCATGAAGTTTAGGACCATATGCAATATTGTCATAAACTGATTTTGGAAAAGGATTTGGTTTTTGAAATACCATCCCAACTCTTGTTCTTAAACTCACAGGATCTGTGGATGTATCATTTATATTCTCTCCATCAATCAGGACTTCTCCATCGTATTTACAAATTTCTACTAAATCATTCATTCTATTAAAACACTTAATGAGAGTTGATTTACCACAACCAGATGGTCCAATTAATGAGGTAACTTCGTTCGAAAAGATATTTAAATTTATATCAAACAATGCCTGTTTTTTTCCATAGAAAACATTTAAATTTTTGACTGCTATTTTTAAAGACTCACTCATAAATTCTATGTCACCATTTTTTTTCTAATTTCTTTCTTAAATACACTGCAGTAATATTTAATAAAAATAAAAATATTAGTAGCACTATTATAGCTGCAGATGTTCGTTCAACAAAAGCACGTTCAGGGCTATCCTGCCATAAAAAAATTTGTACTGGGAGCGCGGTAGATGCATCTAACGGCCCTTGAGGAATATCGACAATAAATGCTACCATCCCTATCATCAATAGAGGTGCTGTTTCTCCAATTGCTCGAGCAATACCTATAATTGTCCCCGTCAATATACCTGGCATTGCGAGCGGTAAAGTAAAATTAAATATGGTTTGAACTTTGCTTGAACCTAGGCCTATGGATGCCTCCTCAATTGACGGAGGAACTGACTTGATTGCAGATCTAGAAGCAATTACGATGGTTGGAAGCGTCATCAAACCAAGTGTAAGCCCTCCAACTAAAGAAGCAGAACGAGGTAATTCAAAAAAGTTGAGAAAAATAGCTAACCCTAGTAAACCGAATACAATTGAAGGCACAGCAGCTAAATTATTAATATTAGTCTCGATTAAATCAGAGAAGGCATTTTGTTTTGTTAACTTCTCTAAATAAATTGCAGTTAAGACACCCAAAGGGAAGGAAGTTACAAAAGCAATAAGTATGGCAAATAGTGATCCATAAATAGCTCCCAGGATACCAGCCATTTCAGGATTTCTACTATCTGCTGAACCAAGAAGATATCTATTAAACTGAAGTTCTATAAGATTCATTTTCACAAATTCATCTACAAACTTCATCTGACTAGGTTTAATTCTTCCTGCGCTGTTGCCTTGTCTGGTCACAGTGCCTTTAAAATACATATCTAAATCATCAGATGCCAAAAAGTAATAATACCCATCAATTACATCACCATCATATGCTTCAAGCATTTCCTCAAATTCAATATAAGCGCCCGGACTGAATAAAGAATAGAGGTTTTTCTTGTCAGACCTGCTCTTAGCCTCAGGAAACATATTCCTTAGATTTTCTCTTAGAGTTGATCTTGCATCTAGCTCTGATAAGTTTTCGCCTTTCTCAATTTGAATCTTGACTCCTAGATAGGTTTGATTGAATGCGCTAAAACCTGTACTGAAAATTTTCAACAACAGAACCAAAAGCAAAAAAATGGCAAGACCTACAGCTAGTAAGCCATAAAATTGGAATCTTTTTTCACTCTTATTTCTCTGTACAATATTACTCATATTGCTCTCTGAATTTCTTCACAATAGATAGTGAAATTATATTAAGTATTAAAGTAAGGAAGAATAAGACGAATGCAAGTGCGAATGCAGACATGGTTTTTGGACTATCAAATTCTTGATCCCCAGTAAGGAGCCCGACAATTTGAACAGTAACTGTTGTCACTGCGTTAAAAGGATTCGCAGTAAGATTTGCCGCGAAACCCGCTGCCATCACCACAATCATCGTCTCGCCTATTGCTCTTGAGAAAGCTAATAAAAAACTTCCTACTATTCCATGAAACGAAGCTGGAATAATAACTCTTGTTGTTGTCTCTGATAACGTGGCGCCCATTGCCAAAGAACCCTCTTTCAATGACCTAGGCACAGCCGATAACGAATCATCCGTCAGTGATGCAATAAAAGGTATTATCATGATACCCAAAACTGATCCTGCTATTAAAGCACTCTCTGAACTAAAACCATCAATATTAAAAAAAATGCCTAGATCTCTAAAAAATGGACCTACGGTTATAACCGCAAAGAAGCCATAAACGACAGTCGGAATACCTGCTAATACTTCAATAATTGGTTTTGCATATGATCGAACTCTATTCGAAGCATATTGAGATAGGTAGATTGCAGAAAATAAACCTATTGGCCCAGCAACTAACATAGCTATTATTGATATTAACAAAGTACCTGTGAATACCGGAACTGCTCCAAAGCTTCCTGATGACCCGACTTGGCCTTCTCTAATTGACATCTGCGGACTCCAATGCGTTCCAAATAAAAATTCTGTGACTGCAACTGATTCAAAAAAACGGAGTGTTTCAAATAATAATGATAATACGATTCCGAGCGTAATGAAGATTGCAAATATTGATGCATATTTCATTGTTCTGATTACAATGTCTTCGACTAAATCACGTGCTTTAAATTTAGCGGTGACTAAATTCAGTGAATATCTGAATGCAATAAGAGTAATGATCACTATCACAATAGACTTTAACGCTAAACTCATTTTAGTAGAAGTCTCATAATATTCGACTGCAGCGGAAAAATTCGAATGATTCATCAGGGTATCACTAGCACCAGCGACGAAGCTTTTTACACCAGAGACGTAAAAGTTTACCTTATACGGATCAACAACATCAGAAAAATACGACTCAAGATTACTTTTAAATATTGAATTCTCAAGCCAAGACCAAAGAAATAATAGAATGATTGCAGGTGCGATTGTTAGTATTGCCGAAAAGAGACCATGGTAATGTGGCTGTGAATGAACATCTAGAGGGTTTATAACGTTCAAAGCCGATGCTTTTCTTTTGCTTAAGAAAAAACTATAAGCGGTTAGGCCTAGGATTGTTAGTATTAAAAATTCAATTGTCATATATATATTTCATCTTTAGAAACATATTATTCACTAATTGTTACAAATATATTAAATGTCTAAATAATCTAAATATTGTTTAACAATAGCGCCAATATTGATATATCGGCGCTAATTCTTCCTATCTAGTATTGGATGTTAGCTAGGCTTTTACTGTCTTTTTGGAATTTAGCACGCATTGCTTTAGGCATTGGTATAAGACCATTATCTAACAAATAGCCCTCATCTCCGATCGCATTCTCACTCATGAATTCTGCCATGTATTCTCTAATGCCTGGAATAGATCCTATATGATCTTTCTTCACGTAAAAAAATAATGAGCGTGAGACTTTGTAATCACCAGAAGCTATTGTCTCAAAAGTTGGGCTTATTCCATCAACAACTGCTCCTTTAACAGAGTCTGTATTTTGATCTAAAAAACTAAATCCAAAAATACCCATGGCATTTGGGTTACTAACAAGTTTTTGAATTATAAGATTATCATTTTCTCCAGTTTCAATATATCTACCATCTTCTCGTATGGTATAGCATAACTTCTTCCATGAAGATTTATCTTTCTTTTTGAAAGCTTTTATCCAAGGGATAGCATTACATCCGCCTCCAAGAGCTAATTCGACAAATGCATCTCGTGTTCCAGATGTTGGAGGAGGCCCGTAAACTTCTATTTTAATATCTGGTAAAGATGAATTTACATCTTTCCATGTCGCAGATTCGTTGATACATGTAACTTCATCTTGCATTCCACATGGTACTTTTGCTGCTAGCGCTAGATATAAATCCTTCCTAGAGATGTTAAACGACGGTCCATTATTAGAATTAGCTACAACAATGCCATCGAATCCAATTTTATGTTCTATAATATCGTTGATTCCATTTCCCGCGCACAAACTAATTTCACTCTTTTTTATTCTTCTTGAAGCATTGGTTACATCAGGTGTAGAAGGGCCTTTACCAGAGCAGAATAACTTCAGTCCTCCCCCAGAACCAGTTGATTCAATAATTGGCGTCTTAAACCCATTGTCTGCTCTTCCAAAAGTTTCTGCAACGACTGTGGCAAACGGGTAAACGGTTGAAGAACCTACAATCCTTATAGTATCTCTAGCTTCAGCTGGTAATGTCATAACTAATAAAACCAGAAACAGTGGAATTTTATTCATTGTTATCACTCCAAAAAAAAATTAACTCTTGTCATTACGAATGGTTTAAATTAAACACAAATGAACCTTTTGTTACAGATTTGTTAACTTACATCATCAGAATATTTTGGGATACTTACCGAGAATTTACTGCCTTTTCCAACTTCGCTAGTAATCTCGAGTTTACCCTCGTGACGATTTAAAATATGTTTTACAATTGCTAGACCTAGACCAGAGCTATTGCGTCGATAATCCACACTATTTTGAGCTCTAAAAAATCTCTCTGTCAATCTTGCAATCTCATTGGTTGGTATCCCAATCCCATTATCAATTATAGAGATTTGCTCATACTCAGCTAATGATTTATATTCTATGTTGATTTTACCCTCCATATCACTATAAGTGACCGCGTTTTCAAGTAAGTTTTCAAAAACTTCAATGATTTGATCAGTGTTACCTCTTACATATATCGAACTTATTTGTTGAGATAATTCGATAGATATTTTTTTCTTTTTTGCAATTACATTGAGTGCATCCATCGCAGAGTGAATGCATGCACCTAAATCAACTTTTTCATTTGGTAACTGAAATTCTGATTCCTCGACTCGCGAAAGAGATAACAAATCATTCACTAACCTCTGCATCCTCTCTGCTTCACTTTTTATTGTTTGAAAGAATTCTTTCTTTTTTCTCTCGTCATCCTTGGCTGGTCCTTCAATTGTCTCTATGAAACCAAGAATTGATGATAGTGGTGTGCGTAGCTCATGACTAACATTGGAAACAAAATTAGTTTTTAGTTTATCAGCAGCTTTAAGATCAGAGATATCCGTAATAGAGAGTAGAACGAATTTTCTATCATGCTTTATGGTGAATAATTGTGCTAATAAAAACTTTTCAACAGATTGAAAAATGCTAAATTCAACACTTTTAAAAACCTTTTGAGAGTTAACACTCTCTATTGCAGTATCTATGTCCGGTGATCTCAAAGATATAGAAATAGGTTTATTATCTGGATTAGTTCCGCAAAAATTTTTAAAAGCTTGGTTTGACGATCTAATTATATATGCATCATCGACAATTACCATTGGTTGTTCATTGTGTGTAAACAAAGGTGATTTTTTAATCATGGTATATTCTGTTTCTTTCTTTAAAGCATCACTGCTCGAGCGAATGATAATATCATTAGTCTCAAAATTTTTATTTGTAACATAAAAAGATATTCCGAAAAAGATTAGCAAAGATAAAATATAAATTGTTGGAATTTCGAGATAGATAAGTAATGCAACCACTGGAGCCGATATAATTAAGAATAGTTTTTTCATTTGATATAAGGAATAATTGTTGTCAAGAAATACGCATGTTATTATCTCATGGTAATATAATATACTATAATGACTGATATATTAATCCATAAATCATCGAAATATATTGAGGAGGATCGAGATTATTATTGCTCGGATATCCGTGATAAACATGGGATGATTAAACCTAGTGATAATCTTATCAGTTTATCTTGTGACTCTGAGATAATTAGACCAGATATTGATTGTGGTGAACTGTGCTCTATTTACTACCCATTTGAAAAACACTCATTTAATAGAATTTATTTAGGCATAAGTTTCCCATTATTCGCTAATAATTGGGGAGCGGCCTTTCTCAGATATCTAATGTATCTTATCAAAAAAGATGGTGCGGTAATTCTCCCTGTGTACGCTGAAAGGCAAGGAGTAGAGAAAAACTATTGGTCAAGAAGCTCGCTTGAAGTTATGTTTCAAAGCAGACAAAAATGGTGGGGGATGAGTAATATTTGGGCTGAAAATGACGGTGTTATGTCTATGAGAATAGGCAAAAAAGAACCTCCTCTAATAGATAGTACTTTAAATCATTTGTTTGATAATGAGTTTCAAAAAGCTAATAGGTCTGCAGATGAGGATTATTTAAAAACTGTGATGAGGCATCACAATAATGCAACTACCAGCGCAATCATCGAACAAATTATTATAAATTATCATGGCAGAAAAAAGTCTGTCTCTTTACTTAATGTCCTAGGTGATTCATTATTGCCATCAGAAATTCTCATGAGCGACTATGTAAATGTTACAGAGGCAACTCAACATTTCAACCAAAACTCTGAGTCAAATTACAAGAGTGGTTATTTATCAGAATCTTTCACTAAAAATCTAGGAGTTATCATCAATGATCAAATCCCTCATGTAAGTGAAAAAAGATACGATATAATCACAATGATTGATTCTCTTTGTGATAAATCAGAGAACGAAAAACTATCAATTATTTCTAACCTTAAAGGTTCACTCAACAAAAACGGTATAGTTGTAATTAGGGATAGCGCATTTGATAAAAAAGAATTCTGTGAGAAAATAAAAAATAATCTAAACATAAACGAGCTTGATCAATACTCCTCCATTGTAGCTGCCAAACACATCAAAGATAAAAAGATTGCACATTATTCTGATATTATTTTCGATGAGCTCAACAAAGAAAATCAGAGTAGACAAAGTGTATTTAATATTATCCGATTTTAATTATGGATATTTTTCTTAATCATCTCAGCAGTTTCCTTTGGGGTCCTTTTACGCTGGCGTTTCTGTTATTAGTTGGAGTGTATTTGATGTATGGATTAAGTGCATATCCACTTACAAATGTAGGTTATGCTCTAAGGTCTTTATTTAAAAAAGAAGATAAAGAGTCCGGAGACATCTCTTCTTTTGAATCTCTCATGACTGCTCTATCTGCAACTGTTGGTACAGGGAATATTGCAGGTGTGGCGACTGCAATCTTTCTCGGTGGCCCAGGTGCTATTTTTTGGATGTGGATTACTGCGATATTTGGTATGGCTACAAAATATGCGGAGGCTTTTCTAGCTATTAAATATAGACAGAAGAACCTCAATGGTGAGTATGTTGGTGGTCCTATGTATTACATTAAAAATGGTTTGAGCAAAAAGTTTGGTTATTTAGCTTATTTTTTTGCCCTATTTGGTATGATCGCTGCTTTTGGAATTGGCAACGGTGTTCAGTCTAATTCGGTTGCTCAAGTTGTTACTAATGAATTTGAAATTGATAAATTAACTGTAGGCATAGTAATAGCACTCCTAGTTACACTAGTTATATTAGGGGGGATAAAGAGTATAGGCAAAACTGCATCTAAATTAGTACCTATTATGTCATTGATTTATATCATTGGAGGGCTTTATATTATAGTGATAAATTATAATCAAATACCTACGATATTTTTTATGATCATAGAGTCTGCATTTACTGGTACTGCTGCAAGTGGAGGTTTTGCTGGTGCGACTATTTGGATGGCAATAAGATTTGGTGTATCACGAGGTGTTTTCTCAAATGAAGCAGGGTTAGGTAGCTCGCCAATTGCACATGCTGCTGCTAGAACAAACAGTCCAATAAAACAAGGTTCTGTATCTATGCTTGAGCCACTTATTGATACAATAATTGTTTGTACGATAACTGCTTTCGTAATTCTATTAAGTCAAAGTTGGTTATCTGGTGTGAATGGTGCAGCTCTCACATCTAATGCGTATGAACAAGGTCTACCCTCCTTTGGGAAATACATAGTAATTTTTGGATTAGTGCTCTTTGCATTTAGTACTATCATAGGCTGGAGTTACTATGGGGAAAAATGTGCAGAATTTATATTCGGAAATAAAATTATAATACCTTATAGGGTATTTTGGATTATTATTATTCCTGTTGGAGCTGTTATTGAGTTAAACCTTGTATGGTTAATAGCTGATATAATGAACGCATTAATGGCATTACCAAATTTAATTGCTCTAGTACTACTAAGTCCTATAGTATTTAAGGAAACCAGAGCATATTTGAAAAATGAATAAAAAATTAAAAGATAAAATTAACAGTCATGTAAAATTATCTTTATTAGAAGATCAAATAAAAAAAGACTGCACTACAAAAAAAATAAAAAATCAAGATGTTAAAGCTTCATTATTTTTTAAAGAAGAGTCTGTACTATTTGGCAAGGTGTGGTTTGAACAATCCTTCAGGCTTTTTGATAAAAAGATCAAATTCAAATGGAATTATAACGACGGAGATCTTATTAGAAAAAATAGAAAAGTATGCGAGGTGACTGGTAACGCAAAATCTATTCTATCATGCGAGAGAGTTTCCTTGAATTTTCTACAAACACTCTCAGCAATTTCAAACAGCGCTTATCTTTATAATAAGAAAGTATCGAAAAAGAGGATACAAATATTATATACTCGTAAAACAATTCCTGGTTGGAGATATGCAATTGATTTAGCGTGTCAAAAACATAATTGTCTACCACATAGACGAGATCTTGAACATCAGATATTAGTTAAGGAAAATCATTTAAACTGTATAGATGATTTTTCAGAATACATTAGACAATGCAAAAAACTCAAAAAAAGTATTATTGTCGAAGCAAAAAGTATAAATGAGGCTATGAAATTCTCAAAAATAAAAGGAATAAAAAGAGTATTACTCGATAATTTCAAACCAAGTGACATCAAAAGATTTTTGTTAGGTATTAATCATATGGAAATAGAAATTTCTGGAAATATAAATTTAAATAATATCAACAAATATCTAATAAATGGTGTTGATTACATTTCTATAGGTTCTATTACTAAAAACATCAAAGCCACAGATATGACATTACTAATCAAGTAATATGGTGAAAATGTGTATATGCAGTTATAATATGGTATGGCTGACATATCCAAAATCAACCTAAAGAGGAATTACCTTACAAAAGTATTCATAACAATTGTGATTTTGTGGCTAGTTCTGTCAAGTATGTTTTTGCCTTTGATGATATCACTTGGAATCCTATCTGCGCTAGTGACTACTTATATCTTATTTATCATGAACGTATTTAATTCAAAGGACGCTGCTGTGAGCATTAACTTAGTGAAGATGACAGCTTACATTTTCTGGTTATTCAAAGAAATCATAATATCAAATTTCAAAGTTTGCTGGCTTATCCTCAACCCTCAATATAAAATAACACCAATAATAGGCGAGACAAAGTCTGAATTATCCACAGATTTCACAACGACAATATACGCTAACTCTATTACACTAACTCCTGGAACAATTACAATAGATATAAATGATAACGTGCTTACAGTTCATTCTTTGGATGAAAAATTTAAAACATCTCTAGATTCAAGAGTTATGTATGAAAAAGTAAAATCTACTGAGATATCAAAGGAGCTCAAATAGTGATAATTGATCCAATATATCCAATTATATCTCTTGGTATTCTGATCTTTTTGTCTATGATCAGGTTCCTTAGTTGTCATGATATATTTACAAAAATTTTGGCGGTAAATGTTGTTAGCACGAAAATTATTCTTATAATTTCGATGATAAGTATACTTGTTATACAAAGAGATTATCTTGATATCGTACTAGTATACGGACTCATTAATTTTATAACTATGATTGTTGTAGCAAAATATTTCCTGGAGAAAAAGCAATCATGAGCATTTTTTCCTTCTTTATAGTAACTTTTGGTGTTCTTATAATTTTTATTGGGACTTTAGGTCTTTTTAAATTTCAAGATTTTCTTACAAGAACTCATGCTGCATCTGTCATTGATACTCTAGGAACAACTCTTATTATATTTGGATTGGTCATTGTAGAGGGTTTTACAATTACTTCATTCAAATTAATCTTGTTGCTAGTGGTACTATTAGTATCGAATAGTACGATCTCACATATACTTGCTCAAACATTTTTTAAGATAAATAACAAAAAAGGAGAAGTATCATAGATAATATCCTAATAGAAATCTTTCTTGTTATTCTCATTGTGCTATCAATATTTATAATATTTACAAGAAGCTTATTATCCTCAATTTTTGCAGTATCTTTTTACAGTATGGTTTGTGCTACGATATTTTTCATATCTGATGCAGTAGATGTTGCTCTTACAGAAGCTGCGGTAGGCGCAGGTATTTCAACTTTATTATTTATCAAAGTCCTTCATAATATTGATGACACTCTACCGAAGAATACAGCTCGTGATCTCTCTAGTTTTATTCTGTTTTTTTTACTTTCTATAATTTTAATATCATTCTCACTCAATTTTCCAGAATTCGGATTATCATCAATTACTAATGATGCACCAAGCACTCAGTATTATCTTAACCAGTCACAAGTTGACATAGGGATACCAAATGTCGTGACATCTATACTTGCTGGTTATAGAGCATTTGATACTCTAGGTGAGGTTTTAGTTATTTTCATTGCTGGTATTTCAGTATTGGGCTTACTTAGAGAGGAGAAAGATAATGGATGATAATGTTGTAATTAAAATTATTAGCACACTGATGATCCCCCTTATTCTTATCTTCGGCTTATATGTTCAGTTTCATGGTGAATATTCTGCTGGCGGTGGTTTTCAAGCTGGTGTAATACTAGCAGCAAGTTTTATTTTATATGATCTTGTATTTAGCAATGAGAATACTAGTTTAAAATTGAACACTGAAATAATTCTAAACTTCATAGCTGCTGGAGTCGCACTATATGTATTAGTAGGTATTTTTGGACTCCTCTATGGTGGTAATTTTCTAGACTACAGCTCTCTCTCGTTGTCTAATGATGCGAGCTCGGGACAAAAAATTGGAATATTTCTAGTTGAAATAGGTGTGGGATTAACAGTCAGCGGTGTAATGGTTCTCATATACAAAATGTTTAACAAAAGTAAAGCTTAGCAATGATTTATGCTCTGAATATGATTCTGTTTACTCTTGGATTAGTTATAATGATTCGAGAGTCAAATCTAGTCAAAAAAGTTATTGGTTTGAATATTTTTCAAAGCTCTATATTTATTTTTTTTATTTTATTGAGTAAATTAAATGATAGTCTTCCACCCATATTAGAAGACTATAGCTATGATTATTCTAATCCTCTTCCTCATGTCCTGATATTGACAGCTATAGTTGTAAGTATTTCAACAACTAGTCTTGCACTAGCATTAATATTAAAAATCAAAAAACAATTTAATACAATCGACGAAGATGAAATAAGTAAGGACGATCAATGAGCCAGATACCAGTATTAATAATAATTTTGCCTTTATTGTTCGTACCAATAGTAATTTTAATGAGGATGTTTAAGGTATCTTACCTAATTGTAGTTTTAAGCTCAGTGTTAAATTTTATTTTAATAACAATACTGACTTTAGATGTCTTCACGAATGGAGCTGTTTTTTACGAATTAGGTGGATGGCCAGCACCAATAGGGATTAGATTAAATGCAGATATGTTGTCCTGTTTGTTTCTAATGTTAATTGGATTTATGAATTTGGTATGTGTTATTTCTTGTAAAGAGATTGTTGAAAAAACTGTCTCCTCAAGCAAAGTTTATTTATTCTATACAGCATGGTTATTATGTAATACCGGTTTTACTGGCATAATCTTAACAGATGACATATTTAATATGTTTGTTTTTCTCGAAATATCTTCATTATCAAGTTATTTTTTAATTTCACAAGGCAATCAGAAAAAATCTACATTTGCGGCTTTGCAATATCTATTTATTGGAAGCATAGGTGCAATTTTTGTCCTTTTTGCAATAGGACTTCTTTATATGATTACTGGTACACTTAATATGCAAGATCTAACTAAACAGCTTGCTGTCGTTGAAGAAAAACAAATAGTACTTTTTGCGATTGTATTTTTACTTGTAGGAGTTGGGGTCAAATCCGCATTGTTCCCACTCCATGGTTGGCTTATTAAAACATATGCTTACTCACCATCAATAGTTACAACGTACTTTTCAGGTACTTCAACGAAGATTGGAATTTATATTTTCTTTCGAGTTTTTCTTGATATTCTTAATGATATTGGCCCATTAACATTATTTTCACTATCCGACATTCTAATTGCTCTATCTTCAATTGGCGTAGTTTTGATTACCTATTATGCAATTAAGCAGACTGATATTAAAAAGATGTTAGCTTACTCGAGCGTGGGACAACTAAGTTATATATTTATCGCAATGATACTTTATATACCTGATGGCATTACAGCCTCTCTTGTACATGTTATTAATCACTCAATAATTAAAACATCTCTTTTTTTAACGCTGACGCTTTTATTTATTTCTAAAAAAGAGGTGTTGCTAACAGATCTGGCTGGATTATCAACTAAACAACCAATTATTACAAGTTGCTTTCTCGTCATGTCCTTAGCTCTTGTGGGATTACCACTTACAGCAGGTTTTATAAGTAAATGGTACTTGATTTTATCGCTTATTCAATCTAAATATTGGATGTTCACTAGTATTGTAGTATTAACATCATTTATGACACTATTTTATGTTTGGAAAATGATTGATCAGGTCTATTTCAAAGAAAATTCTAATGGGGAGATGTTCGAACTTAAAAAACATCAGTTTATCCCGATAGCGTTTCTAACGCTTCTAATTATATATTTGGGTGTTGAAACAAGTTTAACAGTTGGGGTATCACAGAGTATTGCTTACGATATCATATATGGAGTAATTTAGAATGTCGCTTATCCTAATACATCTTATTTTCCTTACTCTGTCTTTAGTGATGCTCTATATTCTTAGACATAAGTCTAATATTAATAAATATCATAATTTCATCAGCTTTTTTTCATTTGTTATTTCTTCAAGCATTTTTCTTAAAAGAGATTTATTATTAGGTACAAAAGTAGAACTCATAGAAGTGTTTGATAAAGTCTCAATTACTTTTTATCTAGATGAGATTGGTATTGTATTTCTTCTGGTCTCAAATTTCTTATGGTTTCTGACATCTTTATATGCTTCTAGGTATCTTGTTTTAAATGATTACAATAATCAGAATATTTTCTACATATTTTTCTTGTTTGCTATGCTTGCAACAAATGGAATTATTTACTCAGAGAATTTATTCACTATTTTTATTTTTTACGAAATCCTCACACTATCAACATACCCTCTTGTAACTTTAAAGAAAAATGAAGATATCCTAAAGTCGGGTAAAAAATATTTATTTATACTTCTTGGCACATCAGTAATTTTTCTTCTTCCAGCCATTATAATTACTTATTCTCTTACAGGATCTATATCGTTTAGTGATCCTATACCATTTTCTGGAGTGAGCGAAATAATATTAATTTTTACCATGCTACTATTTATCTTTGGTACAGCTAAAAGTGCTGTCATGCCGTTTCATAAATGGCTGCCATCCGCTATGGTTGCACCAACTCCTGTAAGCGCCCTTCTACATGCAGTAGCAGTCGTAAAGTCCGGAGTTTATATACTTACAAAAATTTTCTTACTTATCTATGGATCTAGTATTTCTTTTATGACAAGTATGCAAGTTTTTGTGGTTTTAATTTGTTATACAATAGTGGCATCGTCAGTTATTGCACTTAGACAAGATAGTATAAAGCTCAGACTTGCCTATTCAACAATCGGTCAATTATCATATATCCTACTAGGTGTAATTATACTAGCACCCCTATCAATACTTGCTGCTTTATTACATTTTATTTTTCATGCATTTGGAAAAATAGTGCTATTCTTAAGCGCTGGTATATTTGCAACGAATTTCAAAGTTAAAAATGTCTCTGAAATGGATGGGCTGGCTACGATCGCGCCCTTCACATGCTTTTCAATGACTGTAGGTGCTTTAATAATGATAGGATTGCCTCCGACAATAGGTTTTATAAGTAAATGGTATCTTCTTTTGGGTTTATCGAGCTCAGAAGAATATTTAGCGATAAGCGTGATAATTATAAGCACCTTACTCAATGCAGGATATTATCTACCAATGATATACAGAGTGTATTTCAATGACGGTGCTACTACTAACTCCGAAATAAGAGAAGACGTATATCTAGTAACTCCTGTTTTTCTCGTTACACTTGTTGGAGTTATGATGTTCTTTTTCTCTACGCCAATAGTGTCTTTCATACAACAGATAGGATACATGCAATGAAAACAAGAAAAAACATCATATACACGATATTCGTTATAATAAGTTTTACGCCGTACTTATATCTTTTCTATGATTTTAAAAAGGTAAAATTTTCTGTGGATAACTTAGTAGGTTTTTATCCTATTTATGGATTTTTCGCATGTGTTGGATTAATAATATTTGCCAAACTTCTTGCTTTAGTACTTAAAAAAGACGAGGATTTTTATGATTGACCTTATATCGTACCCAGTTGTCTATCTAGTACTCGGTGCTGTAGCAATATTCCTGAGACCAAAGTTTGCTAATACGATTGGAATGCTATCTATAATCTCCTCAATGCTCTGTCTATTAATAGTGTCTGACAGTCAAGTATTAAATTATCAAATAATGTCATTTGATAATGTATTTTATGAAATTAGTGATTTGTCATTTTTATTTTGCGTTGTGTTTTTGACTATTGGTTTATTTGGAAAAATCTTCTCTGTTTACAGAGAAAATAGTAGTGAAAAAGGGTATGTGCTTCTCTATATTGCTTCTGCTTTAGGTGTTGTACTATCTGGAGATTTCCTAACACTTTATGTATTTTGGGAAGCAATGGCCATAACATCGACATTTGTTATTTGGTCAACTAAAAATCAGCTTTCTTTAGATAGTGGTAATAGATACATAATTCTCCATCTGATTGGTGGGTTGATTCTTCTTGTAGGACTTATTGGTCTGTATGGTCAAACTTATGATTTAACGATTCGTGAGATTTCTCTCAATACTTGGTACAGCTGGTTTATATTAATTGGTTTGTTACTCAATGCAGGCGCTCCTCCATTCTCACAATGGATACCTGATGCTTACCCAGAGGGGAGCTACTCCTCATCAGTTTTCTTATCTGCTTATACCACCAAAACAGCTGTGTATGTTCTCATTGTGACATTTGCTGGTAATAGTATTCTAATTTACATAGGTATTTATATGATTCTTTATGGCATCGTTTACGCTCTTTTGGAAAATGATATCAGGAGGATTTTGTCCTATAGTATTGTGAATCAAGTAGGATTTATGATCGTGGGTATTGGAATTGGGACAGAACTTGCAATAAATGGTACATCTGCACATGCATTTTCTCATATTATCTATAAAGGTCTTCTCTTGATGTCTGCTGGAAGTGTTCTTTACGTAACAGGTAAAAGAAAATGTACGGATGTCGGAGGTTTATATAAAACCATGCCAATAACTGCAGCATGTGGAATAATTGGAGCTTTTGCAATTTCGGCATTTCCCTTTACATCTGGGTTTATCTCAAAATCAATGATTGTAGAGTCAAGCTATATAGAGGGGCTAGAAATTATTTGGTATTTTCTCTTGATTGGATCGGCAGGTGTTTTTCTACATGCAGGGATAAAATTTCCATGGTTCGTATTTTTTCACAGAGATAGAAAACTTGAGGCTACTGATCCACCAATTTTTATGATAGTACCTATGGTTTCATTATCCTTTATATGCATAATACTTGGGATATTTCCAAATCTACTCTACATTTTACTACCATACAGTGTTGATTATATCCCATATACAGGAAATCATATCGTATCACAGTTACATCTACTATTATTTTCTGGTCTAGCTTTTTTTATGGCATTGAAGTATCTTGAGAGAACACTTACTATAACATTAGATATAGATTACCTATATCGTAGGAAATATACTTTCATAAAGATAATATTTTCGAAAATTGTTAGTTATTTTGTATCAATTATAGAGCACTTTAAACACACAAAAATAAATAAAAATCTATATCTAATAGAAAATACATTACTTAATCAGTCATCAATATCGATTATGTTATCAGTAATTACTACTATAATTATTTTGGTTTTCTTGTTGAATATATAACCTATGTTCCACCAATAGTTACTTTATCTATTAATATGGACCCAGTCCTTATATTACCGCGAATATCATAATCTTTGCCAACATGAAGAATATTTTTAAACATTTGTGTTAGATTTGATGCAACAGTAATTCCGGTTACAGGATATTTTATCTGTCCATCTTTAAAATAATAACCAAAAGCTCCTCTTGAATAATCACCTGTTAATAAATTAGCACCACTACCCATCATCTCAGTAATAATCACTCCCTCATCGACTAGATTAATTAAATTATCTGTTTGCTCTTCTGATGACTCAACTAGAATGTTTGTTAGTACTCCATTTCCTGTACAATTCAAATTCAGTTTCCTCGCTGAATAAGTATCTAAGAGATAAGTTTCTAAGATACCTTTGTTTATTATATTCTTACTTTCGGTTAAAACTCCATCTGAATCAAAAGGTCTTGTTCCCATCCCTTCTACGATAGAGGGATCTTCACGAATAGTTATAAACTCAGGAAAAATTTCTGACCCTAATTTATCTAGCAAGAAACTTGATTTCTTGTAGATAGCATGACCATTAATTGCACTAAGAAAATTATTGAAAAAAGATGTGGCGACTTCTGCAGGAAAAATTATAGGGCAAACTCTTGATGATATAGTTTTCGCATTTAACCTTGAAATTGCTCTAGATGATGCTTTTTTACCTATCTCTTGCGGAGATTCTAGATTTTCATATCTTCTTGTTGACGAATACCAATAATCTCTCTCCATTGCTTGATTATCTCCTGCAAGCATAACACATGATAGTGAGTAATCTGTTGATTTGAAATGACCATACATACCTTCGGAATTTAGTATCAAGCACTCACTATTTGATTGAGAATAGGAGCTACCTTCAGAATTACTGACTCGTTTGTCATATTCGAAACCAGCAGATTCACAAATCTTGGTAAGTTCTGTTGCTTCATCTATTTCAAAATGTTTTGGAAAATAGATCCCAATATCCTCTGACTCACATGTCGTGAATGATTCTATAGGTAGTCCTTGGCAATTATCTTTTTGAGTGTTGATAGCGATATTGGTCGCTTTATCTAGTGTTTGTTTAATGCTATCGAATGATAAATTATTAGTAGAAGCGCTACCTTTTTTAAAATCATTATAGACTGTTACAGTAAGTGATGTGTCATTATGATGTTCAATATTTTCAAGTTGATTAGACCTATAATTAATTGTGACACCATTTGAAATTGTCAAATTAAATTGTGCTTGGGTATTTTTATTCATTGAGCTTGTTGTTTTTAAAATGTTTTCCTTATGCTCTAAAACTCTGTTCCCTGATTCACTCAAACTTCTGTACCTCCTACAGTAATCTCGTCAATTTTGAGTGTAGGCTGACCAACACCAACTGGGACACTCTGCCCATCTTTACCACAAGTCCCAA
Organism: uncultured Gammaproteobacteria bacterium; assembly: GCA_902628335.1. Lineage (GTDB taxonomy): Bacteria > Pseudomonadota > Gammaproteobacteria. The sequence goes on from CACOMO010000002.1 coordinate 55,542, forward strand.
CACCATCATCTAGTTTAAGATCATTCCCAACCATTGATACCTTTTTTAAAACTTCGGGACCATTTCCAATTAGTGTCATCCCTTTTATTGGTCTCGTAACTTTACCATTCTCGATTAAGTATGCTTCTGAAGCAGTAAAAACAAACTGACCATTTGTTATATCAACCTGACCGCCTGAGAAGTTAGCAGCATAAATTCCATTTTTTACTGATGATATTATATCACCTGGCTCAAAGGAGCCTGGCATCATAAATGTGTTTGTCATTCTGGGCATTGGCAAGTGAGCATAACTCTCTCTCCTACCATTTCCAGTTGATTTAGTAGACATTAACCTAGCATTCAATTTATCTTGCATATAACCTTTTAAAATCCCGTCTTCAATAAGCGTCGTGCATTCAGTTGGAGATGCTTCATCATCAATTGACAATGATCCTCTCCTATTTGAAAGCGTTCCATCATCAACTATCGTGCAGTCAGAAGAAGCGACCTTTTGTCCGACACAACCCGAATACGCTGAGGTCTGTTTTCTATTAAAATCACCCTCTAAACCATGACCAATAGCTTCGTGAAGTAAAACTCCTGGCCAGCCAGGACCAAGTACTACCGTAGTAGATCCAGCTTTTGAATTAATAGCCTCAAGATTAACCTCGGCTTGTCTGATAGCTTCATCAGCAAATTTCCTACTAAAATTTTGATCAAAAATTTGATCATAATAAAATCTTCCGCCCCCACCAGCAGAACCTCTCTCTCTTCTATCTCCTTTTTTCAGGATAACCATAACATTAAATCTCACCAGTGGTCGTTCATCACTTGCTCTCTCACCGTCACTGTTAATGACGAACATTGAAGTATGGGAAGCCGCTAAATTAATTATAACCTGCTCAACATCAGAATTTTTTGATCTGATATAAACATCCATTTCCTTTAGAAAAATAACTTTTTTTAAATCGTCGATTCTCTCGAGAGGTGATCCTGCCTCATAAAGTTTTTTATAATCTATATTTGAGCCGATTTGAAATTTTTTTTCACTTTCAAATGGTGCAATAGATCTTGACATTTGAGCTGCTCTTGTCAAGTCTCTAAATTCAAATGTATTACTATAAGCAAAACCCGTTTTATCACCAGCAATCGATCTAATACCTACCCCACTGTCTATCATTGATGTGCCATTTTTAACAATGCCATCTTCAATTGACCAACTCTCTGAAGCTGAATATTCAAAATAAACATCCGAAAAATCTATTCCCCTCGGGCAAGAAACAGACAAGAGTTTTGACAACTTATCATCAGTAAGATTATGTTCTGATAGAATATTTTTAATTTTTGTAATCATTTTTCTATTAATCTAATATGCTCTAATACTGGAAATTTTTGTCTAATAGATTGTAATTGTTTTCTATTAATCTCACATTCAATGAATCCATTACCTGATTGTATCCTTTTTAATACTTGCCCCCAAGGATTAACTATAATGGTATTTCCATGTGTTTGTCTCCCACTGATATGATAACCATCTTGGCATGATGTTACTAAATAACATAAATTTTCTATTGCTCTTGCTTTCACTAAAGTTTCCCAATGAACTCTCCCTGTTTGCTCTGTAAAAGCTGCGGGTAAAATAAATGTCTCTACTCCGTCTTTGTGTTGCATTCTAAATAATTCAGGAAACCTAAGATCGTAACAACATCCTATACCTGTTATCCCTATTGGTGTCTCTATTACTTTTATATCTCGACCATGCTCAAAAGTCTCAGATTCATTATAAGATTCATCTACATCAGGAAGCTTTACATCGAAAAGATGTATCTTGTTATATTTATAGACTACATCGCCTTTATCGTTATAGACATAAGTAGTAGCATTCACTTTTTTAGGGTTATTCGTTTTTGTGGGTATTGTGCCAGCAACAATCCAAATCTTATATTTACTCGCTAAATCCCTGATAAAATCTTGAACATGACCGCTACCATCATCCTCAGACTTTTCGAGGAATTCTTTATCATTCTCGGGCATTAATGAGAAGTTTTCAGGTAAGACTACGACTTTCGCCTTAGTTTTTGATATTTGTTCAAATATCTCCGATACTACGAGCAAATTTGCTTGTGTGTTCGGACCTGAATTAAGCTGTATTGTGGCTATGTTAGACATAATATCTCTCCAAATATAAGCCTAGGATATATTAATTCTCTATTTGTTTAAATGGTTCTAATAATATTATTTCAGGATCAGACCAAGATCCTGTTATAGAGTACTCAACAGCAGCGAGTTCATTTGTATCTATACCTATCTGCTTTAGAACCTTATCGTAGAAAATAGATGCTACAGCCCCGATTGGTCCCCCCAATAACGTTCCTGATATTAGACTCATTGATGATAAGTCGGGAACGTATACAAGTTTATGATCGTGTGTCTCTTTTTTTAGATCTGAAATGCCGTTGATTGTCATCTCTCCAAAAGTACCCGTTAGATTCAATGACTTAACATTAGAGGTAGAGTCGAGAAATGCAAATTCACCAGTCATTTGATCAAAAGACAGACCAGAAGAGAAAAAATCACTGAAGTCCAGGGAAAGTCTTTTTTGTAGAGATGCAATACTAAATAATCCTAGTAATTGACCAATAACTTTTGTTTCCCTTGTCACTTGAAGAAAGTCACCATCCTTTAAATCAAGAATTATTTTTCCATCAAAATTTTTTAAAGAAAAAGTCTCAGGAGAATTAGGCCATTGTCCAATTAATCTAGAATTCAACTTTCCCTTTTTAATGAGGTTTTTATATCCGAAGTTATCTAACGATTTTCCGAAGTTTGTACTATTGAAGTTACCATCAAAGAATGTCATTTGTCCGGCGGTATTATCAAGCCATTTACCTTGTCCATTCATCGTTAAATAATCATTTGCAAAAGAAATTTTATCAATAGATACTCCATCAGTATGCATAGATGTTTGCAAATTAAAATTATTAAAGAAACTATCATATATTTTTAGTTTTTTAATTTGTAGTTTCACTGGCAGATACTCTCTAGGATCTGCAATACCACTAAATTGATTAAGATCAAAATATTGTAATTTAGCAAGTATTTTATTCTTATCTGTTATGTTATTAGGAATTTTAACATTACCTCTCAGAAATGGTGATACTATATTGATATTCATAATTTCTAGTTCATTAGAGATTCTCATATCATAAACATCATATGAAATATCAAAATATCCTCTATCTTTCATAAGATCACTCTTTACTAATAACTTTCTCTCTTCGTTTTTATTTTTTTTTAGAGGACTAAACAAATCAAGTTTAAATCCAATCATGTCACTCCTAATCTCTCCTATCAAAGAGGGATTTTTAGATTTAGTGTACTTTAAACTAATGGTTGATTGAGCCTCTCCATCTAACGAATTTAGTAATTTCATTTTTACTACAGACTTAATATTTTCCGAGGATAGTAATCCAGTTGCAGTAATTCTATAGAAAAGATCACCTCTACTAATTCCGCTGTCAACTTTTAACTTATATTTATCGTTATTTAGCATCACTATACTCTCGTTAGCTAATACTAATTTATCTAGAAATGCTACTTTATATCTATCACTAGAAACAAAAATATTTTTTGAGCTGTTCTTTAATGAAAAACCATCAAATTCGATTATCCCATAATTTTTAAACTTTGATTTATTTTTCATCATGACAAACTCTAATGAATAACCAGAATTAATCACATAGTTCTTATTTAGACTAATATTTTGAAAAAAATTTTGCTCCTTCAGTAAGTCGAGATTACCGTTGGTAACAAATCTGAGATTGTATGAATCTTTTGATATTTTCCCACTTAAGTTTAAAATCTGTTGATCATTAATATTAATATCATCTGAATATATCTTTATACTATTTGGACGAATTTTGAAGATCATTGACCCAGAGAGATTATTTAGACCTAGTAAAAATTTATTATCTTCAGTTACAGATAATTCTGACGAAGATGTTCTTAAAATACCTGAGTTTCCATTACCAATCACAACACCATTAAGTCCATTAATAAAATATTTCCCACTGGACAAGTTCGTACCAATATCTCTATATGAAAATTCATAATTAAAGTTTAGAATAGATTGAAGATTAGCTAGTACAATATTTTCAAGATATCCTCTCTGACTAAGCGTGTTATCAGCGAACAATAACTTGTCTTTTTTGGAAAATAAATTTTCATATAAACTTATTGCTGTTTTAACGAATATTTTTTTGACTTTGATATTATCCAGACGATTATTTTTCAATTCTAGTGATACCTCATTATTCTCATAATCAAGATTGTCAATATTCATATTCAATCTATCAAATGTAAATAATCTTTTTTCATTTAGATGTTCATATTTGAATCTAAAATTACCATCATTGATTTTGTGTAACTGGTTTGTTGAACTACTTGATAGATAGGCATTGTCAAATTTTACATTACCATTACTTTGTTTTAATTTGTTATTCTTAATTTCAGCCCATAGTGTAAAATTTAGATTATTTAAGGATAATGTAATATCACTAGAAATTAGATCATCATAACTATGATCTACATTAGCACCTTTGAGGTAAAGTGATCCGCTAAATTTTTTATTATCAATGGTAAATCTAGAGGCTAGGTGAAAAATTTGCTTATCATTATTACGATTAAACGTTGTAAATAGATTATATGAATCAGAACCATCAAAAATCACTGCATTTAAATTTCTTAAATTATACTTCTCTCCAGTATTTGAGTTATATAGATTTATAATTGAATTGGACAATCTAAATTTTATTTTATCTTTTGAATATTCTTTCAGTTCTGAATTAAGGTTCGCAAAGACATCATAATCATTGATCAATATTTCGCTTTGATTGAATTGAACTGATAAATTAGATCCTACTAAATCTAATTCTTTAATAGTAAAAAGAGCATGTTCAGATGGCAGCTTTAAGCCGGTTCTTACGATAAGCTTTTCACTTACTAACAATTGGCTGTCTTGTTTATGTAAAACTAAGTTTTTAATTATAATTGATGGACTTAAACCATTCCATTTTATTGATAATGAATCAAAGTTTACTTTTAAATTTGTTCTTTTTTCGAATTCACTTTTTATATTATCTTTGTAATATCTATAAATAACATCAGTATTCTCTGTAATTATAACAACCGAAAAAACTAATATTAAAAGAATACCCAAGATTTTTGAGAGATATAAAAATATTCTGCTCATTTTTTAATTTGAATGAACCCCAGAATTAATGCTTTCATCCCATAGCTTCTCCAAAGAGAAAAATTCTCTTGCTGTAGGATGCATTACGTGAACTAAAAGGTCGCCATAATCTATTAAAATCCACTCTGATTGATTATAGCCCTCTATGCCAAGTGGTTTAATCTTATCCTTTTTCAATTTATCTATCAGATTATCTGCGATTGCCTGAATATGTCTAGTCGAGCGTCCAGAAGCGATCATCATGAAATCAGTGACTGAAGATTTATCTTTTACATCTAGAATAGAAATATCCTCAGCTTTGTTATCCTCTAAAATATTTTGTACGTTAGATAATAATTTCATTACTAATAAATCTTATGCAGAGCTAACCACTCTTGTAAATCCTTATCCACGAGTCCTTCGACCGATTGGTTATTTTTCAATTTTTCTCTTACCATGCTTGATGAGATTTTGATTTCCATAGCATCTTCATACAATATATTACCATATCTTTTACTATCAAATACAGTAACGTCTTTTGTGATTTTCTCAGATAGAAATTTGGGCGTACTTTTCACAAGGTCATCAAAAGGGTGCCCATCTCTTTTTAGAATGATAATATTACAAAAATCTAAAATTTGCTTATATTCTTTCCACGCTGATAAGGTATGGAAAGCATCAGAACCTAAAATTAAAACTAAATCTGCTTTTGAGAATTCTTGTCGAAGCGATCTCAAAGTATCAACTGTATAAGATGTACCTTTTCTTTGAATTTCACGTAAATCTATTTTTAAATTATGTTTATCCAAACTGATATCCAACATTTTTATTCTTTGTTCAGGAGTCGCGACAATTTTTTTTGTAGAATTAGTAATAAATGTAGGTATAAATATTATCTCGTCAAAATTATGAGATTTTTTAATTTCCAACAGAGTTGTAATGTGTCCCAAGTGAACTGGATCAAATGATCCACCGAAGATACCAAGCTTTTGTTTAGAGTTCATTCTATTGTCTTATTTTTCCTTTACTTGTAACAATATACTTTTGATTAGTTAAACCAATTAACCCTACAGGACCACGTGCATGCAATTTATCAGTACTTATTCCTATCTCAGCTCCTAGACCATACTCGAAACCATCTGCAAATCTTGTAGATGTATTTACCATGACTGAACTTGAATCTACATTCTGTAGAAATCTCTTGATAGCATCTTTATCTCTAGAAATTATAGCATCTGTATGCATAGAACCATATTTAGAAATATGCGATATCGCATCATCTAGAGACTTAACAATCTTAACTGCTAAAATTGGCCCTAAATATTCCCTATACCAGTCGCTCTCAAAAGCAATCTTTGATTTAGGAAATATTTTCTTTATTTTTTTGCAACCTCTTATTTCAATACCCGAGTCTCTCAATGCCGATAATATCTCCGACGATTTCTTAATAGAATATTTTTCATGTATAAGTAAAGTCTCTATGGCATTACAAACACCAAGTCTCTGCACCTTAGAATTTAACGAGACATTCAAAGCTACCTTATGATCGGCATCTCTATCAATAAAAACATGACAATTACCATCTAAGTGTTTTATCATTGGAATTTTAGATTCTTGCATAATCATCTCAATAAGTGACTTTCCTCCTCTAGGAATCACAACATCAATATGATCAGTTTTCTTTAATAAATATTTCAATGCTTGTCTATTTGTTGTCCTAACAAGTTGAACTAAATCACTACTCATATTCGCCTTCTTTAGCGCAATCTCTATAAGTTTCACTAAATACTGGTTTGTATTCAACGTATCAGACCCACCTTTCAGGATAACTGAGTTCCCAGATTTTAAACATAAACATGCAGCATCTATGGTTACATTAGGTCTAGATTCATATACTATCGCTATGGTTCCCAGAGGTACTCTCATTTGTGACAAATAAATCCCATTTTCTAATTTAGTAGATTTTGTTTTTTTATAGAGGGGATCTGGTAGCTTGATTATGTGTCTTATACAATTTATCATCGATTTTATCCGATCAGAAGAAAGAGTCATCCTATCAATAAAGCTCTCAGAAAGTTTTTTTTTCTCTGCGACGATTAAATCTTTTTTATTATATGATATTATGCTTGATTGGTTCTGTTTTATTAATAGACAAAGATTTTTCAACATAGCATTCCTTTGTCGTATGTCATAATCTCCAACATCTAAACGTGAGTTACGAGCTCTGTCACACATTTCATCTATAGATTTCTTAATATTCATATACAAGTCTCTTTTCTATCATATCACGATGATGGGATGAAGTTAGCATTACTACTATCTCCTCGAAATTATCCCAAACATATGACATTTCTGAATTGGATTTTATATATTTATCTAGCAAGAAACAATGCCTTATTAAGATCTCTAGAGACGAAGAACTAAACTGAGACATTACTTCATTATATTGTTTTTGTTTGAAACTTGGGATATAAGGTTTAGGAGATAAGTTTTGTTTTAGATATAGAAATTTCCTCACTTCACTCTGTAATAAATAAAGCACGTAGACTTCAGAGACATTTAAGTCTCTGAGGTGTCTTAATATTTTTAAGCTTCTGCCATGATTTTGATTCAGAATAGAATCTATCAGGTCAAATTCTGAGTATTTTGATGTCTTGTGTACACTAGACAGATACTCGTCAACTCTTTCTGGTTTTAAAATCGACATTTTATAAATTTCTTGTGACATATTTGAAGTATTACCATCATGCATCTCTTTAATTAATTCAAGTGACTTATTATCGTAACATATACCTGCAGAACTCAGTTTTGATTTTAACCACACATCTAAATTATTATTATTCAAAGGTCTTATTTCTATAGCCACATAGTGTTTATCAATAAAGTCTAAAAATTTATTTTTTTTAATTGAGGTGTTTGATTTCGTAAATTTCAATATAATAGTTACACCATCTAGTAATTTTACATCTTGTATATAATCTGATAATTTTTTTGGTACAGATGAAGATACGATATTGATAATAATAACATCGTTGCGAGAAAATAAAGATGAAGACTCACAATCATTCTTTATCTCTTCAAGTGATGAATCATTATCGACATAGTGAGTATTATAATTTGTCTCATCATCAAAGTTCTTTTTAAGTATCGACTGCGTCTCGTTCATAAGATGGTACGGGTCTCCGTAAATTAGATATAGACGCGATTTAGGTATAGGATTATCATTCAAGATTTGGCTAAATGTTATTTTCATATCAATAGACGAGTATTTCTTATACAATATACCATGGGAAAAAAAATATCTCATGATGAAATAGGTTTTATAGGTTTGGGTATCATGGGGAAACCTATGATTATTAACCTCCTTAAATCAGGTTATAAAGTTAAATTCTTTGCCAGAAGAAAATCAGTGGCGAAAAATGTAAGAAGTAAAGGTGGGATTCAGTGTAGTTCCATCAGCAGCCTCGCCTCAACATGTAAGATTATTTTCTTAAATCTCACTGATGACAAAGCAATAAATGAAGTTGTTTTCGGCCAAAACAACATATTTGATAATATTCAACAAAAATCAACACTCATTGACATGAGCACAATATCTCCAGGTACATCTATAAAAATAGCGAAGAAATTAAAGAGGAAAAATTCATACATTCTAGACTGTCCGGTCTCTGGAGGCGAGATTGGAGCTATTAATGCAAAACTCTCAATAATGGTAGGAGGTGATGAGAGGATCTATAAAAAAATGAGGTCTCTGCTATCTTGTCTTGGAGATAACATTACATATGTCGGAAAAAGCGGAAGTGGACAGATTGCGAAAGCTTGTAATCAAATTCTTGTTGCGCAGACAATTGTAGCTGTTAGTGAAATTCTCGCGCTAGCAAAAGAGACGAGGACTGACCCTGTTCTAGTGCAAAAAGCGCTCATGGGAGGCTTTGCATACAGCAAAATTCTTGATATACATGGCACCAGAATTATAAAAGGACATTTCAACCCTGGTTTTAAGTCTAAACTCCATTTAAAGGATATGAATATAGCAACGGGACTATGTAGAGAGTATGGGCTTACGTTAAATGGTGCTAAATACGCCAGAAGGATACTAAAAAAAGTAGTAAATGCGGATCATGGTAATCAAGACTCGTCCATTATGAGTAAAATTATTAAAAATCTTACAAAATAGTGTTTAAAATACATAGACTTTGATTATAATATGATTATCATGAAATTCGTTGAATTCTTAAAAGAGAATGGTATCACTCCAACTAAGCAAAGGGTGGAGTTGGCAGAAATAATTTTTAGAGAAAATCAGCACTTTACCACAGCAGATTTAATTGATACAGCCTCAAAAGCGGGGCTTGAAATATCACAAGCCACTATTTACAACACTCTTTATCTTTTTGAGAAAAAGAATATTTTGAAGACTATTGATCTACAAAATGATTGTAAATTTTATGATACTAATTTATCTCCACATCACCATATTTATAATACATCAACAAATCTACTTACAGATATCAGAGAGGAAGAAATCAACTTTTCTAAACTTCCAAACCTTCCGAAATCTCTAGTTATTGAAAAAACTGAAGTTCTGATAAAAGTTAAAAATAAAGACTAGTCAAAATCAGCCATTAAAGATCTAGTAATATCATCTGTTAATTCACTGCATAGCTCATACTCTGAGTGACTTATCCCAATATTAATCTTAGTAGCAGTTTTGAGTAATTCAATATATTTGACATCAAATTGAAATCTCAGGAAATGTACTGCAGAAGTTTTTCTCTCATTGGACCTATCAAGATCTTCGTCAGAAATAGCAAAAACTCGTTTATGATTATTAGCAGATATCCAAACTTCATTTTCTATGCCGTTAAGCTTCATTAACATTTGTTTTCTTTGAATAACATTAGGATACATTATTAACATTGTAGCTTTTAAGTTATTTCCATCTGGTATCAACGGGTTATATGCATTCAGTTCCTCTTGTACGTCGACTTTTTTGGTTATTCTCTCTATTCTCAGCATTTCTTGTACTTGATAATGTATTGTCGTGAAATCCTCAAAAAGAAGGATGATATTTTCTCCGATCGTTACAGATCGACGTTTTTTATGATTAATGGCGTTGGTTTTTATTTGTTCCCGTTGTTTTTCGTAATCTTTTAATGAGAGCAAACTGTTATACGTTAGGATTTTCATTATCTCCTCTTTTGTTAATTAATCCCATATGCATTTTTAATAAGTGTAATTGGATGATTGGAAACGTGATTTTTACTTGATATATTAGCTATATGATTCCCAGCTAAAGAGCAGTCACTAATAAATTTTGGGTAATTTCCTGAATCCAATGCTTTAATAATTGGTCTTGCTAGCTTAACAGATATTTTATGTGTCTCTTCCTTCACTCCATAGGTGCCATCATGCCCAGAACATTTCTCTAAAGCCTCGACATTCGTATCTGGCACAAGTTCTAGTACTTTCTTTGTTAATAGTCCAAAATTTTGAACCCGTTGATGGCATGCAACCTGATAAAAGACCGATCCTAACCCTTTTTTAAAATCCATTTTAAGCATCCCTGATTTATGCAAAAAGAATAAATACTCAAATGGGTCATAAATTGATTCAGCAATTCTTTTCAAATCTATATTTTCAGGGAACATCAGAGGGAGTTCCTGTTTAAACATTAAAACACATGACGGTACAGGGGCTATTATCTTAAAACCGTTTTGAATATATTTAGTTAATTCTTTAGAATTAGATTTCATGAAAGATTCAACTTTTTCGAGATCACCTAACTCTAGTTTTGGCATACCGCAACAATTATCTTTTTTGATAATCTGAACAGACACATTATTATGTTTAAGCACTAAAGATAAATCTTCTATTATCTCTGGTTGATTATAATTATGGTAACAAGTAGTGTATATAGCAACTTTATTATCTGTTCCAGAAATATAATCAAGTCGTGAGGCCATAGATTTTGCTGTAGTAGATGTAAACACTGGTAACTTGGCATTTATGTGTATATGCAATAATCTTGAGAGTATCTTCCTGAAAAATGAGAGCTTAGTAAAATAATTCACGATCGGTGCAAAAATTCTATTTGCAAATATTTTACCAAGCAAGTCAGTAGATGTTAGGATTCTATCTCGAAACGATATTCTTTTTTTATTAAACTTAATTGTCTTAGCACGTAGCATTAGGTGTGGAAAATCTATTTCCCACTCATGAGGTGGGACATAGGGACATTTTGTTAAGAAACAGAGATCGCATAAGTAGCAGTGGTTAACAACCTCTTCAAATTGAGAATATTCAACACCATCTACTTCGAAAGTCTCAGATTCATCGATAAGATCAAATAATGAGGGGAAAGATTTACATAAACTGACACACCTTCTACATCCATGGCATGCATCTGCGACTCTCCTTAATTCTTTCTCAAACAAATCCTCATTTAGATAATCAGGATTTTTCCAGTCAACATTATGGCGAACCGGTCTCTCTAAACCACCTTCCATTCTCTCTCCCATTAGTACACTCCCCATCTAAGAGAGTATTCATAAAAACTATACGAGTGCTTCTAGCGCTTTTGCAAATCTGTTAGCATGAGAACGTTCAGCTTTAGCAAGTGTCTCAAACCAATCAGCAATTTCATCGAAACCCTCATCTCTTGCAGTTTTAGCCATCCCGGGATACATATCAGTATATTCATGTGTTTCTCCAGCTATTGCGGCCTTGAGATTAGATTCGCTGTCACCAATTGGCTCACCTGTTGCAGGATCACCGCATTCTTTTTCAAGATATTCTAAGTGTCCATGTGCATGACCAGTTTCCCCCTCTGCAGTTGACCGAAAGACGGTTGCAACGTCATTTTGCCCTTCTACATCAGCCTTTGCAGCAAAGTATAAATATCTTCTATTTGCTTGAGACTCCCCTGCAAAAGCATCTTTTAAATTTTGTTCAGTTTTAGAACCCTTTAAACTCATAATTCTCTCCCAAAAACTACACTGTTTTTTGTAAGTCTATTTAGAATGATTCTAATTTTATTTATAATAGTTGTCAACCGAAATATGTTAAACTGGAACAACGTATTCATAATCAATATCAAACAGGAGTATTCGTATCTTATTTGATCTCTATAAAAAATTTATCTTCTTACTGCCACCTGAGATGTCCCATAATGTAAGTTTAAGAGCTGCAGATTTTCTTTATAAATATCTTCTAAAAAATAATCAAAAAGACCAGAAAATTATTAAATTGATGGGGATAAACTTTGCAGGAGAGCTAGGTTTAGCTGCTGGGTTTGACAAAAACGGTGATTATCTTAATTTTAGCAATAATATAGGCCTAGGATTCATCGAACTCGGAACAGTGACTCCAAGAGCTCAGTATGGTAACAAAAAACCAAGGGTTTATAGGTTGTCAAATGATATGGCGATTGTAAATCACCTTGGATTTAATAACAAAGGAGTCTTATACTTAAAGAATAAACTTAAATCTTTCGAGAGAAAAATCCCTATAGGAGTAAACGTTGGCAAAAATTCTTCAACTAGTCTTGAATCTGCACATGAAGATTACAATTATTGTATAAGAGAGATTTTTGATGTTTGTGATTACATTACGCTTAATATATCATCCCCAAACACAAAAGATCTGAGGGAGCTTCATACAAAAAAATATCTCAATGACTTTCTGTACAAAGTCAAACGATGCTGTGACGAATTATCTAAGAAGAATAAAAAGAATATTCCAATTTTATTGAAAATATCGCCAGATCATGATGAAAAAAAGATTGAAGAACTTTGTAGAATTATAGATATTCATGAAATCCAAGGGGTAATTTTAACTAATACGTCTGTGGACAAATCTCTGTTGTCTACAAGGAAACACGATCATACTAATGGAGGAGTAAGCGGACTTCCACTTTTAAAAAAGTCAACTAAGATGATAGAAGTCTGCAAAAAATGGTTACATACAGATACAGTTATAGTTGGATGTGGCGGCATTATGTCTAAGTCAGATGCAGATGATAAATTAAGAGCTGGAGCAAACCTTCTTCAGGTTTATACTGGTCTGGTTTATAAAGGTTTGCAGCTAATCAAACAAATTAATAATTAACTTGGTTTCCAAATTCCAAAAGCCTCTTTAGATTCATTACTAGCTGGCTCTGGTGATACTCCCTGAGTTTGTTGATCATATACGTATTTTGTAAAATCAAGAATCTGTTTTAATATCTCCTCTTGTTGATCAGGTGGTAAATTTGAGGTTGCCACTATGGATCCCACAATTGCTGACAAATATTGTGCAGCTAAAATTGGATCTTGATTAGCTGACTCATAATCAATTAATACTTTTTGAATATTTTTAATCAACTCAGGTTTTAAAACTATTTCTGTCATGTTTGTACTATAACATAAAATAAGATTATACTCATACTATGATTAAAATAAAAAAGCCATATAAGATAACGACCTTTGAGAGTGGTCCAATGGCGAATTTCATTTATTTAATAGAGGATATTGCTTCTAAGAAGTGTGCTTTAATTGATCCTGCATGGAATTTGACGGAGATTTTTGAGTATATACAACAAAAAAGTTTGTCTCTTGAGAGAATACTTCTCACTCATAGTCATAATGATCATGTTAATGCAATAGACGAAGTTCTGAACGACTATGATGTACCTATAAATATTAATCATGATGAACATGTTTTTTGGGGGAAAAAATATGATAACTTTGATTTGAACTATGGTGGTGATTTGATTTATCTAGGTGATACAGTAATTAAATGTATTCATACGCCTGGACATACACCAGGGTCTACATGTTATTACATAGATGATGATCTAATTGCAGGTGATACCTTATTTGTATTTGGTTGTGGTCGTTGCGATCTTCATGGTGGTGATCCAGAATTAATGTATAAATCGCTGATTCAAATACGCGAGAGTTTAAACAGTAATACATTGATCCTCCCGGGCCACAATTATTCCACAAAAAAAACATCGATACTCAAAGATGAAATCATACATAACCCTTTTTTTCATTTTGATAGCCTTAATGAATTCGTAGAATATAGAATGGTAACTCACGATCAGATAAGGTCATCACCTTATGGACCTGTTACAAAATAAAACTATAAGCCTCTATTTTTTATTCTCGCAAGTAGTTTAGTGAATATCAGTGATGCTGCATTAGAGATCATCTCTTTTTTAATTTGTGATTCTCTATCGGTATTACCCATTATATTATTTTCGTCAAATGAATAATCTCGATAGAGTGATAAAGTCTCTTCTTTCAATTTTTCATTTGGACTACTTATTTGATAAATGACATTATAAATTAACTCATATTCATTCACTCTACCTGTAATATTTATTGATAATTGTCTTCTATTAAATACTTCGGATACAATTTTCACTCTATAGAGATCTTTATCAGATCTATCAATGACTTGAATATCACTATTAGACAGGCTCTGATTTAGAGTCTTAACTAAATCACTATATTTTTCTGATACAACAGAAACTTGTTTCAGGTCTGGTGGTAGATTAATATTACCTCGTAGCTGAAAACCACAGCCACTAACCAGCAAACTTATAGCCACATATGAAATTATCAGATATCTGTTCATTTATAAGACATAGTTGATTATTTTATCTCTAATAAAGATAATTTTTCTCTCTTTTCTATCAAAATATTTAGATATTTTATCATTTTCCTTAACTAAAATATTTACCTGATCTTTTGAAGATCCGGGTTTTACAAGGATTCGTCCTCTGACTTTACCATTAATTTGCACAACAATCTCTGTCTCCTTCTCGATTAACGAGTTTTTATCAGATACTGGCCATGATTGGTCCAATATGCTCTCAGAATTAATGCAGTCCCACCAAATTTTTTGACTAATATGTGGTACAAAAGGAGAGAGTAACTTAAGCATTACCTGTAAACCGTACATGCAGAACTCTTTATTAGGTGTCTCTTGGTCTAAATATTTAGAAAAGTCATTAAGTAATTCCATAATAGTTGATATCGCTGTATTAAAATTCTTCCTTACGAATATATCATTAGTTACCTTATCAATACTTCTATTTAACTTAATATTAACACTATCAAATAATTCGTTATCTTTGTGATCAGTGTCATTATTCAACTTTTTAATTCTGTATGAAAATTTCCAAAATCTTTTAAGAAATTTGTATGATCCCTCAATAGCAGAATCAGACCACTCTAAATTATTCTCTGGTGGAGCTGCAAACATAATAAAAAGCCTCAATGTATCTGCACCATATCTCTCAATTATATCGTCAGGATCAATGGTGTTTCCTCTAGATTTTGACATTTTTGCACCATCTTTTAATACCATCCCTTGAGACAAAAGTGATTTAAATGGCTCAGATGACTTTACTAGTCCTAAATCTCTCATGAGTTTATGAAAAAAACGTGCGTATAATAAATGCAAGATAGCATGCTCGATTCCGCCTACATATTGATCAACTGGAAGCCAAGAATTTACTCTATCATCCAATATTTTTTCATTATTATTTGCAGATAAAAACCGCAGGTAGTACCAAGATGACTCAAAAAATGTATCAAAGGTATCTGTTTCGCGTATAGATTTTTTCCCTGTGCGAGGACATTGCATATATTTCCATGATGGATGAGAATCTAGCGGATTACCATCAACACTAAAATCAATATCTTTTGGTAACTCCACTGGAAGCTCTGATTCTGTAATTGGGTACATAGTACCATCCTCATGATAGTAGACTGGTATTGGGCAACCCCAATATCTTTGACGTGATATGCCCCAATCTCTGAGTCGATAATTAACCTTCGATCTACCTAAATTATTTACTTCAAGAAATTTAATTATCTTTTTCTTAGCTTCTTTTGAACTCAAACCTGAAAATTCTAAAGAATTAACTAGTTTACCTTCACCTGTATATGCTTGATCTGCACTTACATGCTCTGAATCTATAACTTTCACAAAAGGAAGGTCGTATTTATTTGCAAATTCATAATCTCTCTGATCATGGGCAGGAACTGACATTACACAACCAGTCCCATAATCAGATAGTACATAATTAGCAACCCATATGGGGACGTCTTGTTTAGTGATAGGATTCTCTGCTATATATTCTGTCTTGATGCCTTCCTTGTCTAGTTGATTGACAGTCTCTTCAGATACTTTAATTTTGGAGCATTTAAGGATAAACTTTTTCACATCCTCAGAAAGCTGTATTTCAGAATTAAAGAATGGATGATTCGGGGATAGTGCCAGAAAAGCAACGCCACATATTGTATCTGGTCTTGTTGTATAGACATCTAAATAATCACTTGTTCCCTTTATCTTAAATTTGATGACAGCACCCACTGACTTACCTATCCAATTTTTCTGCATAGTTATTACAGATTTAGGCCAATCCGAAAGTTCGTCTAAGCTACTTAGTAATTCTTCTGAATATGATGATATTCTCAGAAACCATTGTGGTATTTCTCTTCGTTCTACTATTGCACCTGATCTCCAACCTCTCCCATCGATCACTTGCTCATTTGCCAGAACTGTCTTATCCACTGGATCCCAATTTACTTCAGATTTTTTTCGATAAACTAGGCCCTTTTCAAGCAATTTAAGAAAAAACCATTGCTCCCACTTATAATAACTCGGCTCACAAGTTGATAATTCTTGATTCCAGTTGTAACTAAACCCAAGTCTTTTTAATTGACCCTTCATATATTCTATATTTTTTTTGGTCCATTCTTCTGGATGAATTTTATTCTTGATTGCTGCATTTTCTGCCGGTAATCCGAAAGAGTCCCATCCCATTGGTTGGAAAACTTTTTTACCTAGCATCCGATTAGCACGTGAGATAACATCGCCAATTGTATAATTTCTAACATGTCCAATATGTAATTTACCGCTTGGATATGGAAACATTGATAAACAATAATAACTCTCACTTTTATCTACATCAATTGATGTAGAAAAAGAATCATTATTTTTCCAATACTTCTGAATTTTTTCTTCTACCTTTTTAGGGTCGTAATCATCACTCATATTTTACAACTCTTACTACATAAGAAATTACTATTATAAATACTAGCATTAAAAGCGGGTAATCACCAAAACGACTAAATGGTGTTGAACCTTTTGTGGCAGAAGTATCTGATTGAATTATCCCAGAAGTATTGAAGTCTAATTTATTTAAGACTACTCCATACTTATTGATGTGTGCTGATATACCTGTGTTAGCAGATCTTATGAGATTCCGCTGAAATTCCATCGCTCTAACCTGCGTTATCTGAAGATGTTGATGTGGCGCAAAGGAATCACCAAACCAAGAATCATTACTTAAATTGATTATAACACTATAGTCATTATCATTTGTTTCAATTAACGATGGATATGCAGACTCAAAGCAAATTATGGGTATCAGTTTAAAAGTCTTGTACGTGAAAATATTTTGATTTGAAGCCCCGGATGATAGATCAGACATTGGAATAGCAAGAGTCTCAGCTAGAGGCTCTAGTAGTGACTTCAATGGTGTATACTCACCAAAAGGCACTAGGTGTCTCTTATCATAAAATTGCTCTGTTTTATTGAGAAGAAGCATGCTGTTAAAAATATGATTTTTATCTTTTCTAAAAATTCCAGAAATTATGCTGTTTGCTTGTGTGAGAATTTTGTCTCTATAAAAATGTGAACTTGATTTATGCACAATTGGTAGTGCTGTCTCCGGCATTATGATTAAATCACTCTCTATCCCTCGTGATAATGATATGTATTTTTGCTTTATCTTGTTGAGGTTTGACATATTAAATTTATAATCTTGTTTAATATTAGGTTGTATTATTGCAAAAGAAATAGACTCATCGGAATCCTTAACCCAGGGTTTGCTATATTGAATAATAGATATTATTAAAATTATACTTAACAAAATAGTTTTATTATGTATAGTTTCTTTCCTATTAATAAATGAAATAGCTATATATGTAGAGATCAAAACAGTGATAAAGCTAACAAAATAACTTCCTATTAACGGATAAACATTATCAAAAATTGTGTGTATCTGACTGTATCCAATAATCAGCCAGGGGAAACCAGTAAATAAGTGAGAGCGTGCATATTCAATCAATACCAAAAATGACGCGGGAGCAAGTATTGAGAGTTTATTCTCAAAATTGAAATAACTTCTATTAATAAAAAAACCGATTATAAGGAAATAACTTGATTGTACTAGAATAAAAATGACAGTAAGAATGCTCGAAATAAAAATTCCTCCATTTCCATATGTATAGATACTATTAAAAATCCAAGAGGTACCCAAAGAGAATATTACAAATCCATAAATAAATGATAAGATCATCGCATTCTTTTTTGATTGTAATATTATTAAACTCAAGAAAATTATAAGTGAAATATAGATTATAAATTTAAAATTAAATGGAGGAAAGGCTGAAACATACAAGATGCCGGCTAGAATAATGGCAATTAACTCCTTTGCATTCACAAGATCAAACTTAATCCTTGCCGTTGGTTTCTACAATAACTTGGACTCTCTTAATTTTTTTTGAATCTGCAGATAACACCTTGAAAGATAAGTTCTTCGTGTGAAGGACTTCTGAAATACCTGGTACCTTTTCAAACTGATTTGTCAAATATCCACCTATCGTTTCTATATCATCATCTTCAAAGTCAGACGAAAAATATGAGTTGAAATCGTCTAATGACGTCAATGCATCTACAATGTATTCGTTATCTCCTTTAGAAATAATAAGTGAATCATTACGCTGATCATGTTCATCATCAATCTCACCCACAATTTCCTCTAAGACATCTTCAATTGTTATCAAACCAGAAACACCACCATGTTCATCGATGACAATAGCAATGTGGTTACGATTTGCTTTAAATTCATTTAGAAGGATGTTTACTCTTTTGCTTTCAGGAACAAATACTGCAGGTCTTAGTAGTTCATGTAAATCAAACCCATCATTGTCAACATCGGATACTTTTTTTAGTAAATCTTTTGCCAAAAGGACACCTATTATTTCGTCCTTATTATCATCAATAACAGGGAATCTAGAATGACCTGATGTCGTGACTTTTTTAATGATTTCATTTAGATCATCTGCAATATCGATAACTTTCATATGAGGTCTAGGTATCATTATTTCTCGGACTTGTATCTCTGATACTTTGAAAACGCCTTCAATCATGGTCATTGACTCATTATCTAGAAGACCTCCCAATACAGACTCTCTCAATAACTCTAGCAGATCAACTTTCTCCTTTGGGGAATTTGAAAAAATTTTTGTTAAATTTTCGAATACTGATATTTTTTTAGTTTTCATAATAAGGGTTAGAAAAACCTATCCGTTTCATTAAATCTATTTCTTTTCTCTCCATGACCTGTTTACTCTTTTTAAGCATGTGATCATAACCTTGCAGGTGCAGCATAGAGTGAATAACCATATGAGCCCATCTTTTGTCAGAATCTATGTTATATTTCTTTGATTCTCTATTTACTACCTCTCCACAGATTATTATATCACCGAGAAAATGTGAGTGGTTTAATCGTGTTAAAACATCAGGGAAAGAAAGTACATTACATGGATTTTTTTTATTGAAGAATTTCATACTCAAAGATTTCATCTCACTTACTGAAGCAAGTTTTATATTTACTGAGTTCTGATTTTGCCCAAGATAAGCTTCCCTTGCCCATTTGCGTATCTTATGTTCGCTTGGGTAACCATTACGGACCTCATAGTCTATAAATTTGACACTCAATGATTTATTTATCTCTTTTTTCATATTCTTTAATAATATCTCTTACTATTTTATGTCTTATAACTTCACTAGACTTAAATTCTATGATAGAAACACCATTAACTTTATCAATAAATTCAATACAATCTGTAAGACCTGACTTAGTTCCTTTTGGTAAATCGGTCTGACTGAGATCACCTGTGACAACTGTTTTTGATCTAAATCCAATTCTAGTTAAAAACATTTTCATTTGAGCAATAGTTGTATTTTGAGCTTCATCTAATATGATAAATGCATCATTAAGAGTCCTCCCTCTCATATAAGCAAGAGGGACTATTTCTATAATTTTCTTTTCTAGCAACTTGTTAAGTTGCGATTGTCCGGTAATCTCATTGAGAGCATCATAAATTGGTTGTAAATATGGATTTACTTTTTCAGCAAGATCTCCTGGTAAAAAACCCAACTTTTCACCCGCCTCAATTGCTGGTCTAGCAAGAAAAATTTTTTTCACTAACCCTTGCTCTAGGAAATATATTGCAGACGCTACAGCTAGGAATGTTTTACCAGTACCAGCTGAACCAAGACCAAAAACTAAATCATTTGAAAACATAGAGTGAATAAAATTTTTCTGTGACTTAGTGACTGGCTTTATGTTTATTTTTTTACATCTAAGTGCATCATTTACGCTTTCAGTTGAGCCTTCAACTATACTACTATTCTCAAAATCATCGTTCATGATCATATGAAGTTGTTTTGGTGTTAGATCTTCATATTCAGAAATAATATATAATTTTTGAATTAAATCGGATGTTTTTGGAACATCTGTCTCATTTCCTTTGATAGTAAAATTATTACCACGATTAGATATTTCAACATTCATAAAAGATTCAATCTGTCGTAAATTTTCATCAAGTGTTCCACATAACTTTGCAAGCCTGACATTATCTTGTGGCTTTAGTGTTAAATTTGCATGAGTGTTTTTACTTGGCAATTTTAGCCCTTGCGTTCTGTTTTTCCTTTTCAATATTTTGATTTATTATTTCTCCAAAAACAATATTTTGCGTAACATTAGTAATTTCAACGTCTACAAAATTTCCTATATAATTCTCTCTTGATTTAAAATTTACGATTTTATTATTACTCGCCCGCCCAAAATATTCACCTGGTTTCTTTTTAGATCTTTCCTCCACAAGCACCCTTTGATGTGTACCATGCATGCTTTTCGAATATGCTATGGACTGTTCTCTTATTATGTTCTGTAATTCATATAATCTCTTCTTTTTCGTTTCCATTGAAATGTTGTCTTTTTCGAGGGTAGCAGGTGTACCTGGTCGAGGACTATATATAAAACTATATGCGTCAGTAAAGTTAACGTCATAAATGAAGTTGATTGTCTCCGTGAATTCATTATCAGTTTCCCCCGGATAGCCTATGATAAAATCCGAAGTCAGGTGTATGTCAGGTCGGATCTTGCGTATCTTCCTTATAATACTTTTATACTCCAACGACGTGTGCTTTCTTTTCATGCGCATCAATATGCTATCCGAACCAGATTGAACTGGTAGATGTAAATTATCCGCTAATTTTGGATTTTTATACTCATTTATTAAATCCTCACCAAAATCTATTGGATGAGACGTCGTGTGTCGTATCCGCTCAATGCCATCAATGTATGACACATATCTTATTAAATCAGCGAAATTTACCTTATCTTTTGTATAGTTCTCTGATTTATAAGCATTCACGTTTTGTCCCAATAGAACAATCTCTTTAGCTCCTAATTTTGAGAGATTCGAAACTTCAAATATAATATCATCGAACCTTCTATTGACTTCCTCGCCACGAGTATATGGAACTACACAGAAAGTACAATATTTACTACATCCCTCCATAATTGAGACAAAAGCACTTGGTGTTTTCTTTTTTGAGGAGGGAAGATAATCAAATTTTTCTATTTCTGGGAATGAAACATCTACTTGAACTTTTTTCTTTTTATTAATGACCTCTTCAATCATTTTAGGTAATCTGTGAATAGTTTGAGGGCCAAAAATAATATCTACTTGCGGTGATCGCGATTTTATTTTATTTCCTTCTTGAGTAGCTACACATCCTCCTACTGCTATGAGAAGATCTGGTTTATTTGACTTGTATTTTTTCCATCTTCCAAGTTGGTGAAATACTTTTTCTTGAGCTTTTTCTCTAATCGAGCAAGTATTTAAAAAAAGGAGATCGGCGCTCTCAGGTTTATTTGTTCTCTCCATTTTGAAATGATGTTGTAAAACATCATCAAGTTTATCAGAATCGTACTCATTCATTTGGCAACCGTGTGTCTTTATGTAGAATTTTTTATCTTCTAGCATTTTATTTAGAAGGGAATGTCATCGTCACTAGTTGACGGAACGCTTTGATCAAAAGTTTCATTATTCTGTGGTGAACTATTTTCGAAATCTTGATTATCCGACTTGGATCCTATGAAAGTGAAGTTATCTGAGATAATATCAGTAGAATATTTCTCAACGCCATCTTTATCTTGCCATTTTCTTGTTTGTAGACGACCTTCAACATATAATTGCTGACCTTTTTTTACATATTGGCCAATAGTCTCTGCGGGTTTGTTAAAGAAAACTACTCTGTGCCATTCAGTTTTATCCTCATAAGAACCTGTATCTTGATTCTTAAACTTCCTATTAGTTGCGATAGACAAATTCACCACCGCATTTCCACTAGGCATGTATTTAACTTCAGGATTAGCCCCAACGCGACCCAAAATGATTACTTTATTTACAGACATCTATTCTCGAATTAACCATGAGTAAACTACTATAACTTAAATATTATCTTACGAATAGTAAAAATTCCACATAATCAGAGCACATATTCCCAAATATGCAGCTATTATATAATCATTACGTGATATCGTAATTTCCGAGTAAAAAAAGCGGTATTTGGGGGATGAATATGATGCTATCATTCTCTACCATGAAGAAGAATATTTTCGTTAAAGGCGCAAGGACGCATAACCTAAAAAATATAAACATAGAAATACCAAGAGACAAACTTATCACAATTACTGGATTATCTGGCTCTGGTAAATCCTCTTTGGCTTTTGATACTATCTTTGCTGAAGGTCAACGACGATATATGGAGTCTTTGTCATCATATGCGAGACAATTTCTATCTATGATGGATAAACCAGACGTAGATATAATCGAAGGTTTGTCCCCGGCTATTTCAATAGAACAGAAATCATCATCTCATAATCCAAGATCTACAGTTGGAACAGTCACAGAAATCTACGACTATTTAAGACTCCTTTTTGCAAGAGTAGGTTCACCACAATGCCCAGAACACTCCATAGAACTTAAAGCTATGTCTTATAGTGATATTGCAGAAAAAATTATTAAAGATCATGAAAATAATAAGATTATGATTATTGCACCAGTTGTAAAACAACAGAAAGGTGAACACGTTAAATTAATCCAATCATTTTCTCAGCAAGGCTTCAGAAGAATTAGAGTGAATGGCGAAATAATTGATATTGCAGAAATGTCAAAACATATGATAAATCATGTAATAAATCCTAAGAAGAAAAATGATATTGAATTCGTAGTTGATCGATTTAATAAAATTACAAATGACAGTAAAATGAGAGTCATAGAATCCGTAGAGCTATGTTCTGATTTCTCCTCAGGTATAGTGAACGTTCTAGATTCTAATTCAAATAAAATTGTAGATGTATTCTCAACAAAATATGCATGTCCACACTGCGGCTACTCAATAGCAGAGCTTGAGCCAAAGCTATTCTCTTTCAACAGTCCATCAGGAGCGTGCTCATCTTGTGACGGACTGGGGGTGAGAGAATTTTTTGATCCAGAAAAGATTATAGTTAATCAAGAGCTGAGTCTCAAAAAAGGTGCTATTTACGGTTGGGATGACAAAAGTGCTTACTATTCATTGTTACTTCAGAGTCTAGCTGATCATTATAAAGTTGACATCGGATTGCCCTATAATAAATTACCTCAAAGTTTTAAAAAAATACTTTTTTATGGAAGTGGCACTGATGTTGTTGACATGAAATATGTAAGAGGCTACAGAAGTAAAGACATGGATGACTTTGTTGTTAAGAAAGAGATTTGGGAAGGGATAATCGAAAAATTTGAGAGACAATATGAATCTGGTTCATACTCTAAGAAAGAGAGATTAGTTAAATATCTATCTGTTGATAAGTGCTCTAGCTGCCAAGGTACGAGATTAAATGAAAGTAGTAGAAATATATTTATTTTCAAGAAGTCAATCAGTGATATTACATCAATGACAATAGGAGAATGTTTGACTTTTTTCAAAAAAAATAAATTTCATGGCATGAGCAAAGAGGTATCGAATAAAATTGTCCAAGAAATTACGAGTAGGTTGAGCTTTCTTAATAATGTTGGGCTTAATTATCTGACTCTAGATAGAAGTGCTGAAACCTTATCAGGAGGTGAAGCACAACGTATCCGTCTAGCTAGCCAAATAGGCTCTGGCCTAGTTGGTGTTATGTATATACTTGATGAGCCTTCTATTGGATTGCATCAGAGAGATAATGACAAGCTTCTAGATACATTAAAGAACCTGAGAGATCTTGGGAATACAGTAATTGTAGTAGAGCATGATGAGGATACTATATTAAATTCAGATTGTGTAGTTGATATTGGACCAGGCGCAGGAGAATCAGGAGGTGAAGTAGTTTATGTTGGGGGACCATCAGGAATCAAAAAAGTAAAAGATTCTTTCACAGGGATGTATCTATCCAAAAAAAAGAGGATAAGAATTCCAAAAAAAAGAAAAGAAATCCAATCAGATTCAATTATGAAAATTCATAAAGCATGTGCAAATAATCTTAAAAATATTGATGTTGAAATTCCTCTTAGTCTTATGACATGTATTACTGGTGTATCAGGTTCTGGAAAATCTACTCTTGTCAATGATGTTATTTATGAATACATTTACAATGAATTTTCCGAAAAAGATAACTCTCAGACAGGTTGTAATAAAATAACAGGTTTGGATAAGTTAGATAAAATAATAGAGATAGATCAAAGCCCAATAGGAAGAACCCCTAGGTCAAACCCAGTTACTTACACAGGAATATTTACACACATAAGAGAATTATTCTCACGCAATAAAGAAGCGAGATCTAGAGGTTACACTCCTGGACGATTTAGTTTTAACGTAAAAGAAGGGAGGTGTAACGCATGCGAGGGAGATGGTGTAATAAGAGTAGAAATGCATTTTTTATCTGATGTATATGTTAAATGTGATAAATGTAATGGTAAAAGATACAATGAACAAACATTAGAGATTCTATTGAAAGGTAAGAATATCAATGATGTGCTAAATATGAGAATCTCTGAGGCGATCCAATTCTTTGAAAACTATCCTATAATCAAGCGCAAATTAGATGTCCTAGATGAAGTTGGTTTGTCTTATATAAAACTTGGGCAGAATGCAACAACTCTTTCAGGTGGTGAAGCACAGAGAATTAAGTTAGCAAAAGAACTTATTAAAAGAGATACAGGTAAAACTATTTACATACTTGACGAACCAACCACAGGGTTACACTTTCATGATGTTGCCAAACTTCTCAAAGTCTTAGAAAAGCTTAAACAGAGAGGTAATACACTTCTTATAATTGAACATAATTTAGAGGTTATAAAAACAGCAGATTGGATAATTGATCTCGGTCCTGAAGGTGGACTTGGAGGTGGAAAATTAATTGCGAAAGGCACACCCGAAGATGTAGCTAATCAAGAGGAGTCTTTTACAGGAAACTTTCTCAAAGATAAGCTTGGTTAACTTACTAATTTGACGAATGCTTTTGGTGACGCATCACCAGATTTAAAACCATTTTTGAGAATTCTTAAATATCCACCATTTCTATCCTTGAACCTTGGTCCTAAATCTTCAAAAAGTTTCTTTACAACTTGTTTATTTCTAATTTTTGAATACGCTATTCTTCTCCTCATAAGATTGTCTTTCTTAGCTAGAGTTATTAAAGGCTCAGCTGTTCTTCTTAATTCTTTAGCTTTTGCTAGCGATGTCTCTATTTGCTCATATTTAAACAATGACAGAGTTAAATTCTTCATTAGTGCCTTTCTATGTGAAGAATTTCTGTTGAGTTGTCTACCATTTTTTTTATGTCTCATAACCTCTTCTCTATACCTTTTGGTGGCCAATCCTCCAACTTAATGCCCAATGATAAGCTATGTGTAGCTAATACATCTTTAATCTCAGTTAACGATTTTTTTCCTAAGTTAGGTGTCTTTAATAGCTCATTTTCACTCCTTTGAACAAGGTCACCTATATAATAAATATTCTCCGCTTTAAGGCAATTTGCTGATCTTACAGTAAGTTCTAGATCATCTACAGGTCTCAAAAGAACAGGATCAATTTGAGGAACATCTGAGTCGTCTTCGATATCTTCTTGGACTTCTAAATATGTGAATACATCTAGTTGATTTCTCAAGATTTGACCAGCCTTCCTTATAGCATCCTCTGGCTCTATTGTTGCATTCGTTTTGAGGTCGATAACAAGTTTATCTAAATCTGTTCTCTGCTTAACTCTAGCAGTGTCGACATTATATGTAACTTGTACTACAGGACTAAATGAAGCATCCAGCTGCATCTTTCCAATACCTAAATCCTCTTGTTCATTAAATTTTCTTTTTTGAGCTTGTTGATAACCTCGCCCTCTTGTAACAGTCATATTAATAACTAATTCCGTCTTATCATTAGTAATATTCGCAATACAAAAAGTTGGATTTTTTATTTCTAAATCAGCGCTCTCAGTTATGTCTGATGCAAGGACAGGACCTTTACCTTTTTTTCTAAGTGTTATGTTTAGACTTTCTTTTTCGTGTAAGACAAGTGCTAGTTTTTTTATATTCAGAAGAATCTCTAATACATCCTCTTGCACACCTTCGATTGTGCTGTATTCGTGAAGAATGTTCTCAATTGTTACTTCTGTAACTGCACTACCAGGCAACGATGATAATAGTACTCTTCTTAGAGCATTACCAAGTGTGTGCCCGAAACCTCTTTCAAGTGGCTCTATACTTATTTTTGCATGAGTAGATGACATTGCCTCAATGTCAACTAATTTTGGTTTAAGAAAGTCATTTTTATTCATATATCACCTATTTTGAGTACAATTCTACAATTAAAGATTCATTAATTTCCGCTGGCAATTCTTTCCTTTCAGGATCCCTGATATAAGTACCAGCCATATTTTTCGAGTCTACTTCTATCCAATCACTCATGCCTTTAGTCTCAGCTAAGCTCAAAGCTAATTTTACGCGTACTTGATTTTTTTTTGACTCTCTGAGGGATATTTTATCTTTTGGGCATACCTGATAAGAGGGAATGTTAACAACATCACCATTAACTTGTATATTTTTATGATTAACTAATTGCCTTGATTCCGCTCGAGTCGATCCTAATCCGATCCTATAAACAACATTATCTAATCTTGCTTCAAGCATATTTAAAAGATTTTCACCAGTCGAACCTTTTTTGCTGGCAGCTTTTTTGTAGTAATTTCTGAATTGTTTTTCTAAAATTCCATATATCCTTTTTACTTTTTGCTTTTCTCTTAATTGAACTGAATAATCAGACATTTTCGCTCTTCTAGCATCTGATGGCTGTCCCGGTTTCTTCTCAATATTACATTTGCTATCGAGAGCTCTTGAACCTGATTTTAAATAAAGATCAGTACCCTCTCTTCTCATTAACTTACATTTAGAGCCAGTAAATTTTGCCATATTAGACTCTCCTCTTTTTTGGTGGTCGACATCCATTATGCGGGAGAGGTGTTATATCTGTTATATTTGTTATTTTATACCCAGCGCTGTTTATCGCTCTAACCGCCGAATCTCTACCTGGGCCGGGGCCTTTGACAAGCACCTCTAAGGTTTTCAAGCCATAATCTGCAGCCTTACTGCAAGCTTTTTCTGCGGCTACTTGCGCGGCAAAAGGTGTACTTTTTCTGGATCCTCTGAAGCCGGAACCGCCTGAAGTCGCCCAAGAGAGCGTATTGCCCTGCTTGTCAGTAATCGTAATAATTGTATTATTGAATGAAGCGTAGATATGAGCAACGCCCTCATTAACAATTTTTTTCTCTTTTTTCTTCTTAGTCTTATTTACTGCCATTATTTTGCCTTAAGTATTTTTCTCGGGCCCTTACGGGTTCTGCTATTATTCTTGGTTCGTTGCCCTCTTAAGGGTAAACTTTTTCTGTGCCTAATCCCCCTGTATGAGCCAATATCCATGAGTCGTTTTATATTGACTGAGTTTTCTCTTCGTAGGTCACCTTCTAATTGGTATTTTTCAACAAAGTTTCTCAATACTTCTAAATCTCGTTCACTGAGATCTTTTACTTTTTTAGCCCTATCAACACCAGAATCTGAGCAAATTTTGTTAGCTCTGGTCTCCCCGATACCATATATTGACGTCAAAGCTATCCATATATGCTTATTATTTGGTAAATTTATTCCTGCTATTCTTGCCATTTATCTACTCTCGGACGTCATTTTATATTTCATTTTCATTTAATACAACCTATTTAACCCTGTCTCTGCTTATGTCTTGGATCTTTGCTACATATGATCCTGACTACTCTATTTCGTCTTATAACTCTACAATTACGGCATAATTTTTTTACAGATGCTCTTACTTTCATTTATCTAAGACCTCCTCCAATTCCCTTGAGATTGGCTTTTTTCATCATTCCTTCATATTGATGAGATAGAAGATGTGCTTGAATTTGTGCCATCAGATCCATAACCACTATTACAACTATCAACAGAGAAGTTCCGCCAAAATAGAATGGGACGTTGAAATATAAAATTAAAAATTCTGGCAGTAAACATACTGCAGTGATGTAAATTGCACCTACGGTCGTCAACCTCGTGGTAATATCATCAATATATTTTGCTGTCTGATCACCAGGCCGGATTCCTGGGATGAATGCCCCAGACTTCTTCAAGTTATCAGCCGTCTCATTCGAATTAAACACAAGTGCTGTATAGAAGAAACAGAAGAATATAATGGCTAATGCATAGAGCATTATGTACAAGGGTTGTCCAGGTGATAATGATAGTGCAATATTTTGAATTATACTTCCCTCGCTACTTGAGCTACTCCAACTAGCAATTGTGGCAGGAAAAAGAATTATAGCAGATGCAAATATTGGTGGAATTACACCAGCCATATTTATCTTTAGAGGGAGATGCGAGCTCTGTGCAGCGTACATTTTTCTCCCTTGCATTTTTCTTGCGTAGTTAATTGGAATTTTCCTCTGACCTCTCTCTATGTATATTACAAATGCCGTAATAATTAATACTAATAAAAATATCAATATTACTGTGAAACCCTGTAATTCTCCATTTCTTGCTAAATCAATAGTGTTACCAATTGCAGAAGGAAGCCCCGCCACAATACCTGCGAAAATAATAATTGAAATACCATTACCTATACCCCTTTCTGTAATTTGCTCACCAAGCCAAACCAAAAACATTGTTCCTGTTACTAAAGTAGTGACAGCTATTAGTAGAAATGTTATGCCAGGATCAAGGACGAGGGTTGTGTTTGCGGTATTTTGATTCTGTAGTGCATTTGCAACACCAGCAGATTGAAGAATTGCCAATATTACTGTGAAGTACCTTGTGTAACTGGTGATTTTTTTTCTGCCTCTTTCTCCCTCTTTTCTTAACTGTATCAGAGGTGAATATACATGAGTCATCATCTGAATAATAATTGAAGCCGATATGTAAGGCATTACGCCTAGGGCAAAAATTGACATACGAGATAGGGCTCCACCTGAAAACATATTGAACATGTCAAGTATACTTCCGCGCTGTTGTTCAAATAAAAATTTCATTACAGAGGGATCAATACCAGGTAAAGTAATGAAACTTCCTAATCTGAAAATGATTAAGGCAAATATAATAAAAAATACTCTTTGTCTGAGCTCGTTTGACTTGGTTAAACCGCCTATACCTGTTGTAGTGTTGTTGCTTAATCTAGACATAGTTACTTCCCAATATGCTCCATAACAGATTTAGTGCAAGATATCCCTTTTATTGATTTTTTTTCCTTTATTGTGCAAGGTCCAATTATTTTAACTTTCTGTATATTCTTATTTATTAATTTATATTCTTTTAATAGTTCTATGGTAACTTCAGCTTCTTTAACTTTTGATAGTCGATCGTATTTAAGTTCTGTAGAAAATCTATTCACTCGAGCAGTGAAGCCAACTTTCGGTAATCTTCTCTGTAAAGGCATTTGGCCTCCCTCAAAACCGACTTGAACTTTACCTCCTGACCTAGATTTTTGACCTTTGTGGCCTCTACCGCAGGTTTTTCCTGTGCCAGACCCAATACCGCGACCTACTCTCTTCTTAGGAGATTTACTATTGTTTTTGGGCTTGAGTTGACTTAATAAATTGCTCATCTTACTGTTTTACCTCTATCATATGATCAACAACTCTAATCATCCCTCTTATCTCAGGTGAATCTTTGAGAGTAACGGTGTGATTGATCTTACGCAAACCTAAGCCTTTAATGCAGGCTATTTGTTTTGATGTACAACCTATCGTACTTTTTTTCTGTCTAATTTTAATAGTTTTCATAGCCATCATAACTCGCTAGTTTTTTTCCCTCGTTTCGCAGCAATATATGCAGGATAAAACATAGATTCTAAACCTTTTACTGTGGCTTTAACTACATTTATAGGATTTGTTGATCCGATGCTTTTCGCAAGAACATTATGAACACCTGTCGCTTCGAAGACTGCCCTCATTGCTCCACCTGCAATGACTCCAGTACCCTCACCTGCTGGTTGCATATAAACTTTTGCAGAACCATGTGAATGCGTAACAGGATGAAAGAGTGTCCCTTTCTTGAGAGCAACGCTGATCATATTCTTTTTTGCTTTCTCCATTGCTTTTTGTATGGCAATTGGAACCTCTTTTGCTTTTCCATATCCGTAACCAACTCTACCGTTACCATCACCAACAACAGTGAGTGCTGTAAAACCAAATTGTCTACCACCTTTGACAACCTTTGCTGTTCGATTAACTGCAACAAGTTTTTCTATGTAGTCAGTCTTTTTTTCCTCGAATACCATTATATATTTACTCCATTTTCTCTTATTGAATCAGCGAGTGCTTTAATCTTGCCATGATATTTATAACCAGATCTATCAAAAGCAATTTTGTCTATTTTTTCTTTTTTGAGAAACTCTGCTACGATTTTTCCAATTATTTTAGACCCTTCAATATTATTGGATTTAACTTTAGCTTTTAAATTCTTCTGATTGGATGATATTGTTTTAATTACTTTATCGCCACTTGGTGTGATAACCTGGACATAAATATGATTCAGTGATTTAAAAACACTCAGCCTGTGAGAACCAGATTCATAAATTCTCTGCCTTGACTTTTTTGCTCTTCTTAATCTTGCGATTTTCTTACTACTATTTTTACCTATCATTTTTTCTTCGCCTCTTTTTTAACCACATTCTCGTCATCATACCTGATACCTTTACCTTTATATGGCTCTGGCGGTCTGACTGCCCTAATTTCTGAAGCTACTTGGCCAACTTTCTGTTTATCAATACCACTCACTATAATCTCGGTTTGCGATGGTGTCTCAATCTTAAGACCATCTGGTATTGGATATTTAACTGGATGTGAGTATCCAACCGTCAATTCAAGTATATTGCCTTGAGATTTTGCTCGGTAACCTACACCAATAAGTTTTAGTGATTTTTTCCATCCGACACTTACACCATGAACCATATTTGATATAAGCGCTCTAGTAGTACCCGACAAGGCCTTGAGTTCGTCTTCTTTTGTTTCAACCATAATCGAATTTTCATTTTGTTCGATAGAAATTCCGGCATTTTTAATGAATTCCAGCTTACCAAGCGGACCCTCTACAAGAACTTGATTAGTCTCAATCACTAGTTTGATTTTTTCAGAGATTTGTATTGGTTTTTTTGCTACTTTAGACATAATTTTATGAGACTGAACAGATTATCTCTCCTCCACAATTATTCTCTTTTGCTTGCTTGTCTGTCATTACTCCTTTGGATGTAGAGACTATACAAATACCTAATCCATTGTTAACACTTGGAATATCTTTTGCAGACTTAAATACTCTTAGCCCTGGTCTGCTCTCTCTCTTAATATATTCAATAACAGGCCTACCTTCATAATATTTCAGGGTTACTTCAATAAATTTTTTAGAGTCACCCACAGTATCCAGTCCTGAAATATATCCTTCATTTAGAAGTACCTCACAAATTGAAAACTTTATTTTTGAAAAGGGAATAAGAGCTTTTTCTTTATAAGCTCTCTGTGCGTTTCTTATTCTAGTGAGTAGATCAGAGATTGTATCATTCATGCTCATATTTATTTACCAACTTGCCTTTGTTAAACCAGGGATATCCCCTCTCATAGCTGCTTTTCGTAATTTGGATCTTCCTAAAGAAAATTTTCGATATACTCCACGTGGTCTACCTGTGAGAGAGCATCTTTTTCTCCTTCTAATGGGAAGAGAGTTAAGAGGGAGCTTCTGTAACTTTTTACGTAATTCGTTTGCTTCCTCAAAAGATAAATCATCTCTTCTTAATTTAGTCTTAATAGATAATCTCTTAGTCAAATATTTTTCTGTAAGATTTTCCCGTTTTTTCTCTCGCTGTATTATCGATGATCTTGCCATATCACTTAAATGGAAAATTAAATTCTTTCAATAATTCCATTGCCTCCTCATTATTTTTAGCACTAGTAGTTATACAAATATCTAAGCCTTTAATTTTATCTATCCTATCAAAATCAATTTCAGGGAAAATAATATGTTCTTTTACACCAAGGGTATAATTCCCCCTACCATCAAAAGAGCTTGTATTAAGTCCTCTAAAATCTCTAGTTCTAGGCAGAGATATTTTAATTAGTTTTTCGAAAAAGTCATACATTTTCTCTTTCCTGAGTGTTACTTTACATCCAATAGGCATACCTTCACGAAGCTTAAAGTTAGCAATTGACTTTTTCGCATAAGTCAAAACAGCTTTTTGACCTGATATTTGTGTTAATTCTTGTTGAGCTGACTCTAAAACTTTTTTGTCACCAGTGGACGAGCCTAGACCCATATTTAAGGTGATTTTGATTAATCTAGGGACTTCCATAGCACTAGATAGTTTGAGGCGCTCCTTCAAAGAAGGAACAATATTATCTCTGTAGAATTCATGATAAGTGTTCATCAGATGTCAATCACCTCTTTGTTGGATTTATAAATCCTAACCTTCTTGCCATTCTCTAATGTTTTACAACCGACCTTGTCTGCCTTTTTTGTTATAGGATTAAATATCATCACATTTGATATATTCAAAGGCATTTCTCTTTCTATAATACCACCTGTCTCTTCCTTATTAGGATTAGGTTTAGTATGCTTTTTGACAAGATTGACGTTAGTTACTATCAATTTATGATTATCAATCACTTTTAGGACCTCACCTTTCTTACCCTTATCTTTTCCAGCTATCACTATTACAGAATCACCTTTTCTTAATTTTCTCATAACGCTCCTCAAAGTACCTCTGGTGCCAATGATACTATTTTCATAAATGTAAGGGCTCTTAACTCCCTCGTCACTGGTCCGAAAATTCTTGTGCCCAGTGGTTCTAATTTATTATCCAGCAAGACAACTGCATTACTATCAAACCTGATTGCTGAACCATCAGGTCGTCTAATACCTTTTTTTGTTCTTACAATAACTGCATTATACACTTCTCCTTTTTTTACCTTACCTTTTGGTATAGCATCTTTAACAGTTACTTTAATTACGTCTCCTATGGTAGCAAATTGTCTATGTGACCCTCCTAACACTTTAATACACATCAATTTCCTAGCGCCACTGTTATCTGCCGATTGTAGAGTCGTTTGCATTTGGATCATTTGTTTTCCTCGGTGACTAGTATCCATGACTTAGTTTTAGATATTGGTTTTGATTGTTTAATCATTACTGTTTGGCCTATTTCGCAAGTATTATACTCATCGTGGATATGGAATTTACTCGAGCGTTTAATGATTTTTCCATTCACAGGATGTTTCACCTGTCTCTCGACTAAAACAGTTGCTGATTTATCCATTTTGTTACTCACTACTCTCGCAAATAATGTTTTAGCTTTTTTATCAATCATTTTTCTTTATTACCATTGTTTAATACTGTCTTGATTCTTGCTATGTTTATTTTATTTTCACGAAACAAATGAGGTTTAGGGTTTAATCCCGATCCCCTCTTCATCTTCAACTCAAACCTCTCTTTTAATAGTTTTTCAAGCTCGGTTTTGAGCTCCTCATTTGTTTTTTTTACATAATCCTGATATTTCATTACATTATCGCCCTATTTACAAATGAAGTTAGTATAGGTAACTTAGCAGCTGCAAGTCTGAATGCCTCTCTTGCAACCTCTTCAGAGACTCCTTCCATTTCATATAAAACTTTACCTGGCTGAATTTTTGCCACCCAATATTCAACATTACCTTTTCCTTTACCCATTCTTACCTCAACTGGTTTTTTTGTGATAGGAACATCAGGGAAAATTCTAATCCAAACTTTCCCACCACGTTTGATGTGTCTAGTCATTGCACGTCTTGCTGCCTCAATTTGTCTTGCAGTGACGCGTCCACGTGTTAGGGCTTTGAGTCCATACTCACCAAAACTAACTTTTGCTCCTGAGGTAGCAAATCCCCGTAGCTTACCTTTTTGCTGTTTTCTATATTTTGTTTTTTTTGGTTGTAACATTTCTTATATTCCAGTTTTATTCTTTTGATTTTTTTACAGTTGTCTTCTCATCTTCGCTATCTCTCTCATCCTCGTGATAAATCCAAACTTTGATACCGATAATTCCATAAGTAGTCAAGGCCTCTGAGAAACCAAAATCAATGTTTGCTCTCAGAGTGTGCAAGGGAACTCTGCCCTCTCTATACCATTCGCTTCTCGCAATTTCTGCTCCATTAAGTCTTCCAGCGACATTTACTTTTATGCCTAATGCTCCAAGTCTCATGGTGTTTGTTACAGCACGTTTCATTGCTCTTCTGTACATTATTCTTCGTTCTAATTGTTGAGCAATACCTTCAGAGACAAGTTGTGCGTCAAGCTCTGGTTTTTTAATTTCATTTACATTGAGTTTCACCGTATTCTTAGGAATTCCTATCATTTGAGAAATTTTTTCTCTGTATTTCTCGATATCTTCGCCTTTTTTTCCAATAACAATACCTGGTCTAGATGAGAAGACAGTAATGACACACTCTTTTGTTGGTCGCTCAATTAAAATTTTACTAACTTGAGCTTGTTTGAGTTTATCTCTTAAATAATCTCTAATTTTAATATCCTCTAATAAAAATTTTGAATACTCTTTTGTTGAGGCATACCATTTTGAGTTCCAATCTGTGGAAATTCCTAATCTAATACCGGTTGGGTGAACTTTTTGTCCCATTACTAACTCTCCTTCCCATCTGAAACTATAACTGTTATATGACTACTTCTCTTAAGGATCTGATTTACTCTTCCTCTAGCTCTTGGAATGTGTCTTTTTGCCATTGGTCCCTCGTCGACTAAAACATTTTTAACAATCAACTCATCTATATCTAACGAATTGTTGTTCTCGGCATTTGCTACTGCGGACTCTAATACTTTCATTATCATTTTAGATGCTTTTTTATTATTAAACTCCAAAAATTGCAAAGCTTGATCTACCTTAAGACCTCTCACTGAGTTGGCAACCAGTCTACATTTTTGTGCAGATATGCGTTGATATTTTAAGATTGCTCTTGTGTCCATTTATTTCGCCTTTGCTTTCCTGTCACCTGAATGACCTTTGAATACTCTAGTAGGAGAGAATTCTCCTAGTTTATGACCTACCATATTTTCACTCACGTATACTGGTATATGTTGTTTACCATTATGTACTGAAATAGTTAAACCGACCATATCTGGAGAAATCACAGATCTACGTGACCAAGTCTTTATTGGTCGCTTATCATTAGACTCTATTGCTTTCTCAACTTTGCTTTGAAGATGATAATCAATAAATGGTCCTTTTTTAAGTGATCTAGTCATTTATTTACCTCTCCTTTTAGTAGCACGTCTTCGAATTATCATGGAAGAGGTTCTCTTATTAGATCTGGTTTTGTATCCTTTAGTTGGAGTACCCCATGGTGATACCGGGTCTCTTCCTCCAGAAGTTTTCCCTTCTCCGCCTCCATGAGGATGATCTATTGGGTTCATTGCAACTCCTCTTACAGTCGGTCTTATACCAAGCCATCTCCGCGCACCAGCTTTACCAAATGACTGAAGATTATACTCACTGTTACCAACCTCGCCTATTGTTGCTCTACAATCTGAATGAATTTTTCTCATTTCACCTGATTTTAATTTGAGAGTCGCATACTCACCCTCTAAAGCAGCAATTTGAGCAACTGTTCCTGCACTCCTTGCTATTTGTGCTCCTTTACCTGGTTTCATTTCAATACAATGTACCTGCGTTCCAACAGGAATGTTTTTAAGAGGAAGCGAATTGCCAACATTAATAGCTGAATCTTTTCCAGAAACAACACAATCACCTGCTTTCAAACTTTTTGGCGCAATGATATAACGTCTCTCGCCATCTGAGTATAGTAAAAGAGCAATATTAGCATTTCTATTTGGATCATATTCCAACCTTTCAACTTTTGCATTAATATTGTCCTTATCTCTTTTAAAATCAATTATCCTGTATTTTCTCTTATGTCCGCCACCAATATGACGTGTTGTGATTCGCCCTTGATTATTTCTGCCGCCAGATTTTTTTGATTTCTGTGTCAACCCTGCAAAAGGTTTACCTTTGTAAAGAGATTCATCTTTGATCTTTACTCTAAATCTTCTTCCAGGTGAAGTAGGTTTTGATTTAATTAAACTCATTATGTTGTCTCTGTTTCTCCGTAACTTATATCGAAACCTTCTTTAAGTTTCACATAAGCTTTTTTCCAGTCTTTAGTTTTCCCAAAAATTTTTCCAAGGCGTTTATGTTTACCATTCATGTTTAACAGTCTTACTTGCTCTACTTCAACATTAAACATGACCTCGACTGCCTTCTTTACTTCAAGTTTTTTTGCGTCCTTGAGTACAGAAAAGACATGTTGTCTCTCACTATCTGCTTTTAAGGACGCCTTCTCTGAAACTCTAGGCGCTAGAATAATTTTCATGATCCTCTCATTATTCATGATGCTAGTACTTGAAGTTTATCTAGAATTTGTGAATCAATAACAACGTTATTATATTTCATTAAATTATAGGGGTTAATTCCAAGAGGACTCACGACCTCGATATTTTTTAGATTCCTTCCTGCAAGAAATACATTAATTTTCTCTTCATTGACTATGAATAAAGAATTATCTATTTTCAATTTTTCTAGTTCTTTAATGAAGGATTTTGTTTTAGAGCTCTCCACATTGAAATCTTCTATATAATGAAGTTTTTTCTGCCTTAGTAGTTCAGAGAAAATACAGTTCAATGCAGCTTTATACATTTTTTTATTGATTTTTTTATTATAGTTTTTATTCTGTGCAGCAAATGTCACACCTCCTGTTCTCCATATTGGAGATCTAGTCGTCCCAGCTCTAGCTCGACCTGATCCTTTTTGTGGTCTCGGTTTTGAGCCACCGCCACTAACTGCAGATCTATTTTTTTGTGCTTTTGTGCCTGAACGATGATTAGTCATATAATCAGTAGTGACTTGATGAACCAATGCTTCATTAAAATCTCTATTAAATAGTTTTGTTAAATCTGTTTTTGCCATTAACCCTTATCCTCTTTGCTTGGCGCTGTTGCTTTTAATGCATCTTCTTCAGGCGCTTCTTCTTTGGATGCATTTTTTTCAGAGGATGCTGACTTTGCATCCGAGGTTACATTTTCTTTATCTTTTTTTGTTTGTGGCTTGCTCTCTGGTTGTAAATCTTCTGATAATACTTTCTTTAATGTATATTTTTTTTGTGTATGCTTAATGACCACCTTAGAACCATCATGACCCGGAATAGAGCCTTTTACTAAAATCACGTTATCCTCTTCTATTATTTTTACAATTATTAGGTTCTGTATTGTATTTTTTATATTACCTAATTGGCCTGGCATTTTTTTTCCTTTGAAGACTCTGCCTGGATCTTGACATTGTCCAGTCGAACCAAGTGCACGATGTGATAGAGAGTTTCCATGTGTTGCATCCTGTGTTTTAAAATGATGCCTTTTTACCCCACCCTGAAAACCTTTACCAATCGTAGTTCCTGTAATATCAACATGCTCACCCTCTTTAAATATATCCAAACTGAGAGATTGGCCGATTTTAAGATTCTCAATCTCGCCACGGTTTAATCTAAATTCAACTAAACCTTCTCCAGGTTGCAAGGAACTTTTTTTGTAATGTCCTAATAATGGCTTTGATAACTTGCTTTCTTTTTTGGAGCCATATGAGATTTGTACAGCCTCATAACCATCTTTATCTAATGTTTTAATTTGAGTGATTATGTTTGAACCTAGTGCAATTGCCGTAACTGGAACTGATATTCCCGAACTGTCAAAGATTCTTGTCATACCGGCTTTACGCCCAATCATGCCTAGACTCATTTTATTATCCTCAAAATGATAAAGTTAATATGCTTATTTTTCGCAAAATGTGCTGAATTTTAACATAAAATTTGAGGTATATGTATGTTTTATTTGAAAAAAATCAATTTAATTCTATTTGGACATCAACGCCAGCCGCCAAATCCAATTTCATTAGCGCATCTACAGTTTTATCCGTTGGCTCGATAATTTCCATCAATCTTTTATGTGTTCTAATTTCGTATTGATCTCGGGCGTTCTTATCTACATGAGGAGACACTAATATTGTGAAACGCTCTTTTTTTGTTGGAAGTGGGATAGGACCCAGTACTCTTGCACCAGTTCTTTTCGCAGTTTCAACAATCTCTTTGGCAGATATATCTATTAATTTATGATCAAATGTTTTTAACCTTATTCTTATAGTCTGAGCAGATGCTTTTTTTGTTGTTGTCTTTGATGACTCTTTATTTGATGTTGAAGTTTTATCATTTTTTTTCGCGATAGTTTTTTTCTTTACAGGTGCTTTTTTTGCTGGAATTTTTTTTGTAACTGACTTTTTTGACGCTACCTTTTTCTTAGTTACTGTTTTCTTTTTTGTTGTTGTCTTTTTTGTAGCTTTAGAGGTAGTTACTTTCTTCTTTGTTACTTTTGTTTTCTTCTCAACCATTATGATGCCTGCTTAGTGAGGGTTTCCGCAACATTGCTTGGTAATTCTGCGTACTTAGTAAACTCCATTGTATAAGTAGCTCTTCCTTGTGACATAGATCTTAATGTTGTTGAATATCCAAACATCTCAGATAAAGGTACCTCGGCTTTGACAACATTACCAGCGACTGTATCTTCCATGCCTAGAACTATACCGCGTCTTCTATTAAGGTCGCCTGTGACGTCTCCAAGATAATCTTTTGGTGTAACAGCTTCGACAGACATTATAGGCTCAAGAATTACAGCTTTTGCCTTCTTAGCACCCTCTTTGAATGCTTGTGATGCAGCGACTTTGAAAGCTACTTCAGATGAGTCCACATCATGAAAAGATCCATCAAATAATGTTACTTTAACATCGACAACTGGGAAACCACCTATTACACCATTCTCCATTTGTTCTTTGACACCTTTTTCAACCGGATTAATAAATTCTCTTGGTATTGCGCCACCCACGATAGCGTTAACAAATTCAAATCCTTTGCCAGCTTCCTGTGGCTCAAGTTTGAGCCAAACGTGTCCATACTGGCCTCTGCCTCCACTTTGTTTTATATATTTAGCTTCTTGTTCGATTGTTGTCTTTATAGTTTCTCGATATGCTACTTGAGGCTTACCGACGTTAGCTTCAACTGAAAACTCTCTTTTAAGTCTATCAACTATAATTTCTAGGTGCAGTTCACCCATTCCAGAAATAATAGTCTGATTAGATTCTTGATCAGTTGTAACTTTGAACGAAGGATCCTCTTGGGCCAGTTTGCTCAATGCCAAACCCATTTTTTCCTGATCAGCTTTTGTTTTAGGCTCGACAGCAATTGAAATAACAGGGTCAGGAAATTCCATTCTCTCTAGGGTTATAATTGAATCAGGTGTGCATAGAGTATCACCAGTGGTCACATCTTTTAAACCGACAGCTGCCGCAATATCACCTGCTCTAACTTCTTTGACGTCTTTTTTATCATTAGCATGCATTTGCAGAATCCTTCCAATCCTCTCTTTTTTCCTTGTTACCGAATTATATACTGTATCCCCAGCCTTTAAGACTCCAGAATAGACTCTAAAAAAAGTTAGGGAACCTACAAAAGGATCCGTTGCAATCTTAAATGCAAGTGATGAATAAGGCTCTTCATCCGATGATTTTCTCTCAGCTTGGGTTTCATCTTTATCATCTAATATACCTTTGATAGCGGGGACATCAACTGGAGAGGGCATATAATTAATTACAGAGTCAAGCATAGCTTGTACACCTTTATTTTTAAAAGCTGTGCCACACATTGCAAGAACGATTTCATTAGAAAGGGTTCTTATTCTCAATCCCTTAATAATATTATCAATGGATAAATCACCATTGTTAAGATATTCATCCATGAGCTCCTCGCTAGCTTCTGCAGCAGTTTCAAGTAATTGTTCTCTTAATTTATTCGATTGCTCTTGTAATTCTGCTGGTATATCTCCTGTTTCGAACTTCATACCCATGGAAGCATCGTCCCAGATAATCGATTTCATTGTGAGTAAGTCTACTACACCTTTAAATGAATCCTCTGAACCTATAGGAACCTGAAGTGGAACAGGGTTTGATCCAAGTCTTGTTTTAATCTGATCCACGACTCTAAAAAAATCTGCGCCTGCTCTATCCATCTTATTAACGAAAACCATCCTAGGTACTTCATATTTATTAGCTTGACGCCATACAGTCTCAGATTGAGGTTCTACACCTCCAACAGCACAAAAAACTGCAACAGCCCCATCAAGGACTCTCAGTGATCTCTCGACTTCTATAGTAAAGTCGACGTGACCAGGTGTGTCTATGATGTTTATCCTGTGATTGTCGAATTGTTGCGAACTTCCTGACCAGAAACATGTTGTGGCAGCAGATGTAATAGTAATGCCTCTCTCTTGTTCTTGCTCCATCCAATCCATAGTGGCAGCTCCATCATGAACTTCGCCAATTTTATGAGATATGCCTGTGTAATAAAGTATGCGCTCGGTTGTTGTGGTTTTACCAGCATCAATGTGTGCCATGATTCCTATATTTCTGTACTTTTCTATCGAGGTATCTCTAGCCATTATCTTTACCACCTGTAATGAGCGAATGCTTTATTTGCTTCTGCCATCTTATGAACATCCTCTCGTTTCTTTACAGCAGAGCCTTTGCCTTCATAAGCATCCTTTAATTCAGATGCGAGTTTATTCTTCATAGATTTTTCATTTCTTTTAGATGCTGCCTCGAGAATCCATCTCATAGCTAAAGATAGTTTTCTTCGTGGATTAACTTCAACAGGTACTTGGTAATTCGAGCCACCAACACGTCTAGATTTAACTTCTATAGTTGGGCTAACATTCTGAAGAGCTTTGTCCATCATAGTAAGTGGATCATCTTTATTATTTTTTCCGAGAATCTCTAGAGCGCTGTATATGATTTTCTCTGCAGTTCTCTTTTTACCGTCACTCATTATCATGTTAGTAAAACGTGTAACAGCGGTACTGTTATAAATTGGATCAGGTTGTAATCTTTTTTTTGCAATTAGTCTCTTTCTTGGCATAATTATTTTGGTCTCTTTGTACCGTATTTAGAACGGCCTTGCTTCCTATTTTCTACGCCTTGGGTATCAAGACTACCTCTCACGACATGATAACGAACACCAGGAAGATCTTTAACACGACCACCTCTAATCACAACAACAGAATGTTCTTGCAAATTGTGACCTTCGCCACCGATGTAAGACGTAACTTCTTGTCC
Source organism: uncultured Gammaproteobacteria bacterium (assembly GCA_902628335.1). Classification (GTDB taxonomy): domain Bacteria; phylum Pseudomonadota; class Gammaproteobacteria. The sequence goes on from CACOMO010000002.1 coordinate 97,632, forward strand.
ATTAGTTAATTTAACTCTCGCAACTTTACGGAGGGCAGAATTTGGTTTCTTAGGTGTTGTTGTGTAAACGCGAGTACAGACACCTCTCTTTTGAGGACAGGAGTCTAGAGCAGGGACTGCTGTTTTGTAGACCTTGCTTCTTCTTGGCTTTCTAACTAATTGATTTATTGTTGTCATATCTCAAAAAATTCTAAAAAATACTAACCGCAAGGATATAGCTATCTTGGTTATTTTGCAACAAAACTTTGTATTAAAGCAGATTTTTTAAACCGTTTCCGATGGAGCATCATCCTCTTTTTTTTGCTCATTAGAAACATCTGGCAATGCGGTCATTTCCTCGGCTAGCTCTTGTTCTATAATTCTTGTTTTATTAAGCTTAGCCTCATTCCTCTTGATAGAGAGACTGGTTCCACATGGTATTAAACGACCTACGACAACATTTTCTTTTAAACCTCTTAAGAAATCTTTCTTCCCGTTCACAGCAGCATCAGTTAGGACTCTTGTCGTCTCTTGAAAAGATGCTGCAGAGATAAATGAATTTGTAACGAGAGACGCTTTAGTAATACCTAACAATATTGGTCTAAATATCGGCATGTTAGCCTCAGGTTTTACGGATTTAAGATCATCTGCTATCTCTAATACTGATGTCTTTTCCATTTGTTCGCCGGGCAGCAGATCTGTATCACCACTCTCTTCTATTTCTACCTTTTTGAGCATTTGCCTCAATATTACTTCAATATGTTTGTCGTTTATGGAAACTCCTTGGAGTCTATAAACATCTTGGACTTCTTTAACTATGTGTTCTGCTAACTGAGTAATGCCTCTGTATCTTAAAATATCATGGGGGTCTAGCTCGCCTTCTGATATCACCTCACCTTGTTCAACTTTCGCACCTTCAAAGACATTTAATAGTTTTGTTTTTGCTAACATCTGCACATGTTTTTGTTCTTCTCCTTTATCGTCTGTGAAAGTGATTTCAAGCCTCCTTTTCCCTTTGGTTTCTTTTCCAAATGATACAACTCCTGTTTTTTCCGCCAATTCAGCCTTGTCTTTAGGTTGCCTAGCTTCGAACAGATCCGCAACTCTGGGAAGACCACCTGTTATATCTCTAGTACCTGATGTCTCTCTAGGAGTTCTTGCAATAGTATCTCCAACACCTACTTTCATTCCATTGGTAAGTGTCACTATAGACTTAGACGGAAGGATATAATGAGCAGGTAAACTTGAATTTGTGATGTTTAAATCTTTCCCTTTTTTGTCAACAAGTTTCACCATCGGTTTGAGGTTCTTATCATATGAGATACTTGACTGATCCTTAATTTTAGTTGACGATATGCCAGTAACTTCATCTGTCACCTGTTCTGTGCTAACTCCTTCTTCGAAATCTACAAAATTAACAATTCCTGCTGTTTCAGTAATTATCGGGGTTGTATAAGGGTCCCATGTAACGGTGGTCTGCCCAAGTTCGACAGCTTCTCCGTCTTTAATTGATATGACAGCGCCATAAGGTATTTTATATCTCTCTTTCTCTCTGCCACTGGCATCAGTCACTCCTAATTCTCCTGATCTTGAGACAACTACTGTATCGCCATTAGTATTAACAACAACTTTAAGATTATGAAAACGAGCTGTTCCAGATGATTTAACTTCTATACTATTGGCAGCGACTGATCTAGATGCAGCACCACCAATATGAAAAGTTCTCATAGTAAGCTGAGTACCTGGCTCCCCTATTGATTGTGCTGCAACAACTCCAACAGATTCTCCAACTGACACACTTCTTCCTTTTGCAAGATCCCTTCCATAACATTTCGCACATATACCATGTCTAGTCTCACATGTTATGGCAGATCTTACCCAAACCTCATCTATTGCATTTTGCTCTAGCAAGTCTACATTATTCTCATCAAGCATAGTCCCAGAAGGGATAATAATGTTGGTTTTTTTGTTTTTGAGATCATGCAAGAGTGTTCTACCTAAAACTCTCTCCCTCAAAGGCTCAACAATATCGCCACCTTCAATGAGCGGTTTCATAAGAATTCCATTTTCTGTTGCACAGTCAGTCTCAGTAACTACTAGGTCTTGAGATACATCCACTAATCTTCGTGTTAGATAGCCTGAATTTGCAGTTTTCAAAGCCGTATCAGCAAGTCCTTTTCTGGCACCATGTGTAGATATAAAATATTGCATCACATCTAAACCTTCTCTAAAATTTGCCGTGATAGGAGTTTCAATTATGGAACCATCCGGTTTAGCCATTAGTCCCCTCATGCCTGATAACTGTCGGATTTGAGCAGCGGAGCCACGCGCTCCAGAATCTGCCATCATGTAAATAGAGTTAAATGACTTATGTTCAATGTTCTTTCCACTTGATAATTTTGTAGACTCTGTACCTAATTGTTTCATCATTGCTTGAGAAACTTGATCATTGGTGTGTGACCATATATCGACTACTTTATTGTACCTTTCTCCAGATGTAAGTAAGCCAGAGTTATATTGTTTTTCAATATCCTTAACTTCTTTTTCTGCGTTTGTGACCATCCTATTTTTTTGCTGAGGGATTACCATGTCATTAACACCAATTGATACACCAGCAACTGTTGAGTATTTAAAACCCGTATACATGATTTGATCAGCGAGTAAAACAGTTGCTTTCAAACCAGCTAATCTGTAAGAGGCATCGAATAACTCTGAAATTGCTCTCTTATCTAAATCTTTATTAATGTAGTTAAATGGGATTTCACTTGGGAGCATTTCAGCTAATATTGCTCTCCCAACAGTTGTTTCAACTATTTGGTATTGATTTTCTTGATTTGAATCGTTCTCGTGATTTGCTTGAATCCTTACCTTTACTCTTGCTTGTAATTCTACAACTTTTTCTTGATAGGCTCTGAGAACCTCCTCAACATCGCAAAAGATCATACCTTCGCCTAATGCGTTAGGTTTCTCTCTAGACATATAATAAATGCCTAAAACTATGTCTTGAGATGGAACGATGATCGGACTGCCATTTGATGGTGAGAGAATATTATTACTAGATAACATCAAAACTCTTGTCTCTACTTGAGCCTCTATAGACAGCGGTACATGTACTGCCATTTGATCACCATCGAAATCAGCATTAAAAGCTGCACATACAAGCGGATGTAGTTGGATAGCTTTGCCCTCTATTAAAATTGGTTCGAAAGCTTGTATACCCAGTCTGTGAAGTGTTGGTGCTCTGTTTAACATGACTGGATATTCTTTAATGATTTCATCAAGAATATCCCATACTTCCTCTCCCTCTTTTTCTACGACTTTTTTGGCAGCTTTGATTGTTGTGGTAATCCCTCTCAAATGAAGCTTACCAAAAATATGAGGTTTGAATAATTCAAGAGCCATTTTTTTGGGGATACCACATTGATGAAGACGTAACGTAGGACCAACCACGATAACTGATCGCCCAGAATAATCTACTCTTTTGCCAAGAAGGTTCTGTCTGAATCTTCCTCCTTTTCCTTTAATCATATCTGCAAGTGATTTAAGTGGACGTTTATTAGTGCCCGTGATTGCTCTTCCCCTTCTACCATTATCTAGAAGCGCATCAACAGATTCCTGAAGCATCCTCTTTTCGTTTCTTACGATGATCTCTGGTGCTTTAAGCTCGAGCAACCTTTTTAGACGATTGTTTCTATTTATAACTCTTCTATATAGATCATTTAGATCAGATGTTGCAAACCTGCCTCCCTCTAGTGGGACTAGTGGTCTCAAATCAGGTGGTAAAACTGGTAACACAGACAATATCATCCATTCTGGTCTATTACCCGATTTTATAAAAGACTCAATTAATTTTAATCTTTTCACATTACGTTTATTTTTTGCCTGAGATTTTGTATTTGCAATTTGTTCTTTAAGTTCGTTGAATGTTCTCTCAAGTTCAATCTCTGAGAGAAGTTCCATAATTGCCTCTGCTCCCATGCCAGCTTTGATATCAGCGCCATGCTCCTCGATATGTTGTTGATATAATTCCTCTGATAACAGTTGCCCTCTCTCAAGTGGCGAGAGTCCACCATCAATAACAATGTATCTCTCAAAATAGAGTACTTGCTCTATTTCGCGTAATGTCATGTCTAACATAAGTCCTATTCTTGATGGTAGAGATCTCAAATACCAAATATGAGCGACAGGTGACGCGAGTTCAATGTGACCCATTCTGTCTCGTCTTACTTTAGATAAAGTTACCTCTACGCCACACTTTTCACATATTACTCCCCTATGCTTCAATCTTTTATATTTACCACACAAGCACTCATAGTCTTTAATTGGTCCAAAAATTTTAGCGCAGAATAGTCCATCTCTCTCAGGTTTAAATGTCCGATAGTTTATTGTTTCTGGTTTTCTGACCTCACCATAGGACCAAGATCGCATCAAATCAGGTGACGCAAGCGATATTTTAATGTGATCGAAACTATCATCTTTATTGGGTTTTTTTAGTAAATTAAGCATATCTCTCATTAATCTATACCTCTTTATTGTCTTGATCTAAATCTATGTTTATTCCCAAAGATCTTATTTCTTTCAGTAGAACGTTAAATGATTCTGGAACACTAGGTTCTGTATTATATTGTCCATCTACTATGTTCTTGTAAACTCGGTTTCTTCCTACGACATCGTCTGACTTGACAGTGAGCATTTCTTGAAGTGTATGTGAAGCACCATATGCTTGAAGAGCCCACACTTCCATCTCACCAAATCTCTGACCACCGAATTGTGCTTTACCGCCAAGAGGCTGCTGGGTCACTAAACTGTAGGGCCCTGTCGATCTTGCATGCATTTTATCATCAACAAGATGATTGAGTTTAATCATGTACATATAACCAATAGTGACAGGCCTCTCAAACTTTTCACCGGTTCTGCCATCAAATAAAACTGCTTGTCCGCTCTCCGGTAACTCTGCTATTTTTAACATAGTTTTAATCTCTAATTCAGATGCGCCATCAAAAACTGGTGTTGCCATCGGCACTCCATCTCTGAGATTGTTGGCTAGAACAGTTATTTCTGACTCATTGAGAGATTTGAGATCGTGCTTGTCAAAACCAGGACAAGAGGAGTATACATCTGTAAGATAAGATCTTATTTTTTTACTATTTTGCTTCTGATCAAGCAAACTACCAATTTTAAAACCTATGCCTCTCGCAGCCCATCCTAGGTGAGTCTCAAGTACCTGTCCGACGTTCATTCTAGACGGTACACCTAGTGGATTTAGGACAATATCAACAGGGCGTCCATCTTCGGTGTGTGGCATATCCTCCACAGGAACTATTTGTGAGATGACACCCTTGTTACCATGTCTACCAGCCATTTTATCACCAGGCTGAAGAGTCCTCTTAACCGCTAGGTAAACTTTTACTTTCTTTTGTATACCTGGTCCTAAATCATCATGTTGTGAGATTTTTTGTGTGTTTAATTCAAGATCCTCAGTGAATTTTTTACTTAGATCGTCTAGCTGTGACTGAAGTGAAGCTAATGCAGTATTTCCTGACTCAGTTTTAAGTCTAAATTTGAATAAATCCTCATCTATTACAGTGTCCAAAATTGATGAAGTTAACTTAGATCCTGCTTTGATATCATTTGGTGCTTTTGATACTTGCTTGTTCAAAAGAATCTTCCTTGTCCTAACAAAGATATTCTCTTGATTAATTCGTAATTCATCCTCGAGATTTTTTCGTGCATCTCGAATTGCATCATCTTGAATTTCGACTGCTCTCTTGTCTTTATCAATACCGTCTCTTGTAAATACTCTCACGTCTATAACAGTTCCATCCATACCAGAAGGTACTTTTAATGATGTATCTTTCACATCTGACGCTTTTTCACCAAAAATAGCTCTAAGAAGTTTCTCTTCAGGTGTGAGCTGACTTTCACCTTTTGGTGTGACTTTACCAACAAGGATGTCTCCAGATTTTACTTCTGCTCCAACATATACGATGCCCGACTCATCAAGTTTATTTAATAGGTTTTCGCTGACATTTGGAATATCAGAAGTTATTTCTTCCGAGCCAAGTTTAGTATCTCTTGCTATACACTCCAGCTCTTCAATATGAATAGATGTGAACCGATCCTCTTGAACCACTCTTTCCGACACAAGAATTGAATCTTCGAAGTTGTAACCATGCCATGGCATGAATGCAATAAGCAGGTTTTGACCCAAGGCTAATTCACCTAAATCTGTTGATGGACCATCTGCAATGACGTCACCATTTTCTATCTTGTCACCAGTTGCAACGAGTGGTCTTTGGTTTATACAGGTATTCTGATTTGTGCGTGTGTACTTTGTCAGAGGATATATGTCAACTCCTGTATCATTAGTAGTTGCAACCTCATCATCATTAACATTTACGATGATTCGAGATGCATCCACGTAATCAACTACTCCGCCACGTTTAACAGTGATTGATGCTCCGGAATCAATGGCTACTGTTTTTTCTATACCAGTTCCTACAAGCGGTTTCTCAGGTTTCAATATTGGCACAGCTTGACGTTGCATATTTGATCCCATTAATGCTCTGTTAGCATCATCATGCTCAAGAAACGGTATCAAAGCAGCAGCAACTGATACAACTTGTTTAGGCGAAACATCCATAAGTTCAACTTTTTCTGGAGATGTTATTGTGAATTCATTGTTATGCCTGCAAGAAATTAGCTCACCTACAATCTTATTATTCTTATCTAATTCAGTGTTTGCTTGAGCTATATAATACTTGCCCTCTTCTATTGCCGACAACCATTTTATTTGATTTCTAACTTTGCCTTTTTCGACAATTCGATAGGGAGTTTCAAGAAAACCATAATCATTAGTCCGGGAATATGTAGCAAGTGAATTAATCAAACCTATGTTAGGCCCTTCAGGCGTTTCAATAGGACATACTCTGCCATAATGTGTTGGGTGCACATCTCGAACTTCAAACCCAGCTCTTTCTCTCGTTAGCCCACCTGGGCCAAGAGCGGATATTCTTCTTTTATGAGTTATTTCTGCTAATGGATTGTTTTGATCCATAAATTGTGACAATTGACTAGTGCCGAAGAATTCTTTGAGTGTTGCAGTTATGGGTTTTGAATTAATGATATCTTTGGGTTGTAATTTATCAGCTAGCTCCATAGTGCTCATTCGTTCCTTGACAGCTTTCTCTACCCTAACAAGTCCAATTCTGAAAACATTTTCTACCATCTCTCCAACACTTTTCACTCTGCGATTACCCAGATGATCTATATCATCTACACTATCAAAACCATTTCTAATATTTAAAAGAGTTGACAATACGGATATTATATCGTCATTAGATAAAACTCCTGAACCTGTTACTTGAGATCTTCCTACACGAGAGTTAAATTTCATTCGGCCAACGCCCGATAAATCGTATCTATCCTCAGATTGGAAAAGATTAGTAAATAACTGTGATGAAGCTTCCTTGGTAGGAGGCTCACCTGGTCTCATCATTCTATAAATTTCAATTAGTGCAGTATCTTGATCTGTTGTCGGATCTACATCAAGTGTATTACAAATAAATGGCCCTCTATCTAATTCATTAGTGTGAAGTATTTCAAAACTCTTCAAATCCGAACTTAATATGGTTTCAACTATTTCTGGAGTTATTTGCTGATTACATGTTAGTAAAATTTCACCAGTTTTTTTGTTTATAACATCTGAGGATATTCTCTTACCATAAAGTGATTCATTAGGTATAAAAAAACCCTTCATGGAAGACTTCTTCTGAAGCTCCACATGCCTTGATGTTATTCTTTTTCCTTTCCCAACAATTAGTTTTTTACCATGTTGTATATCAAATAATGCAATACTACCTTTGAGATCGGATAAACTTTGGTGGATGAATAATTTACCCTTTTCAATTGATACTTTGTTGCTATCGTAAAATAAATCCAGAATCTCCTTTGTGTTGTAACCCAGTGCTCTCAAAATTATAGTTGAAGCGATTTTCCTTCTTCTGTCTATTCTGGCAAAGACAACATCTTTTTGATCAAATTCAAAATCAAGCCACGAACCTCTATAGGGAATAACTCGTGCTGAGAACAAGAGTTTACCTGAGGAATGAGTCTTCCCACTATCGTGATCAAAGAAAACACCCGGGGATCTGTGCAATTGAGAAACAACCACTCGCTCAGTTCCATTAACAATAAACGTTCCGTATTTTGTCATTATTGGCATATCCCCAAGAAATACCTCTTTGTTCTCAAAAATCTCTAATTTACCAGCAGATTTTGGATCAATATTAACAGATAGTTTCAGATCAACTTTAAGAGGAACCGAATAACTTTTTCCTGTAATTCTGCATTCTTCTTCAGTGAACTCCTCTCTGCCGAGTTTAAAACCCATAAACTCTAACTTACAATTACTAGCGTAATCATAAATTGGAAATACGGACTCAAAGACTTCATGAAGACCAGATTTATCTTTGTTTATGCTACCATTTTTATCTAAACCTAAAAATTTATTATAAGATTCCAATTGGAGTTGGATTAAATTTGGCATTTGGAGAACATCACCAAGTTTGCCAAAGTTTTTTCTAATCCTCTTTTTTGCAGTGTATGTATATTTCATCAATTGTTCCCAATAGCATATATAGCCCAAGTTAATGGGCTATTAGTTAATTGTTAGTTTCTAAAAAAATTATTTAAGCTCAACAGTAGCGCCTGCTTCTTCAAGTTGTTTCTTGAATTCCTCTGCTTCGTCCTTTGCGACTCCTTCCTTCAAAACACATGGAGCAGACTCGGCCTTTTCTTTAGCCTCTTTTAGACCTAGCCCAGTAATTGCTCTTACAGCTTTTATAACTGCTACTTTATTACTGCCTGCGTTAGCTAACGATAAATCAAAAGCAGACTTTTCCTCTGCTGCTGAATCTCCACCGTCTGCTGCTGCTGCTGGAGCTGCTGCTGGAGCTGCTGCTGCTGCTGTTACACCGAACTTTTCTTCCATTTCTGAAATAAGCTCAACGACTTCCATCACTGTCATATTGGATATTGAGTCTAAAATTTCATCTTTTGTTACTGCCATCTTATGCTCTCCTGGTTATCTAATTCTTTGATTGCTTTATAGCGTCAACTGTTCTAACTATCTTCGTCGGTACAGCGTTCATAGTAGATACTAATTTTTGAATAGGTGCCTGTATCACAGACATTAGCATCGCTATAGCTTGCTCATATGAAGGAAGTGATGCTAACTTTTTAATCTCAGCTAGATCTAGTTCTTTTCCTTTGTATGCAAGTGATCGTAATTCTATGTTCTCATTCTCGTCAATAAATTTTTTGACTAATTTGGCAAAATCACCTGGATTCTCTGAGGATGTAGCAAGAATTTGAGGGCCTTTGATTTTCTCGTGAAGATCTGAATAAGCTGATTCTTTTAATGCCATTTTAAGCATGTTATTTTTGACCACTTTGATATAAATGCCAGGTGTTCTAGCAATTTTTCTAAATTCATTCAATTGATTAGCAGTAAGACCACGATAATCTGCAGTCATAAGTGTATCAGCTTCGGCTATTATACTGGTTACTTCTTTAACTAGATCCTTCTTCTCAGCTATATTTAATGGCATAACCCTAACCTCTCTTCTCGACTGTGGATAAGTCTACCTTAAATCCGGGGCCCATAGTAGAGGAAATTGTGATATTTTTCATATATTTTCCTTTTGCACCAGCAGGTTTGGCCTTTATGAGATCATCAATCAAAGCATATGCATTCTCAACAAGCTTTTCTGCCTCAAAATTCATTTTTCCTATGGGTGCGTGTATTATGCCTGCTTTGTCAGTTTTGTATCTTATCTGGCCTTTCTTGGCGTTAGCAACGGCGTCTTTAACATTTTTAGTGACAGTTCCCTCTTTGGGATTCGGCATGAGATTTTTTGGACCCAATATTCTACCAAGTTGCCCGAGTGATTTCATGCAATCGGGTGTTGCTATTACTATATCTGCTTCAAGATTTTTATCTTTCTTCACTTTTTCAATTAAATCCTCATATCCTACAATGTCCGCGCCAGCTTTATCGGCAGATGTTGCCTCCTGACCATCAGCAAAGACGGCTACTCTAGCGGTTTTACCTATCCCATGAGGGAGTGATGATGATCCTCTTACGTTTTGATCAGATTTTTTAGGATCCACACCGAGATTAATGCTTATGTCTACTGTCTCATTAAACTTAAGTTTGGGCATGGATTTACATACCTCTACTGCCTCCTTTAATGTATAAGCTTTTGTCTCATCAACTTTGTCTGTAATTAGCTTTTGTCTCTTTGATAATTTCATTACTCTACCTCTATACCCATACTGCGAGCTGTTCCAGCTATTATTTTAACTGCCTGTTCTAGATCCCCTGCATTTAAGTCGCCCTCTTTTTGCTTCACTATCTCCTCAAGTTGTTTCTTCGTTATTTTACCTACTTTATTACTCTGAGGAGTTGCGCTGCCTTTTTGCACACCTGCAGCTTTTTTAATTAGCACAGAGGCAGGTGTTGACTTTACAATAAAATCAAATGATCGATCCTTATAAACATTTATAACAACAGGCATCGCAAGACCTTTTTCAAGATCTTTAGTTTTATCGTTAAATTGTTTGCAGAAATCTTGAATATTGAGACCATGTTGTCCTAGTGCAGGGCCAACTGGAGGCGCTGGATTAGCATTGCCTGCAGGAACCTGGAGTTTTACTTGTGTGATTAATTCTTTTGCTGCCATTATCCTTTTTCAACCTGTGTTAATGATAATTCAATTGGTGTTGGCTTCCCAAATACCAAAACCTTTACTGTAAGCCTATTTTTTTCAAAATCAACCTTTTCTACTTCTCCATTAAAATCATTAAATGGTCCATCTGTAATTCTGACGATTTCACCCGTCTCAAACATGACTTTAGGTCTAGGTTGATCAGAATCCTCACGCATGGATTGGATTAAATTCTCTGCTTCACTATTATCAAGAGGTACAGGTTTATCACTAGTTCCACCAACAAAACCAAGAACTTTCGGTGAACTTTTAACTAGATGCCATGTATTATCGTTCATATCCATTTTTATCATTACATAACCCGGAAAATACTTTCTCTCAGTTCGCTTCTTTTGGCCTTCTTTTATCTCTAAAACTTCCTCTGTTGGCACAAGTATATCTCCAAAAGATGACTCTAACCCTTCTCGTTTTATCATCTCTTCTAGTGACTGTTTAACTTTATTCTCATAACCAGAGTAAGCTTGAAGAACGTACCATTTCATTTTATCTTACCCCGTATAATGTGCCTACTGACCATGCAAACAGCATGTCAAGTAACCAAAGTATGATGCCAATTATAACAACTATAACTATGACACCCAAAGTTGTTTGAGTTGTCTCCTGTTTAGTAGGCCAAGTGACTTTATTTAGCTCTACTTTTGAATCTGCCACGTAACTAAAAACTGTTCTACCGAAATCAGTTCTATACGCAATAGTTGCAGCAATTACTATTGATGAAATAACTCCAAGGACCCTATAGAATAGTCGAACTTCAGAAAAATAATAAAATAAAAAAATCCCTGTCAGTAGCACTAATAATGAGACTAACATTAGTAGAGAATTATTTTTATTATCTTCGACTTTCGATTCTGCCATGGTTACATTCCTAATCATCAGGCCAGGAGGGACTCGAACCCCCAACCTACGGTTTTGGAGACCGTCGCTCTACCAGTTGAGCTACTAGCCTATCAATCTAATTAAATCAGATGATTGACTATTACTCTATGATTTTTGCAACTACTCCTGCGCCGACTGTCTTTCCACCTTCACGAATCGCGAACTTTAGCCCTTCTTCCATAGCAATTGGTGTAATTAGCTCGACTTTCATTTTGACGTTATCTCCAGGCATAACCATTTCTGTATCTTTTGGTAGTTCAATCGCGCCTGTTACATCTGTTGTTCTGAAATAAAACTGTGGCCTATAATTTGCAAAAAATGGTGTATGCCTTCCACCCTCTTCTTTTGAGAGTACATATATTTCGCACTCAAACTTAGTATGAGGCTTCACAGAACCAGGTATACATAAGACCTGACCCCTCTCTACTTCCTCACGTTTAGTACCACGAAGTAAAACGCCAACATTATCTCCTGCCACACCTTCGTCAAGTAGTTTTCTAAACATCTCAACACCTGTGCAGGTTGTTTTGGTAGTTTCTCTTATGCCAACAATCTCAATTTCGTCCCCTACGTTAACTTTCCCGCGCTCTATTCTGCCTGTAACTACAGTCCCTCTGCCTGAGATGGAAAATACATCTTCAATTGGCATCAAGAATTTTTGATCAACTGGTCTCTCTGGCACAGGTATGAAACTATCCATAGCTTCAATGAGCTTTTGTATAGATGGAACACCGATGTCAGAAGTGTCCCCCTCAATAGCTTTGAGGGCTGAACCAGTTATGATAGGGACGTCATCACCAGGAAATTCATACTTCGTAAGTAACTCTCTGATTTCCATCTCTACTAAATCTGTAAGTTCTTTGTCGTCAACTTGATCTGCCTTGTTTAAGTAAACAACGATATGTGGAACACCTACTTGTCTAGCTAGAAGAATGTGTTCACGTGTTTGCGGCATTGGTCCATCAGCAGCAGAACAAACTAGAACAGCTCCATCCATTTGTGCTGCACCAGTGATCATATTTTTTACATAGTCAGCATGCCCTGGGCAATCAACGTGCGCATAGTGCCTACTATCTGATTCGTACTCAACATGAGCAGTCGCGATTGTTATACCACGTGCTTTTTCCTCTGGTGCATTATCAATTTGATCATATGCTTTGAATTCACCACCATGCTTCTCCCCCATTACTTTGGTAAGAGCAGCTGTGAGTGTTGTTTTTCCATGATCAACATGGCCAATAGTCCCAACGTTGACATGTTCCTTATTTCTTTCGAATTTTTCTTTTGACATTTTTAGTCCCCAGTTCAGTTACAGTTTCAAGTAGAAGCAATGATAAACTACTTTTTGGCTCAAATACACAAAAAAATCGACAAAATCAGATAAAAAATAGCCCATAACCGGATTTGAACCGGTGACCTCTTCCTTACCAAGGAAGTGCTCTACCGACTGAGCTATATGGGCAATTTATATATGTTGTCAGAATATCAAATATTGGGTAGGTTTTTCAATTTTCTAAGACTATGATACTCATATGTCTACTTTCTCTTAAATCTACTTATAATTTTTTTTTCCATTGCCCAGAAGTATTTGAACTCACCAAATATTGCACCAACCAGAAGGAGTAAAACTTGATAAACAGGTAAAATTAGTATTATTCTCAGTGTCCAATATGTATACGTATTAGTATTATCTATACTGATGTTGATCAAATCCAACAAAATACCAGCCATATATAAAGCCAGCGATCCAGTAATAGCAAAAACGATGTTTACAATAAATAGTCGGTAGTTTGAATCTACCTTGAACAATTTTCTAATTTTTTCCATCAAATATTTTATTCACAATGTATAAGCGGGTAGCGGGAATCGAACCCGCATCGTCAGCTTGGAAGGCTGAAGTTCTACCATTGTACCATACCCGCAGCAAATCAAATGGAGGGGGCAGGATTCGAACCTGCGAAGGCAGGGCCAGCAGATTTACAGTCTGCCCTCGTTGACCGCTTGAGTACCCCTCCATTTTTCGATATGTATTTATAACATATATTTATTGTTAAAATTATCAATAATTTGTTAATAAGGCCGCTCTGGCTTTTTGAACACCCACAAATAAAAAGCCCAAGCACTACCTAATAAAATTAGAATCTTAGTTGCAGTGATCAAATCATTACCATAAGTAATGCCTGACATACATAACGTTACAAACATCACCAATGCTGCCTCTATTCTATTAGATGTGATCTTCATGCCTAAAAAGCGTGGCGGTGGTCCTAATGGCGGTATAGTCATTATGTCTCCTCTAATAGCTTAATTACATTACGATTAAGCTCATTTAGTTTATATTCTCTCACTATATCGTGAGCCTGTAAAACGCTGATGTTATGTTTGTTGGCAAGTTTAGATAACAACGGCTCTGAGATATATGAGTTTATTAATTCCTTATATTTTAGTAAGTGTGTTGCCCCTTTAATGATAAAAAAAACATGTATATATTTTTTGATGGATGTTTTAGCTCTCATCAATAATCTCAACAATCTTCATTAGATTTTCATTCTTCTTATTATCAAATCTCTCGAATATCTTTAAATATTTTCTACACAAATTCTTCTCCTTCATTAGACCGAGTTGGATAAGTTGCGATCGAGTAGATTGATTAATTCTAAAATATTTTTCTTTTAATTTATTAATCTCTAATTCAGATAAATTGATACTCTCTCTAAACGTATCTATAAGATCAAATAAATCTCGCTTCGCCTTCTCCTGATCAAAATCTCTGATGCAAACATCGCTATATGTGTCTACACTGGATGAAAATTGAACAAAATCCTGAAAAATATTGTAGACAGGATTCTCTGACCTTACATCGTTACAAGGTAAAAAAAATAAAATCAAAATCATAATCCTAGCAATCATTAATTTCCTTATGTATTGTTCTTATAGTACTCTCATCTAGTTTTAAACCTTTAGTAGTCATATAACCTCTCATAGCGTTTATGAACGCTGATTCATTCGGATTACACTCGGATGCTTTGATTACAGATGCTACAAAAGCTTTAAGCTCCCACTTAACATACTTATTTAAACTCAGCTGATTATTATATCGGTGATTATCTTTTATTTGAATAAGGAGTTGGTCCCATAATCCGATTAACTTCTTGCTATTTAATAATTTTTCGAGTGTTGTCAACCAAAAACCGTACCATATAATTGGATCAGGATCTTTAAAAATTTTTGTTACTATATTTGGAATCTCTTTATTCACGCCAATAAATCCTATATTATTTCTTTTTAATATATAATCAAACATTAGTAAACAATATAATGACGCCACCTTAGCTCAGTTGGTAGAGCAGGGGTTTTGTAAACCTCAGGTCGTCAGTTCGAATCTGACAGGTGGCTCAATTAGTCGGTGTTATTATGAACAAAGTACCCATGACCATAACTGGTGCTGAGCAATTGAAAGATGAATTAAAAAAACTTAAGAGTATCGATCGTCCAAATATTACAAAAGCTATCAAAGAGGCAAGAGAGAAAGGTGATTTAAAAGAGAACGCTGAATATCATGCCGCTAGAGAGGAGCAAAGTTTTGTTGAAGGTAGAATAAAAGATATTGAGGGTAAGTTATCTAATGCACAGATAATTGATATAAAAACTTTCCCTAAATCATCACGAGTGATATTCGGCTCAACGGTTGTGATAATAAGATTAGATGATAATAAAAAAATGACATATATGCTAGTAGGTGAGGATGAAGCAGATATCAAGGAAAATAAAATTTCTATCACATCACCCATTGCACGAAGCTTAGTCGGCAAAGATGAGGGTGAGATTGTGGAGATTAAGACACCCGATGGTAGTAAAGAATTTGAAATTGAAGAAGTGAAATATGTCTAGTCAAGATAACAACGTCCTCGGCGAACCTCTCGAAATATGTGGCGAAGAGCCACTTACAGGATACTTCAGAGATGGTTCATGTAAAACGGATAAGAGTGATTATGGTTCGCACACTGTCTGTGCTTTCGTGACAGAAGAATTTCTAGAATTTTCAAAGTCCAGAGGAAATGACCTGAAAACTCCGAGGCCAGATCTAAATTTCAAAGGGCTCAAAGAGGGTGATTCATGGTGTCTGTGTGCTAACAGGTGGCTTGAAGCATATCAAAATGGTGCTGCACCAAAGATTAAATTACGTTCTACTAATATTAGAGCTTTGGATGTTATAAGTTTAGATATACTAAAAGCAAATGCGGTTGACATTTCTTGATGTATCACTTTTTCTATATCATAATTAACATGTGAAAATTGTAATAAAATATTCGTTTTTAGTATTATGTGTATTTATGTCAAAAATATCTAACGCATCCTGCCCAGAATCACTAGATTTCAATATGAAACTTTTGGGTGAGGATAAAGAGATTAATTTGTGCCAAGAATATCTGGGCAAAGTGATATTAGTGGTAAATACTGCAAGCAAATGTGGTTTTACTCCTCAATATGAGGGTTTAGAAAAGCTTTATCAAGAAAATAAAGATAAAGGTCTTGTTGTCCTCGGTTTTCCATCTCATGATTTCTATCAAGAGCCAGGGACTGAAAAGGAAATTAAAGACTTCTGTAATCTTACTTATGATGTAAAATTTCCAATGTTCACAAAAACAACTGTTAGAGGCAAAAATGCTCATCCATTTTTTAAGTTACTTAGCGAGGAAACTGGGAGTTCACCAAAATGGAACTTTCACAAGTATCTTATAGGTAAAGATGGTTCGATTATTGACAGTTTTTCAACCGTTACTGGCCCTGGTAGCAACAGAATTATAAAGAGAATAAGTGAACTCTTAAACCAGAGTTAGCATATCCTCACAATCAATTAACATAATAAAGTTCGTGAAAACATTTATGTGTTATCTGATATTAGCCCAATTGATTTTAGAACTAAGTCGGGTTCATAGTTTGTCTTTAGTGAAGAGTGACTCAAAACCTCCTGACCATATGATCCAGTTACTATAATCAGTGGGCTAGCGTCGATTTTCCTGGAGAATTCTTTGTATATTCTCTCAACAACCGTATTTACCATCAGTATATATCCATTGATGACCGCATGACTAGTCTCTCTCGCAAGGCAAATTCTGGAAGATTTTTTTATCTTGTAGTCTCTCATGTTCTTTAGATTATGCGCTTGATCAAAACTGTTACGGTAGCCATCAAATCCGCTAAGTATGTAACCACCATTATGTCTAGCCTTACCATCAATGCAATCAATCGATATAGCGGTACCACAATCTATTAGAATGAGAGGCTTCTTAAATAAATTATAACTACCAACAATACTGCACCACCTGTCATCTCCCAATTTAGATGGGTATTTATAACCATTTTTTACTCCAAGTAGAGAACTTGTAGATTTTATGCGGTTAGGTTTTAAAGAGAATATTTTTTTTAGATAATTAGTGATTCTGTTCTCGAGATCATCTGAAACTACGCTGACATATACCAATTTCTCAAAAGTCATTGATTTATATTTGTTGATTGTAGGTCTGATATTTTTGTGGTTGCACTTTAGGCATTTTTTTAATTTACCTTCACCCCAAATACCAAGTTTAATTTGAGTATTCCCAATGTCGATAAGTAATCTTGATTGCTTAGTCATCTTAAACAGCCTCGAGTTGTTTAATTTTAATCAGGAATTCGTCTTTTCTTTCCTCTAGAGATTTAAGATTGTTTAAAATCTGACCCAAAATGTCAGGCATAAGATCCTCTACGTCTCTTCTACTAATTTCAAGATTACCAGGGTTGCCATCTATGGATCTTAAAAGAGAATCAGGAAGTGAAATATTTAATCCAACTCCAATTGCAGAATATATATTTTCAGAATCAAAAATGATATTTTCTATGAGAATACCTCCTACTTTTTTTCCATTTTTTAAAATATCATTTGGATATTTCAGTTTAAGACCATCTAAATTGAATTTCTGAAGAATCTCGATTATGGACATACCAACTACCTGACTCAAATAATCATTTCGGATAGTATCTTTATTGAGTTTAAGACATAATGTGAAAGAAAAAGAGTGTAAATTGTAATTAATCCACAGAGCCCCTCTTTTTCCCCTAGGTCTCCTTTGATTATTAGTTAAAACTACAATTGGTACCTGATCACGAATATATTTATAGTTTACGAAATCGTTAGTTGAAGAGACATAATTCTTGCAATAAACATTGATTCCCATGCTTTTAACATTGTCTTTAATTTTCTGTATGTTAAACATATTTTGACATGAATTTTGCTTTAACTTATTATGATTTTGCTATTAAATATATATAGGATTAAGTTAGCATAAAATGGCAATTAATTGGATAGAGACAGAAATAATAGAACACAAACGATGGACCGAAGTGTTGGCCTCTTTAAAATTCAAGGGTAACGTTCTTCCATATACAGCAGGTCAATTCACGAAAGTCGGTTTAGAAATAGATGGTGAGATGATTTCTCGTCCATATTCATATGTGAGTTCACCAAATGAGGATTTTTTAGAGATTGTCTATGTTATGGTGCCTGATGGCAAACTTACTCCCGCATTAAGTGGTTTAAATGTTGGTGATAAATTATTTGCAATGGAAAAGGCATCTGGTTTTTTTGTCATGAGTGAAGTTCCGGATGGAGATGATCTTTGGATGCTTGCTACTGGAACAGGTGTAGGCGTATTTATATCTCTTCTTAAAACCAGCGAACCATGGAATAGGTTCAAAAATATTGTTCTTGTTCATGGAGTGAGAGCAGCCGATGAACTTACATACAAAAATCAGATAGATGAATTCTCAAATCAATATGGAGATCGCTTTACATACATACCAACTGTTACCAGAGAGAAAAAAGATAATTGTTTGAATCTCAGAATACCAGCTGGTTTGAAGGATAATAAATTCCAAGAAATTGCAAACTTAGAAATTACAAATAAAACCCAAGTCATGATATGTGGCAACCCAGATATGATCAATGATACAGTGAGCTTGCTGGAGAAATCGGGTTTAGAGAGAAATCGAAGAAGTAAGCCAGGCAACATCACTCTCGAGAAATATTGGTAATTAATCCAAATTCTGATTCCCCAGGATAATAAGTCATTCTATCACCCTTATATCAGGAGGGTTTAGGCAATAAATGATAATAATTCCTATTTACAAATGATTATCATTTACATATAATACTCCTATAAGAAAAATTGGAGAGATATCATGAAAAAAGTATTATATATCGAGGCGTCACCTCGAAAAGAAAGATCGCATTCCATCAAGATTGCAAAAGAATACATCGCTAAAGTTACAGAAAATAAAAGCGATGTAGAAGTAAAAACAATCGATCTCTGGTCGATGAACCTCCCTGAATTTGACGGAGATATGATGGATGCGAAATATGCCACAATAGCTGGAAGCGACCCTACAGATGGCCAAAAATCTGAATGGGGTAAAGTAAAAAACATTTTTGATGAATTCGCAGATGCTGATTATTATGTGTTCAGCGTTCCTATGTGGAATTTTAATATTCCATATAAACTTAAACATTATATAGATATCGTGACACAGCCAGGAATGTCATGGAGTTTTACGCCGGAAGAGGGCTATAAGGGTCTCATGTCAGGAAGAACTGCAACTGTGATATACGCAAGTGGCGACGGATATGGTGAAGGAACTGGATTCGAGTCTTATGACTTACAAAAACCTTATATTGAACTATGGCTAGCATTTATTGGTTTTGACAAAGTTGAAAAAGTTATTGCAGACCGAACATTATTTGAGCCAGAGGAATCTGAAAAAAGAGCATCTGATGTTGCTCAAAAATTAGCAAACTCACATTCATTATAAATTAGGAGGAGAACAATGAGTTTAAAACTAGGAGAAACAGCGCCTGACTTTAAGGCACAAACAACAGATGGTGAAATTAGCTTTCATGACTATATTGGTGATAGTTATTGCATGTTATTCTCACACCCTAAGGATTTTACGCCTGTGTGTAGTACAGAATTATCAAGAACAGCTGCACTAAAGCCTGAATTTGATAAGCGTAACACTAAAATTATTGGTTTATCTGTAGATAGTGTTGGTGATCACTCTAAGTGGGAGAGTGATATTGGAGATGTAGCAGAGCATTTTAATGGTGCGCCGCTTAATTTTCCATTAATAGCAGATAATGATAAAAAAATATCTGAATTATATGGAATGATTCATCCTGGTGAGTTAGATCAACTAACAATCAGAAGTGTATTCATAATCGGTCCAGATAAAAAAATAAAACTAATAATGACCTATCCGGCAAGCACAGGTAGAAATTTTAATGAAATTCTACGTGCTCTAGACTCAATTCAATTGACAGCAGACCATAAAGTGGCAACACCTGTTGATTGGCAACATGGAGACGATTGTATTATCGTTCCAGCATTATCTGATGATGATGCAAAAGGCTTATTTCCAAATGGCTGGAAAACTCTTAAATCATATTTAAGACTAGTTCCAGATCCAAAAAAATAAATTTGTTGATTATGGGTCTTAACCTAGAAATGTTTAGTATATATCTCTCCCCATAAACTACCTTAGGTTAAGATCTACAAATTTCATGTAGATGGGTCCTAGTAAATCGTCCAATCATAACTAGCTTACTAGGGCCTAAACATTAAAAAATTATCATAAAAAAAGCCCCGTCAACGGGGCTTTTTATTCAAGCTGACAGTGTCCTACTCTCACATAGGGAGACCCTATACTACCATCGGCGCTATATGGTTTCACTTCTGAGTTCGGGATGGATCAGGTGGTTCCCATATGCTATTGCCATCAAACATTGAATTCTTAGAATCCATAAATGGAATTGTACAATTCTAATCTTAATCTTAGACACTTTTAAAGTTATAAGAGCAAGCCTCACGATCAATTAGTACTGGTTAGCTTCACTTGTTACCAAGCTTCCACACCCAGCCTATCAACGTCCTGGTCTTGAACGGATCTTCAGGGACCTTAAAGGTCCAGTGATATCTTATCTTTGGTATGGCTTCCCGCTTAGATGCTTTCAGCGGTTATCACAACCCTATATAGCTACCCAGCAATGCCTCTGGTGAGACAACTGGAACACCAGGGATAGGTTCACTCCGGTCCTCTCGTACTAGGAGCAACATCCATCAAATATCAAACGCGCACGGTAGATAGGGACCGAACTGTCTCACGACGTTCTAAACCCAGCTCGCGTACCACTTTAAATGGCGAACAGCCATACCCTTGGGAGCTGCTTCACCCCCAGGATGTGATGAGCCGACATCGAGGTGCCAAACACTGCCGTCGATATGAGCTCTTGGGCAGTATCAGCCTGTTATCCCCGGCGTACCTTTTATCCATTGAGCGATGGCCCTTCCATACAGAACCACCGGATCACTAAGACCTACTTTCGTACCTGCTCGACATGTACGTCTCGCAGTCAAGCACCCTTATGCCTTTACACGCATCATACGATTTCCAACCGTATTGAGGGTACCATCGCGTTCCTCCGTTACTCTTTAGGAGGAGACCGCCCCAGTCAAACTACCCACCATACACTGTCTCCAAACCGGATAACGGTCTAGGGTTAGAACTCTAAAGGCAATAGGCTGGTATTTCAAGTGTGCCTCCACCGACGCTAGCGCATCAGCTTCAAAGGCTCCCAGCTATCCTACACAATTGAATTCAAAGTTCAGTGTAAAGCTGTAGTAAAGGTGCACGGGGTCTTTCCGTCTAGCCGCGCGTACACTGCATCTTCACAGCAATTTCAATTTCACTGAGTCTCAGTTGGAGACAGTATGGCCATCGTTACGCCATTCGTGCAGGTCGGAACTTACCCGACAAGGAATTTCGCTACCTTAGGACCGTTATAGTTACGGCCGCCGTTCACCGGGGCTTCGATCAAGAGCTTCGCTGATAAATCAGCTAACCCCATCAATTAACCTTCCGGCACCGGGCAGGCGTCACACCCTATACTTCCTCTTTCGAGTTTGCAGAGTGCTGTGTTTTTAGTAAACAGTCGCAGCCATCGTTTTGTTGCAACCTTTTTCTGCTAAATCAGCAAGTGATCTCACATAAAAGGCATACCTTCTCCCGAAGTTACGGTATCATTTTGCCTAGTTCCTTCAACTGAGTTCTCTCATGCGCCTTAGAATACTCATCCCACCTACGTGTGTCCGTTTAGGGTACGGCTTCTCTTTATCTGAAGCTTAGAGGTTTTTCTTGGAAGTATGGTATCAATCACTTCGTTCTTCCCGAAGAAAGAACTTCGTATTCGCGTCTCGGAATAGAGCTTCCCGGATTTACCAAAGAAACATTCCTACATGCTTAAACCAGTATAACCGTTAACTGGCTGACCTAACCTGCTCCGTCCCCCCATCGCAATAAAAAGAAGTACAGGAATATTAACCTGTTTTCCATCGACTACGCCGTTTGGCCTCGTCTTAGGCACCGACTAACCCTCCGCCGATTGACGTTGCGGAGGAAACCTTAGGTTTTCGGCGTGTAGGGTTCTCACCTACATTATCGTTACTTATGTCAGCATTCGCACTTCTGATATCTCCAGCATGCTTCACAACACACCTTCAGTGACTTACAGAACGCTCCGCTACCACTCTAGTAAACTAGAGTCCAAAGCTTCGGTATATGACTTGAGCCCCGTTAAATCTTCCGCGCAGGCCGACTCAACCAGTGAGCTATTACGCTTTCTTTAAAGGATGGCTGCTTCTAAGCCAACCTCCTGGATGTCTGGGCCTTCCCACTTCGTTTTCCACTTAGTCATAATTTTGGGACCTTAGCTGTTGGTCTGGGTTGTTTCCCTCTCCACTACGGACGTTAGCACCCGCAGTGTGTCTCCCGTGCTCTACTTATTGGTATTCGGAGTTTGCAATGGTTTGGTAAGGCGGGATGCCCCCCTAGCCATAACAGTGCTCTACCCCCAATAGTAATACACGAGGCGCTACCTAAATAGCTTTCGCGGAGAACCAGCTATCTCCGAGTTTGATTAGCCTTTCACTCCAATCCACAGCTCATCCCCTCATTTTTCAACATAAGTGGGTTCGAGCCTCCAGTAGGAATTACCCCACCTTCACTCTGGCCATGGATAGATCACTCGGTTTCGGGTCTACTCCTAGCAACTAAACGCCCTATTAAGACTCGGTTTCCCTTCGCCTACCTTATTAAAGTTAAGCTTGCTACTAAAAGTAAGTCGCTGACCCATTATACAAAAGGTACGCAGTCACCCCCCAAAGAGGGCTCCCACTGCTTGTACGCATACGGTTTCAGGTTCTATTTCACTCCCCTAACCGGGGTTCTTTTCGCCTTTCCTTCACAGTACTAGTTCACTATCGGTCGGCATAGAGTATTTAGTCTTGGAGGATGGTCCCCCCATGTTCAAGCAAGATTTCTCGTGTCCCGCTCTACTCATCGTCACCCACCAAACTAGACTTTCGCATACAGGGCTATCACCTTCTATGGCCAACCTTTCCAGGTTATTTTGCTAGTTTTTGTTTGGATTTAGTGACTGGACTGTTTCCTTTTCGCTCGCCGCTACTAAGGAAATCTCAATTGATTTCTTTTCCTCTGGGTACTTAGATGTTTCAGTTCTCCAGGTTTGCCTCTATCACCCTATATATTCAGGTGAAGATACTCTACTTATGTAGAGTGAGTTTACTCATTCGGAAATCTCCGGATCAAAGTTTGTTTATCAACTAACCGAAGCTTATCGCAGATTACTACGTCCTTCATCGCCTTATGCCGCCAAGGCATCCACCACATGCGCTTATTCACTTGACCTTATAACTTAAAAAATGCCTATAAAAGCAATTTCTAAATCGGTTCTCGTCATTAAAAGTAACATTTCCAACATTGTATCTTTTTAATACAAAAGGTTGATTTTAATTCTAAGATTAAAATGCATATGTACAATTCCAAATTTTCATCAGAGCTTAAAAAAGCGAGCATCGCTTTTAATACTCACCGAAGATAATTATAGCTGAATGCTAATGAATTAGTAGTGTTATTTGAAGAGATTTTGTGAATTTATAGGGTTTCCAGGCCCGTTTTTCTTACTCTTTGGAGCTAGTCGGGATCGAACCGACGACCTCCTGCTTGCAAAGCAGATGCTCTCCCAGCTGAGCTATAGCCCCGAAAAATCAGAGTAATTAGAGTGTATATTCGATGATGAAATTATTCAACATCAAGTTAAACAATAAAACGTGTTCTATAGTTTGATCGCCCTCGTCATAAGATAACTCTGTATGACGGCATTATTTTCAAAATACTCACCAAGGAGTACATCCATCTCGCCTCTGAAAAGAGTTAATTTACTGGGATCTTCAATCTGGAGCTTCTTAACAACTGCTGAAACAGGACCTATATACCTCTCAAGAAGTATTCTCATATGTGCTGGGCTCATCGCTGGGTTGCCATACTGAGCTCTATGGAAGGTAACATGTTTTACTTTTTCACCAAGCCTATTTTTTATTACCTCAATTTTCCCCCAATCAACAGGAGATGAAATACCTGTTGGAGGTTGAGCTCCATATTTTGCTGTCAAAATAAATAGCCTTCCTGTTAATAATTCTGGGGGCCATGTTGAAAATGCAATAACTCCTCCTGGTTTAAGGACCCTCAACATTTCGCTTATGGCTATATCAGCACGAGGTGCAAACATATGACCGAATTGACTCAAAACGAAATCAAATTTGTCATTGTCATAGGGGAGTTGTTCAACGTCTGCTATCTGAAACTCTATTTCAAAACCAGAAATCATTGAATTTTCTTTTGCTCTCGCAATTAGCTCGGGGGTTAAGTCCGATGCTGTAACCTTTGCACCAACTTGTGCAGCAGTTATTGCAACTACGCCAGTTCCACATCCAACATCTACAACATAATCGCCTTTTTGAACTCCTGCAAATTTAACTAACTCTGGAGCAGCTAATCCAGTCACTGTCTCAAATGCAGCAAAAGTTGCCCACATTTTTTTTGCATTAGCTTTGATTGCGCTGTAATCAGTCATATAATCAATTAAGCATAACTTGGACTAATTGTCGATGAATAAGAAAAAAAACTTTTTAGGCTTTAGTAGAGAAAATCCATTTAGCTGGATTTTACCGATCCTATTAGCTGGCTTCGTTGTGCCGTTAATAATTACATTGATCCTTTACGTAGTATTTGTTTAATACTATAAAACTACATTAAATCCCTCAAATTCCGGGTGTCCAATATATAGAGGTTTGTTTTCTCCAGCATTTTTATGTGCTTTTCTAAAAGCCTCGGATTTTGTCCATGCAATAAAATGATCCTTGCTCTGCCATGTTGAATGAGAGGAATAAAGAGTGTATTCATTAGTTGCTTCTCCGCGAAGTAAATTAAAATCTATAAATCCATCTACTTCATCAAGAAATGTCTCTCTTGTTTTCCAAACATTCTCAAAATCATTTTCTTTACCTAAAATAATTTTGAATCTATTCATAGCTATAAATTTCATAAATATACGATAGCACTATTTACTCTATGATAAAATATTATTATGGCTGAAAAAAATAAGAGTAAAAAAATTATTCTACTAGAATCGTTCAAATTATTTCTAGTAGGAATATCAATGGTAAGTCTGTCAATTTTTATCTTAATCAGTCTATTTAGCTAATATACGGTGGTGTCAAGAGAAGTATTTCAAGAAAACAGCGAAAACAGCAAGTATAAAGATTGTAATAAAAATATCCTTATAAAATTTCATTAAATTCCTTTGTTTATTACTATTACCTTCAAGAGGCCTTAGTTAGGGCAATCTGTGTGCATAAGCAAGATCCAGCTAACATAGGAATAATAACACAATTATTAATGTTTTATACAAATATAGATATTTCAAATATAATGTATGAATAAACAAATAACTTGTATCCCGCAGATACATGGAGGTTTCCTATGAAACTTGGTCGAGAGTTAATTAGTGTGGTTGAAACCACGTTACTTGGCTTGATTGCCTTTATGACAATCATCGCTACATCTCAAGAAATTTATGATATTTATAAAGTAGGTCGAGTTGACTTACCAGACCTACTACTTTTATTTATATATGCCGAAGTCTTAGGAATGATTGGCGTATTTTATCAAAGTAAGAAAATACCAATCACATTGCCTCTGTTTATTGCAATGACTGCATTATCAAGGTTGATAATTCTTCAAGGGAAAGATAGTGATCCGGCAGCTATAGTTTACGAGGCTAGTGCAATTCTCATAATCGCAATAGCCTGCTTTGTCTTGACATATAAAAAGGAAACGATCTAGTGGCTGTTTACGTTGGCATGAATATGATAACAGTAATAATAATTTTAATACTTATCCCTTTTGTGATAGGAACATTTTTTCTGGGTTGGCAAAGGGCTATTAACATTAAACACAGAGACTCTGATCTACAACGTCACTGCTTTATCGGTTACTCTTGGACATATTTTCTGTTTGGGTTTTTTGTTCCTATCTTTAGAGGTGAGATTATCATTGGTGTCGTTCATGCTATCTTTGCTTTTATAACTTTCGGATTATTCCAATTAATTATGCCATTTTTATACAATAAACAACACGCTGTAAGAATGCTCACAAACTCTTGGGTTCTTGATGATTCACCTGGTATGAATAAGCTGGCATGTGAAAAAATAGGAATAAAGTATGATAACAATACGACTATGGATGGCTAGAATATGGATCCATAGAAATGAAGTCTGAAACCAATATAGAGAATAGGCACCACGATAAAAAGCGCTATGAGATATGCTCTAAACATGATCCTGAATTTGTCCCTTATTCTAGTTTCTCTATTCATACTCAACTCCTCATCATTATATGATATAAGTTTTTGAGTTGTGAAAAAACGTAAAATTGTGTAAATATCAAACGATTCACGTATTTTCATTATTTTATAGTTGACCCAAAATAACCTTTTTTTTTATAATATAATTATGAGGAGGTGAATATGGGAACTGCAATAGTTTTCTACATTATTGGCGGTGTCGTTGTATTAACAGTGGCATTAGTATTAATAATGATAATATTTGGCTTACGATATTGACGCCAAAAAGATATTGATTTACTGAATTCTCTCGAGGAGAAGGACTTTTTTAGATTCGAATTCCTCATCTGAGAGAAACCCATCTCTTTTTAGTTCTGAGAGTGTCTTAATTTGGTTAATTATTATTTCATTAGAGTTGATCTGATTGGTTTGTCTTTTTCTTTCACTATCTTCAGTGAAATAAGCTTTATTGTTTATTATCTTATTGATGATAGAATTTTCTCGCTCTTCTGCAGATTTACTTGTGTGCCCTACTTTATTATTTGCAGATGGTCGCTTAGTTTCAGAAGCATAAATAATACTCATGTTTGTGAAAAAGACAAACAACATTAGTGGATACAAATTGAAGAATTTACGAAACGACATACATATCTCAATGTTTGACAAGCAGAAAATGACGATTCTAAAGTCTGATTAACTAAATTTAGTTATCGATCCTGCAACGAATTATATTATATGACTCGTTAGATTTTCTGTTGTTAATATAAGTGAACAGTCCGCCCGCCAACAACGTATAAAAAAGATATCCATAAATACACATAATTATCTCCTATGTTTCATAATAGTACGAAAGTTTAGTTTATATCAATGACTTAATCTAATTTTTCGTAATCAGTCTCAAAAATTACACTTACGATAGCGTATAATATACTTAAAAGACCTAATATTAATATGGTATAAAGTAAATTCATTTTTTACCTAATCTAAATGCACTATTTCAGAATACCTAATTTCAATTCACCAATCTAGAAAAATTAGACGAGATTAGAGATTATTGTAGATATGAGTACAATAATTCCTGAGAGCCCGTAAGAAATTAACAAAATTGTAAAAAAAGTAGCGAAATGATTTTTTCTAGGGTCGAAAATCGCTGCTAGTATTGCTAATACTAATGGTATAACTAATGCAAGCATGAGGAGAAATTCAGTTGTTAGCATCTACATAGTCCTCCTTTTAAATATGAAAGTAAGATAATTATTTCCTACGATGCTCTCTTTTTGGGTCAGTTCCGTGTGGGAGTCTGACAATTCCCAGCCATCTTCGTGTAATTTTTTGAAGACTAATTTTTTATCATACCTATCCTCAGTATTGATAACAAAAGTATCTCTAGGTTGAACAGAGTAGACAATGTCATTTTGATCTACAATAACTGTGCAAAATTTCCAATCTTTCATCATTTGATTGTAGCATTTATAGAGCAGACTAGATTGTATTATTAAGATAACAGCTTATTAACTTATTCTCTCCCAAGCCTAAGATTTCTTGGGATAGAAACATCCATCTTTCTCGGGATAGGTAAATTTAAGTTTTTCATCATATCAACATATTCTTGCTGAGACTTTACCTGTAATCTTGGATTAGATTTTTTCTCTTCACCAATGGTGCTCTTGCTTTGACCATTATAATCGTGTCCGGGATAGACAACTGTTGCATCTGGTAGCTTTAGTATTAAGTTAAATAGAGAATTAAAAGCAGAAATTGAACTACCATTCTGGAAATCTGTCCTACCAGTTTCACCAATTAAAAGCGTATCACCCGTAAAAAGCTTATCCGCGATAAGAAAACAGTAACTGTCTGATGTATGACCTGGTGTAAACATAGTCCTGACTTTAAAATTACCCAAATTTAATTCATCGTTATGGTCAAGTTTTCTTGTCAGACCCTCGGCTAACGTTTCCTTGCCCATAAGCATTTGGCAGTCAAAATACTCATTTAGTTTACTCATTCCAGAAATATGATCCGCATGAATATGAGTATCAAGCACGTATAGAAGATTGAGGTTGTTTGAAGTGATATAATTTTTGTAATCCTCAATATTCTCTAACACTGAATCAATGATCAACGCATCTCTAGTGGGTTCAGAGCCCACCAAATAGGTATATGTGCAAGATTCTTTGTCAAAAAACTGTTTAAATATCATCCTGAAATTACATGTTTTATTACTGTAATATTTCATCTAATAGTAAGTTTTGCAAGTATAAGAAACTTATCCTAACTAAATCTTTCGCCTATCATTGACTGAGATGAGATACGCGTATAATATACCCCCTATGGGTATATTTAAAAAAGCATTTATCTCTGGGACATTTTTGTTCATCTCAGGTATTGTAATCGCGCGACCTATCTCTTGGTCTGGTGGGTCCACTTTTATGTACAAATCGAATTTCATGTATACATCCTATTATTACCACTTCTCACCAACCTATAAGTACTCAGTGGGTTTTGAGATTATTGACGATAAACACTTTAAAGATGAATATATTAATTTAAGATCAACCATTCTTTTAGATAGAAAAAATACAAAAGAGTCACAGAGGAATTTGTATTTAACTGGGGCCATATCAACAAAAACAGAAGATAATTTTCAATATGGAATTCATGGCGACTGGGAGACAAGAAGAATTTTTACATCTTTCGCATATATTAATAAACATACAGATACGAAAGATTTTACAGAGAATGAGTTCCAACTAGGCTTTGCTCCATATGTTGGTGAATATAATGATCTGCATACTTGGATGATGTTTAAAACAAAAAGAGATACAATAAATAATGACTGGCAAACCTATCCGTTTATTAAGTTTTTCAAAGGTGACTTTCTAATTGAGTTAGGTACAAAAGATTCTCATTGGGATATTCATTATATGATTAGGTTTTAATTGGAGGAGAAAATGTATAAAAATATTTTTTTATTTATGACAGTTCAATTAAGTTTACTATCGCATGTACAGGCTAACGATATGCAAGATCATAACTCGCATAATCACAGCATTGGTCATGTTCATATGGATGTTGATGGCTCTAAGTCCAAGATAGATCCCGACAAATATAAAAATTTTATAAAAGGTCTTTCGGCTGGTCAGGTTGCAATAATTGATGTGAAAGGTATGGTTTGCGATTTCTGTGCTAGAGGCATTGAAAAGACCTTTTATGATGATAAGGAAGTTAAAAAAGTTAGTGTGGACTTAGGGATAGGTAAAGTGCTTGTGGCTTATTCAAAATTGAAGAAAATAGATGTTGATGAGATTAAGAATATTTTTCTCATAAATGGTCAAACTGCTACAAAAGTAATCATAAATCAGCTATAAAATGTCTAGTAAAAAAGAAACTTCAAATGTCGGAATCATATCACTTGTAGCATCATCAACCACGCTCATCTGTTGTGCTTTACCTGCATTGTTTGTTACACTTGGTGCTGGTGCAACATTAGCATCACTTACAAATATCTTTCCTCATTTAATAACGATATCAAAGTACAAGGTAGTAGTCACAATTATAACGCTGCTGATTCTGTTTATTGCTGGGGTCTTAATTAAAAGAGCTGATTCACTCCCATGTCCAGTAGACCCAGCACTCAGGAGTATTTGTCTCAAAACTAGAAAAAGATCGAAAGCACTTTATTATGCATCAGTTATTATATTTTTATCAGCGAGTTTTTTTACATATTTACTGCCAGGATACATATAATCATGAAAAATCATCCATCACATGATAAGCAACTCGCCTCTCTAAAGAGGATAGAGGGTCAGGTTAGAGGTATTATTAAAATGATAAATGAAGGCAAATACTGTATAGATATTTTAAATCAAATAAAAGCAGCAAAGTCTGCATTGGTCACTGTTGAATCAAATGTTCTCAAAAAACATATAGAGTCATGTGTAAAAAATTCTTTTGAAAATAAAAGTTCTATTGATACAAAAGTAAATGAACTTCTCAAACTTATAAATAAGTGATTACCCTGTATTTAGTATTAGATTATGGAGTTGACTATAATTTTTTATGACACTATAATGCAAGAAAATTAGGATAGTAGAAAGTAATGAAAATCAGGATGATGCATAAATGAAATTACTGGATAAAATCAAGCCCGCTAATCTTTCTGATAGCTTTGCATTTGGAATGACAAAGTTTTTCAGGTTCATAGCAGATACATTTTTCGCAAAGAGATATGGTCACCGAGCTGTAGTACTTGAGACGGTTGCGGGCGTCCCAGGTATGGTGGCTGGAGTATGGATGCATTTAAAGAGTTTACGATCTATGAAAACTGGTTATGGTGAACAGATAAGATCAATGCTTGCTGAGGCAGAAAATGAAAGAATGCATCTAATGTTTTTTATTGAGATTGCGCAACCTAATTTATTTGAACGTTTCATAGTCTTAGTGGCACAAATAACTTTTGGTTTTTTCTATTTATTTATGTACATATTTTTCACTAGGACAGCCCACCGCATGATCGGCTATTTTGAAGATGAAGCAGTAAGGAGTTACACAGAGTACCTGGAGCTCGTGGAATCAGGTAAAGTGAAAAACACACCTGCTCCACAGTTAGCTAAGCAATATTATAAACTTGGTTCTAATGCTAAATTATCTGATCTAATTAAATGTGTAAGAGCAGATGAGCAACATCACAGTGAAATCAATCATAAATACGCTAACAACCTGTAGTCTAATAGTTAGTCACGAAAATTATCAAACTGTAAAGGAACAGGGAACTTTTGATCTTTAATATGCTGAATTGCATCTTGTAGGTCATCCCTTTTCTTGCCGGTTATCCGAATGTTCGCCCCCTGGATGGCAGATTGAACTTTTAATTTTGATTTTTTGATCAACGTTGTAATATTTTTTGCAAGATCACGATCGATGCCCTCTTGAAGTGTTATTGTTTGTCGTGCTGTATTATTTGCAACCTCAATATTTTCAGGTTTTAAAACTCTTACATCTATACTCCTTTTGGTAATTGCTTCCTGTAAAACATTAGACATTTGTTTGATATGAAAATCTTCGTTTGCAGTCAAAATAATAGAATTATCCTTTAACTCAAAATCAGCATTAGCATCTTTAAAGTCGAATCTATTCTTAAGAACTCGATTAGCTTGATCGACTGCATTAGTTAACTCGTGTTTATCAATTTCAGATTTTATATCAAACGAAGGCATAAATTACTCCACACAATTAAATTATTTTTGATTAGAGATTTTTCTTTTAAAGATATATTCTATAACAGATTGTCTAGTGTCTCTTACGGAGACCAACTCCCAACCTACGTTGCCTCTTGAATTTAATTCATCAACAGTCATACCATTGTCAGGATTCTTTATAATCTCAGTTATGTATTCCCATTTATCCATACACAATTATAACAAGAAAATTGCTTTGTTTTAAAATATAAGTGTCGTTTCATCTATTTTTATAACAATATTTAACAATTAATATAAAATATGATTTATGCAATCTATCACCAACTAATGTTAAACTGACCTATATGAGGCATTCATCAGATAAATTACAACTATTCAAGGATACTTTTTAAGATTGATAAAAAAAACTAAAATAATCTTAGCTAGCTTTATTATCTTAGCGATCATAATAATAATATTTTATCGAAATACAGATATATTATCTTTATTGAATAGCAATTTGTTATTAATAAAATCTTTTTGCAATGATTATCCATACGAATCTGGTGTGTATTTCTTTTTTACTTCTCTATTACTACTATCATTATCTTTACCGTTAGCGCTCATACTGGGTATTCTATCTGGTATTATTTTTGAACCACTAAAAGCTATAATTCTTGTATCTTTTTCATCATCATTAGCAGCAACAGTAGCCATGTTAATTTCTAGATATTTCTTCAGAGATTTTTTAAGAGAGAGATATAGTAGTCAGTATGAGATAATTAATAGTGGATTTATAGCAAACGGTATGTATTATTTATTTGCGCTCAGAATGACACCAATATTTCCTTACTTTCTGATCAATCTTCTTACTGGATTAACGACAATAAAAATAATACCATATTATTTAACTACACAGCTGGGTATGTTACCGATGAGTATTATTATCATTTTTCTCGGTAGAGGCCTTGATAAAATTATTCTATCAGATACAAAAGTTGATATAGAATTTCTGATTCTGTTAAGTCTCATAGGATTCTTACCTTTATTTTTTAAGTTCTTGTTTAAAAGGCTTTTAAATTAACAGTATGTATAGAACAACTCAACATAGGAATATCTGTGCATTTTAGTAATACATTAATAAAATTCATATATTAATTCTGATATTTACTAACTAGTCTATTGATAGACTGATAAAATATATCTGAAATTGTGTATATTAATATCGAAAATGTTACAAAAATATATGGTGCGATAGGCATCAATAGGCGATTAAATTCAAAAGGTGAAGCAAAAACTATGAAGATCCCATAATACAAAGGTATAAACAGTATCACAATTTCATTATTGATATTCTTTCTATAGGATGCGCACAGAGTAAACTTGACGAGCAAAATAAAACATATTATGTACCAAAAATTCATAATAACTGAAAAAATTGCTTGGAATTTATATAGAAAAAAATCGGGAAAAATATCTCTGGAATATGCTTGACCTTGTTTTGCGATCGTTGAAGGAATTGGAACATGGCCACTCATTGAAAATAGAGTAATTAGTGATTGTGAAATATATAAAGATGGTTTTGCTAATATTATTTCAGAAGTTTTACTCAGATTAGGATGTGTTATATATTTTTCTTTTTCATTGAATTTCCATACAAAAGGTACTGAGGTTCTTTTATAAGACCAATTATCTGATTTGGCAAATAAAAAATTATCTGACATTTGTTTAATTTTTTCTATTACGCAACTTTTATTAAGAAAATTTACTTCATCATAGGATATCTCTTTATTTTTACATAACCCAAATGAATAGTTTTCTATATTGTCTTCTTCATTTAAATATATGCTAAATAATAAGCCGCTCAGATAGTTAGCCAAGTTTTTATCATCTATTTCTGTGAATTCTTTTTGGGAATCCAATAAACGAGTCCTTAGATCATTGATAGATAACTCACTAGGAGCTTCTCTAACTGTGTTTATCATATATCGTTGAACTTTTTCCAGATTACCTTTATATTGAGTTATTGAATTTTTAATAACAACACTCTCAACATCTGGACGTATTATTCCTGCCAAATTTAAAACATTAATTTTGATGTATAGTTTATGGATAAATTTTCTGATCGATGAATCAGGGGAAATGTTATTGAGACTTGAGAAAAGGCTTTCATCAAATGATTCTCTCTTGTGCGGTAATATATTTAAATTATAGGATTTTACAATATCCTTCAAAAACAATTTGCCTTCATCAGAAAGATTTGAGATGTATGAATCCATAATATCTTGATTTAGATAACCATAATATTGCATTTTAATTATGAGATGATGATCTTTTACAATAGATGCTATTCCGTAATTACTCTGATTGTTGTAACTAATGAGTATGCTAGATGTCAGGATGGTAAGACTCAAGATAATGCTAGAAAACACTCTATACTGATTGGATCTTAAAAGAATAAGTATAAAAATAGGCAAGAGGTAAACCGTAGATTCCCTAGTAAGGCAGAGAATAATCGCAAAAATATTTATCACCAAAAAATTTCTTGCTTTAAATTTATCTTTAAAGCTAAAGAGTAGATAAATAAATGAAACAAATAGAAACATAAAAAGGGCATCCACTCTAAGGAGCATATCATTCGCATGGAAAGGAACATAAGTCATAATTAAAAATAGGGAAAATACGATAACAGACATTGGTAGACACATCTTTCGCAGAAGTAAGTAGAAAACACCAATGGTTAAGCTGCTAACAATACTATTGATGTATAAAAGTGACGACCCTACATTTTCACTCAGCATACTAACAAAATACGCAAGATACATATAGGACTTATACTGATTAAATTCACCTCTCTCAAAGATACGATATAAATCATCCTTAATGGAGACGTTATCATTATTAAAATCAAATAATAAAATTTTTATAACAAAAGAAAAAATTATTAAAAATATAAAAACTTTCATATCACTAATATTGTCTATCTGAGATTTATATTTTTGTATTATAAATCTCATCACAGTGAAAATAATCGACAGTAGCAGTACAATCTTTGCGCTTCCTAGGAACGATAATTGTGTTAAGAACAAATTACTTCCTAGAATATTAGCATCTCTGCTAATTATATTTATTTCATAAACAAAAAAAATAATACTTAGAAAAAAGGTAAGTATGATAAACGATGAGATGATTTTTTGAATCATAAATCTAGCTTTTTGAATAGTGACTCCGGTATAATTTTGATAATGATCATTATATATCTCCAGTAGAATCTTGTATAAATAATATCTTTATAGGATTGTTGTCCTTTAAAAATATCCATGGCCACTCTATCTGGAGTTGTTGTCAATAATCCTATAGTTTTAATATTATCAGTCATTTTAGTTTTTACAAAACCAGGATGGACTGTAATTACATTTATATTTTTTTTATTTAATTCTTGTCGTAGACCACTCAGATAAGTACTAAATGCAGATTTAGCTGAACCATATATATAATTCTTTCTACGCCCTCTTTCTCCTGCAACAGAACTTATGCCAATGATAAATCCAGATTTGAAAGACTTTTTAATGGTATTTATAAATATGACAGGACCAGAGTAGTTCACGTTCATCACCTCCATAAGCTTCTCTTGATCATGAGTCACTTCAGAATTTGGAGGGTTGAAGCCAACGCACATAATAATACCTGTTGGGTAAGTTTTGAGGTCTGATATAAAATCCTCAAACGTATCCGTCTGGGTAATGTCTAATTCTCTGAGTTCGACGTTTACTTTCAATCTTTTTAACTCATCAGCAAAATCCTCTAACTCTGTGATTTTCCTACCTGACAATATGAGATTATAACCATGTGATGCGTAAATTTTTGCGATTTCTTTTGAAATATCACTCTTAGCACCAATAATAAGAATCGATTGACTCATATGTTAATTCTGATAGATTGAGATGATTTCATTTTATCTTGCAAATCATATTTTTTTCGTATACTGACGAATTTTGTAGACTCGGGATACATTTTTTTAAAACTGTATTCATCTATTTGTGCATCTTTTGTTAAATACACCCTCCCACCAAACTTTATAACTAAAGTATCTAAATTTTTAATCATATTAAGTGTCTGATCATTTCTTTTAAAATCTAACGCCAGAGAATATCCTTTAATTGGAAATGAGATGTAATTATCATTTTTCTTCCCATATAACTTTAAGACAGCAAGATATGGATAAATATTTTTTTTCTGTATGACATTGAAAATCTCTTTGATACCCTCGAAGCTTTTATCAAGAGGTAAAATAAACTGATATTGAATGAGCCCCTTTTTTCCGTAAATTTTATTCCAATTAGAGAATTTATCTAATGGATAAAAGAATTTAGTGAAATGAATTTTTGATTGAATTTTTTTTGAAGAAGTGAGGTAAAAATATAAAAAGTTGAATATACGAATCAGGTATTTGTTTAAGAAGTATGAAAATAACTTAAATGGTATAAACCTTACTGATTCATCCTTAAATTTGAGATCACCTTCTGTTGCAAAATCACCAATTTGTATAATTGATCTACCAAAATTCTTACCAGTAGAAAAACTATCAAACCATGCTACAGAATATCTCTCGTGGGAATATTTATCGAAAATTTCAAAAGTCTCTGAAAGACTGTTAGTTTTAATTATCATCTGATTAACAATTGTCGACTTAATTTTTATTAATCGTATAGTTGCACTTATGATGACACCTGTCAGCCCCATTCCTCCACATGTTGCTTTGAAAAGTTCATCCTCTTTTCTTAAATTTACAACAGCTCCATTCGGCAGCATTAAATCTATATCAGAAACATATGTACTAAAACACCCATTAATATGATGATTTTTACCATGAATATCACTAGCTATAGCACCTCCTAGGGTGGAATATTTTGTTCCAGACGTAACACCTAAGAACCATCCGTGCGGTATGATTATGGACAGGATCTTACTCAATGTAATGCCGGCTTCAACTGTTAAAAGTCCCTCTGATTTGTCAAACGAGATAATACTATCGTTGTTTTTACAGCTTATAATGTAATCCGAAAAAGCACTGTCACCATAACTTCTATAGTTGCCTGATGGAATGAAAGATTTATTAGAGGTAATGATTGTCTTTAATTCTTTGATAGTCTTCCAATTACACTCATGCGCGTCAATATCTGTAAATTTTCCCCAACTGTTAAGTTTAATTTTTTTCATTGAATACAAAGTTTTTATCTAAAAAATATTTTAATGTATATCCTATGCTTAGTCCAACTATAGCGCCCACGTATTCTGTATTCGATATCTGCACATATTTAATAAAATAGAGCTCAGTGAACCAAAAAATTATAGTTGTAAAAATACTTGTCAATATGTATGGGGCAAAAGTATTTTTAGACTCATATTTACTCATGTTTAAATCAAAGATGTAATATTTATCTAATAAGTACTTAACTAGTAAACCTGAAATAGTTCCATTGGCGATAGCAACATATATTTCATACTCATAATCAAGCATTGAGAAAGTTAAAAACTGCGAGAATATGTTCACTGCTGTTGATAGTACCGCAAATAAAATGTATTTAGTTATAATCATAAGCTAAATTATTGAGAGTACATAAAAACTTAGTAGCCATAGTACAAAAGTTATCTTCAATAAATAATCACTATAAAATATTGCGATGGGGTCATAATTTACAGGATTTTTAGATAAAAGATATAGATATCTTCCAACTCCAAAAATCACAAAA
>CACOMO010000002.1:140000-221021 GCA_902628335.1 uncultured Gammaproteobacteria bacterium
TCTGGGTTTTGCACCAATATAGTTCTGGGTTGGTCGAAATATTTTGTTATTACTTATCTGCTCAATCCAATGAGCTAACCAGCCAGAAGTTCTTGATATAGCAAATAGTGGTGTGAATAAGTCAACAGGGATACCAATTTCTTTGTAAAGTATACCCGAGTAAAAATCAACATTAGCATATACGCCTTTTTGGGATAATTTAGCCTCACAGGCGTGTTCTAATTCCATAGCAGTTTCAAACATACCTGATACCTTTCCGCTCTGCTCTTCAAAAAGCTGTTTTACCATTTCTGTTAGGATATTTGCACGTGGATCTTTTGTTGAATATTCTCTGTGGCCCATTCCCCAAACCACCTGCTTGCTAGAAAGTCTGTTTTCAAGCCAATTTTGTACATTATCTTTTTCACCAATTTCCTCTAACATTGCTATTACTTTCTGATTTGCTCCACCATGAAGTGGTCCTGATAAAGATCCTATTCCTGATGCAATGACTTGTGCTGGCTTTGCTAAAGTTGATGATGTAACCATTGAAGTAAAAGTTGAGGCATTAATTGTATGTTCAGCATGCAAAATTAGTGTAGCATCTATAATCCTATGAACTAAATCTGATGTATTAATCTTATCATCTAACATTTGCATGAAATTACTTGCATAACTATTATCTTTGCTTGGTGGGATGATTTTTTTACTATTTTTAATTCTATTCCATGCAGCAACTATGGCCCCAATGCTTCCTAGCAACTTAGCAGATAAATCAATAAAATAATCAGATTGATAATTGCCAGTTTTCAATTTCTCTGCATCAAAATCAATATCATAATATGAACCCAATACGGCAACAGCAGATTGAAGGACAAACATGCTGTCTGAGTGCTTAGGATATGAATTAAGTAGTGTTAATAAGTCTTGTGGAAGACTCATCGCCTCAGACATACGAGATTTAAACGGTTTTAGCTGATCCTCACTCGGCATCTCACCAGTTAAGAGCAAATAAGCTGTCTCTTCAAAAGTACTTTTCTTCGCTAATTCTTCGATTGAAAAACCTCGATAACTCAGGATTCCTTTTGCACCATCTATATCTGAAATAGAAGATTCTGTGGCTATTACACCATCTAACCCTGGATGATAATCTGTCATATTAAAACTGCCTTTTCTAATTTTCTAGGTCGAAAAAGATGAGCCACAACCACATGTAGTTTTAGCGTTTGGATTCTTAATTACGAATTGAGCACCCTCTAAGCTTTCTTGGTAATCAATCTCTGCACCTCTAAGATACTGGATACTCATTGGGTCTACTAAAAGTTTGACGCCACATTTTTCAATTTCCGAATCTCCATCTTGTACTTTCTCATCGAAAGTAAAACCATATTGAAATCCAGAGCAACCACCGCCTGTGATAAAAACTCTGAGGCTTAATTTAGGGTTATTCTCCTCTTCTATAAGTGTCTTGACTTTCTTTGCAGCACTTTCTGTAAAGACTAAAGGGTCTTTTGAACTAGTTGTACTCTCTTGTGTTTGCATATAACTTCTACCTAAACTGAATTACGCTTAATTATATATAAATTAATCCACAAAAACAATTTACTTAGTTTTGTCGTTCTTATCAATTGACTGCAAAAAACTCGCAGAATTAGGGGTATCTTCCTCTTTGTTAGCAGACTTTTTTGCTTTTTTCT
Source organism: uncultured Gammaproteobacteria bacterium (assembly GCA_902628335.1). Taxonomy (GTDB): domain Bacteria; phylum Pseudomonadota; class Gammaproteobacteria. The sequence goes on from CACOMO010000002.1 coordinate 141,677, forward strand.
CTAACAAGCCAGCAGTTTTACCCATATTTCTGATCAAACTTCCATTTACTGTTGAACCACCGTGCATTTCTAAAACATCGTAGTAAACATTTCCGGTCACTAATGCAGAAACATCAATTTCAACTTGTGATGAAGAATGAACGTTTCCATTAACTTCACCTCTTATCAAGACGTTGGGAGCTGTTATATCGCCCTCAACCAAACCATTTTGATCGAGAACTATTTGTGCATCAGCGTCTTCATTAGATTCAATGTTCCCTTTTACTGTACCTGATATTTTCAGGATCCCAGTAAAAGTAATGTTACCAGTAAATGTCGAGTTATTACCTATTGCAGTAATCTTCGAAGGAGAAGCGCTTGCATCCATTGCTTTGTTTCCACTTAAAATTTCACCGATTTTCATAATATCCACCCATTTAAATTTTTTGGCGAAATTTAAGTCTAACTGATTTGTAAGACCTTTAGCAAGAGCATTCAGCTAAATTAACCCTGTTTTTTCGTCTAAATTGAACATAATGTTCATATTTTGGACTGCTTGACCTGATGCGCCTTTAACAAGATTATCTATTACTGAGAATATTACTAAATTCACTCCGTCTTTTGTGTTATCAATATACTTCAGAGAAATCAGACATTTATTCGTGTTATTCACATCTGATACTCTTGGAAAATGGTCGTTGTTGCATATTTCAACAAATGGGCTATCTGCATAATATTCTTGATAGACATCAGAAATTTCCTTCTGCTCATTCAAGCTAGTTCTAACATATATACTTGAGAATATACCTCTTACCATTGAGCTTAGGTGGGGGACAAACAGGACATCTGAGTCAAATGCATCTACAGTTTGAAGAATGCTAAGAATTTCTGGATAATGTCTGTGAGTCTTTACTGCGTAAGCTTGGAAATTGTCCTGCCCTGCAGAAAACAATTTTTTACTATCGAGGTTTCTACCAGCTCCACTTATTCCTGATTTTGCATCAATGAGGATGTTTTGTTTTGGAAGATAATTCATGATTGGTAGTAGTCCTAGTAAGGCTGCTGTTGGATAACACCCAGGGTTCCCTACTATCATTGAAGACGCAATTCTATCTCTTTGTCCGTGCATCTCAGGTAACCCATAAACACTTTGGTCTACAAATTCAGGTGACAAATGTTTTTGTCCATACCATTTTTCCCAAAGATCAATATCCTTGATTCTATAATCAGCTGATATATCTATCACTCTAATTTTTCTCGATACTAATTCCTCTGTCATACCCATTGCTACACCGTTTGGAGTTGCAAAAAAAACAACATCACACCCTTCTAAATTATCAATATCAGGAGAGGAAAACACTCCATCATAAGGAAAATCTAGATTAAGTACCTCTCTTACCTTCTTGTCAGTATATGTACTAGATGTAAGTGCTTTTAATTCAACATTTGGATGTTGATGTAATATTTTTATTAGTTCTTCACCGGTATAACCCGAAGCGCCAACTATTCCGACTAGTATCATAAGTTACGTACCACCAAGTTTATGATTATTCAAGTTATCAATATTATACAGTTTAAAGTTGATTATTAAATGGTTATGAAATTAGTTTTTCAGCAAATGCGTCTACGCTATCCCAATCCGTGAATTCATACGTCTTGCTGGTATCCGTAGGACCTTTAGTTATCCACATGATAAATTTAATAATATATTTATCTGTAAACTTGTAATTAGGGAAATCTAAGCGACCTGCAAAAACACCCAAATAATTAGGTTTCCATGATGACTTTTTCAAAAATTTTTTCATGTATGGATTAGTATCTGGAGAATTTTTTTCAAGTTTTCTTGCGACAATATTAACACTAAAAAATGCAGTCATTTTTGATTCTAATATTCTTTTATTCTCCGCAATGAAGTGAAACAGAGATGGTCGGTAATTCCCATACCTTATGCTTGCACCAATTATTATTTTATCATAACTGGCTAGATCTATTGTTTGAATATCAGCAATAGACACAAGATGCACATTATCAGATTTAGATATCCTTATTTCAATTTTTTTACAGATTTTTTTAGTGTGCCCATCTACTGATGAGTAAATAATTAGTGTATTAAGCATATTCAATTTTTTTCCAAAATATTTGAGAATTCTTCTAGAATGCTTTCGTAAACTTTCCTTTTAAACTTAATCACACTCTTGATCGCAGTTTTTCTATCACTCCACTTCCATGCATCAAATTCAGCATGCTCAGTAGCATTTAAATTTATATCATCAGCATCCTCACCGATAAATCTTAATAAAAACCATTTCTGCATAGCGCCATCGTATTTTTTGTTTGATCTCTGGAAAATATGAGGTATATGATACACGAGCCACTTCTTGCTAATATCAATTATCTCTACTTTGTCCTTTTTCAGACCAGTTTCCTCAAATAACTCTCTATATAAAGCAACTTGTGGAGTCTCACCCTCGTCAATGCCTCCTTGAGGAAATTGCCAAGCATCTGCACCAATTCTCTTACCGAGAAAAAATTGACCTTCTCGGTTAACGATAACCATGCCCACTCCCTTCCTGTAATTTTTACCTTTCATGTTAACTATTATCATTATAAATATTTAATTCATATACTTATCATAATACAATATGAGATAATTTAATTATGCATAATGTGAAATTTCTTTATTAATAAGTTAATTCTTGAATATGTATTTAAATGACTAATGAAAAAACTTGTAATATTTGACTTAGACAATACCTTGTTAAATGGTGATAGTGATAGGAATTGGGGTGAATTTCTCTCAGAGAAAAAAATTGTTAATAATAATTATCTATTGAGAAGTGAACAGTTCTATAATAATTATTATCAAGGAAGTTTAGATATTGACGGATTTCTTGCTTTCTGCCTAGAACCGCTAAAGAATAATAAGATGGATTTGCTTTTAGAGCTAAGAGAAGAATTTATAGAAAAAAAAATAAAGCCGATTGTGCTATCAGAGGCATTATCAAGAGTAAAAGAGGAAATGAAAGATAATAAAGTTATTATTGCAACTGCCACTAATAATTTCGTTACAAAGCCGATTGCGGATTTATTTGGTATCGTCGACCTCATCGCCACCGAATTTGAAATATCTAATAACAAATTCACAGGGCGAGTCTTGGGACTACCTTGTTTTAGGGAGGGTAAATTGAAAAAAGTAACAGAATGGATTAACTTAAATGGGTATACATTAACTGAATCAAAATTTTACTCTGACTCATTTAATGATTTGCCCTTATTGAAGAGGGTCAGAGAAGCAGTTGTAGTAGATGGTGATGAAAAATTATTAAAGGAGGCAGAGAAGAATGGATGGTCATGCTTATCGTTCAGGTAAAAAAATCACTACCTGGCTTATGAGTTTATTTGTGTTAATATTTTTTTATGATTCAATAGATGCCGAGACTATGATAATAGATGATATGAATAACTCAAATGGCTCTGCAGAAAAAAGAGACTATTGTGAGGAGACAACTACCAAATGGTGTTTTGTAACTGATAAAGTTATGGGTGGTGTTTCAGAGGGAACATTTGAAAAGCGCGAGTCTGATGATGTTCCTCATTATAACATGCGAGGTGATGTTTCAACTGAGAACAATGGTGGGTTCATACAATTTAGGACTCAACTAGAAAATCATCCAAAAAATAAAATATATAACGGGATACGAATAAAAGTTCGTGGAAATAATGAGGAGTATGCATTGCATTTGAGGACTAAATATTTATTTCTACCTTGGCAGTATTATCAAGCAAATTTTATTGCAACAGATCAATGGTCTATTATAGATATACCTTTTAATTCATTTAAAAAATCTAACTTTTATCAGCCAACGTCTGTTACATCCATTGATATTAAAACAATCGGCGTTGTGGCAATTGGAAGAGACTTCAAGGCTAATATTGATTTAGCTTTTATGGAACTATATTAATTTAAACAAGAAAATAATTTATATAGCCCGTTATAAAAATTGGGATTTGAAGACCAAAATTTATCATGACCGCTTTATCATTCATTAAGTATCCAGAAATCATCCAACCAGCTGCACCTACCGAGTGGATAAAGATGTAGAGCGGGTATATATTAAACTGTGCTATAAAGATTCCTGTTAATACAAAAGTAGTGCTCGCCCATTTGAGTGATGTTAGATTCATGGTATCTCCTTATCGTTTTTTCTTAAAATCGAGTGCTTTGTTAAAAATATAATTATGCAAAATAGATTTAGCGATATCGAATTCTCCTACCCTTTTAATTTCCTCGCCATTGAAGCCTTCTTTAAAAAAATCTACACCTGCAGTTGATTGATCTTCGGATAACCCACCAAAATCTAAGATATCTATATCAAGTGAATATAGATAATTAATCAACTCAAAGATCATGCCGTAGGATGCATGTAAATCACCGCCTCTGTTGGTAGATGCCGCATAATGATAAAAAGCTTTTCGATGAAACATGCTCACAACACAAGCTGCAACACATTCTCGATCTTTGTACCCTGCAAGTGTAATTATTTTATTGTAATCTGATGAATTTAATAATTTTGCGAATAAAGCAACATCTATAATAGGCAAATTCAAATTCTTCTCTTCCTGCATTTGTGCGTATATCGAGTAGAATACTGAACCAGCCTCATCGTTTTCTCTGATTCGCCAATCAATATTATTTTTAATTGATTGTTTGATATAGTATCTATGCTTTTTCCTTATTTGACTGAGAAAGTCATCGCTGGGCATTGTTTTAATTATATTTGTTCTCCTGCTAGTCAATGTATTGGAGGATTTTTTGAATTCGATAAAAAATTTGCTATTAATATCGTTATCTTCCATAAATGTTTTACATCTTAGATTCGCAAAATTGTACTCTGCAACTACATCTCTAAACTTTTTAAGGGCGCTATTGGTATTATTTTTATCTTCTGTGTTTATTAAAGGTCCACCTGGACACCATGCTATATTTACGCCTAAAACTTTTTTCATAACAATTTGTGCAATTAAAGTTAGTTTCTCACAATTATTATCAGAAACTATAATTCGAAGAGGTTCCCATCCCTCAGATTTCTTCAATTCTCCCCATTCGTAAGATTGAAAAATATTATATTCTTGAAATTGCAATAGAGCCTCGTTCCATTGCTTGTTATTCAAAGAATTTTTATTAAGTATTTGTAGTGTTTTATCTTTAGTCACGATTATGTTTTTGGAAGAGTGACACCTTTTTGTCCTTGATATTTACCATCTCTATCTTTATATGATGTTTCACAAACTTCATCAGATTCAAGAAATATAAATTGGGCGACACCCTCGTTGGCATAAATCTTTGCAGGTAGAGATGTGGTGTTTGAAAACTCTAAGGTAACATGTCCTTCCCACTCTGGTTCGAGTGGTGTTACATTTACGATTATTCCGCATCTCGCATAAGTTGACTTACCTAAACAAAGAGTCAATACTTTTCTAGGTATTCTAAAATACTCAATAGTTCTGGCAAGGGCAAAAGAGTTAGGTGGTATAGTGCATACATCAGATTTGATATCTACAAAGCTTTGATCATCGAAATTTTTGGGGTCAACCATTGAAGAATTAATATTGGTAAAAACTTTGAATTCATCAGAGCAACGGACATCATATCCATAACTTGATGTTCCATAAGATACTATTCTCCCACTACCATTTGATTTAACTTGATTCTCTTGAAATGGCTCAATCATTCTATGATTTTTAGCCATATCCTTGATCCACTTGTCTGATTTGATTGCCATTCCAGTATTATATTATAAATAGCTGACAATATTTATGTTAATTTATTAAGAGACCTTGTATTTAGTTAGTCGTTTTGAATAACAATCTTTGGAAATACAGATGAGTAATCTTTTTTACGCATCGACAAAGTAGCTGCCATTTTCCTAGCGATTTCTCTAAAAGCCATTGAGGTAGGTGACTCAGGATTTTGAGAGACTGTCGGTGTTCCCTTATCCATTTCCTCTCGAATTTGTTTTTGAAGTGGTAATTCCCCAAGTAATTTGACGCCATTTTCTTGAGCTAGTTGCTCGCCGCCACCTTCACCAAATATACTTTCCATATTTCCACACTCAGGACAAATGAACGAACTCATATTTTCGATTACACCTAACACAGGTACTTCAACCTTCTCAAACATTTTAAGTCCCTTGCGAGCATCTATTAACGAGATATCTTGCGGTGTTGTAACAATTACAGCGCCACTAACAGGTATTTTTTGACATAACGTCAGTTGCACATCACCAGTGCCTGGTGGAAGATCAATGATTAGAAAATCTATATCCTTCCAATTTGTGTCAGTAAGAAGTTGCTCAAGAGCTTGAGTCACCATAGGGCCTCTCCAAATCATAGGAGTGTCCTCTTCAACCAGTAATCCAATAGACATTGCCTGTAGGCCATGTCCTACTTTTGGCTCTAGTGTTTTACCATCTTCTGAATCTGGCTTTCCTTCAAGACCAAGCATTCTAGGGATGCTTGGGCCATAGATATCAGCATCTAAAATAGCTGTGTTGGCTCCCTCTTCTTTAAGCGCTAGTGCTAGATTAACAGCTGTAGTTGATTTTCCTACTCCTCCTTTTCCTGATGCTACGGCTATAATGTTTTTTATGCCTTTTACCCTCTCAAGGCTTTGTTGTACAGTGTGAGGTATAATTTCATACTTAAGGTCAAGAGTCAGCTTAACATCAGGGTATGCTTCATTAATTTTCTTTGTAAGATTCTTGTGAAAATCCTGAATGATGCCCTCTGCAGGCCATCCTAGGACAATCTGGATATGGACGTTGTCACCATCAACTTTTATATCTTTGACGGTATTCCCAGTGACTAGATCTGTGCCCATGTATGGACAATCGTAGTCCTTCAAAATCGATTCTATGTTTTCTCTCTCCATGTGCCTATTTTATATAAATTTACGTTAAAATATCAATATAAGTACAATTGCTATAGTATAACGAATTACATTAATAACATAACAATTTGACATCATATTTATGAGAAAAATTCTAGTAACAAGTGCTCTTCCATATGCGAATGGATCCATCCACCTTGGTCATCTTGTGGAATATCTTCAAACTGATATTTGGGTCAGGCACCAGAAAATGTCTAAAAACCACTGTACATACATTTGTGCAGATGATGCTCATGGGACACCTATCATGTTGAAAGCAAGAGAACTTAATATTACGCCAGAAAAACTAATAGAAAAATCAAAAAAAGAGCACACTCAGGATTTTGCTGATTTTTACATCGAATTCGACAACTACTACACAACGCACTCAGAAGAGAATAAAATACTATCAGAACTTATCTACAAAAATCTTAAAGATAAAGGTGTGATAGAGAGAAGTGAGATTGAACAGTATTATGATGAAAATGAGGAGATGTTTCTCCCAGACAGATATATCAAGGGCACTTGCCCTAAGTGTGGGGAAGAAGATCAATATGGAGACTCGTGTGAAAAATGTGGGGCAACTTATTCATCAACTGAAGTTATTAACCCGATATCTGTAATTTCAAATTCTAAACCAATTAAAAAGAAAACAGAGCATCTCTTTTTTAAACTTTCAGACTATGAAAAATTTCTTAGTAAGTGGTTAACTGATAATCGAGTACAAAAAGAAATTAATAACAAGATGAAAGAATGGCTCTCAGATGGTTTATCAAGTTGGGACATTACTAGAGATAAACCATATTTTGGCTTCAATATACCAGGAGAGAAAGAGAAATTCTTTTACGTATGGCTTGATGCACCTGTTGGTTATATTGCATCATACAAAAATCTGTGTGATAAAAACTCTATAGATTATCTCGCAGCATGGAAAAAAGATTCCGAAGTTGAGTTGTATCATTTTATTGGAAAAGACATTGCATATTTTCACGTCCTATTTTGGCCATCAATGCTAGAGGGGGCTGGCTTTAGGACGCCAACAAGTGTATTTTGTCATGGCTTTCTCACCATAGATGGAGAAAAAATGTCTAAATCAAGAGGTACCTTTATTAAAGCTAGAACGTATCTGAATCATCTTAATCCTGAGTACTTGAGATATTATTTTGCTAGTCGGCTCACCAGCAAAATTGAGGACATTGATTTGAACTTTAATGATTTTGTAGCTAGAGTAAACTCCGATTTGATTGGAAAAGTAATTAACATAGGTAGTAGGTGTGCCAGATTTATAAACAAGGATTTTGATAATACACTTGCTTCGAAGTCAAATAATCAATCTTTAATTTCGCAAATCCTTGAAAAGAAAAGTACTATACAAAAAAATTATGAAAATAGAGATTTTTCCAAAAATATACGATTAATCTCATCACTTGCTGATGATGTAAATAAGTATATTGATGATGAAAAGCCGTGGATTAAAATTAAAGATAAAGATAACAGTGAGACTGTTCAAGAAGTCTGCTCTGATGGAGTAAATATGTTCAGAGTTCTTGTTGGTTATTTAAAACCTGTACTCCCAAAGATTGCAGAAAATGTAGAAAAGTTTCTGAGATGTTCGCCAATTGACTGGTATAATATTGATCAACTAATATTAAAGGAAAAAATCGAGACTTTTAAACCAATAATAACAAGGATAGATGAAAAATCTATCGAGATAATTAAAACTGAGGCGAGAAAAAACTAGCATGACAGACGGTAAAATATTAATAGATGATTTCATCAAACTAGACTTGAGAGTTGGTAGAGTACTTGATGCTAAGGAGGTTGAAGACTCTAGAAAAATGTTAGAGCTCACAATTGACATAGGCGTAGAGCACAGAAAAATATTTGCAGGTATAAAAAAATCATATTCACCAACTGACCTTGTTGGAAAAAATGTTGTTGTGATTGCAAATCTTCTCCCAAGAGAGATGAAGTTCGGTACCTCAGATGGAATGGTATTAGCTACCTCAGATGATGAGGAGGTAATTATCATAAATCCCGATAAAGATGTTACACCAGGTGCAAAAGTATCGTGAAAAAAGAAATTACTAAATTAGAAAAAATAATTAATGCACTCCCTCAGCTTCAATGCAAAAAATGCACTTATGATGATTGCGAATCGTACGCACAAGCAATTTTACATTCAAATGAAAGTATAAATAAGTGTGAGCCAGGTGCGAGCCAGACGAATAATATACTTAAGAAATTAATCGATGGGGATACTGATACTGACTTTGAAGAATCGATTATAGAGAATTATAAAATCGCGCACATTAAATATGATGAGTGTATTGGTTGTACGATATGTATCAAGGTGTGCCCCGTGGATGCAATTATAGGAGCAAGAAAGAAGCAACACTACATAATTAATGATAAATGTAATGGATGTGAGCTGTGTATTGAACAATGCCCAGTTGATTGTATGGAAATGGTAAATAATGATTTTGAATTATCTTGGATATGGCCATCAGTGCAATCAGAGGATTCTAAAGAAAGATACTTTAGAAAATTAACTAGAGTGAAACAAGAGAAATACACCAAGAGTATTGTTAATCAAGAAAAAGAAATTAAACAGTATCTAAAGCTAGCAGTAGAACGTGAAACAGAGAAACGTAAGTTTTTAAATAGATAGTAAATTGAGCGATTTATATAAATCATATTTAATTTATGAAAAAAAAGGATAGAGCGATTATAATTCAAGAGAAACTTGATCAATTGTATCCAACAACTCCTGTGCCATTGAATCATAAAAATAATTTTGAGCTTTTGATAGCCGTACTATTGAGCGCACAAACTACAGACGAGAGAGTTAACAAAGTAACGCCAAATTTATTCAGGGAAGCACACACTGCAGATAAAATGCAAAAATTACATTATAAAACTATTCTCAAACTCGTCAAAACATGTGGATTGGCACCGAAAAAATCGAGAGCGATACTTGCACTTTCGAAAATACTTGTTAAAGAATATAATGGTCAGGTACCCGCTGATATTAATCAGCTCGAAAAGCTTCCTGGGGTAGGCCATAAAACAGCGAGTGTTGTTATGTCACAAGGATTTGGACAAGCTGCCTTTCCGGTCGATACGCACATTCATCGACTGGCTCAAAGGTGGGGTCTAACAAACGGTAAAAGCGTTGAGAAGACTGAGGACGATCTCAAAAAAATCTTTCCCAAAGAGACTTGGAATAAGCTTCATCTACAAATAATTTTTTATGGGCGAGAATACTGCCAAGCAAGACAGTGTTTTGGGATAGAATGTGATATTTGTAAAACCTGTTATCCAAATAGAAAAAAACCTGTTGTGACTCAAAAACAATAAAGCAAATTTAAAGTGGCTACTCACTTTTTTTCATTTTATCCCAAATCGCCGTCATCTCATCCGGTGTTGCAAAAGTTTTATCTAATTTTTCTAATTCCGATTTTACTTTCAAGAATCTAGCATTGAATTTTAATTCGGCCTCTTTAATTACCTGATGAAGATCTATATCTAGATGTCTTGCTAAAGATATATATGTAAACAATAAATCACCTAACTCTTCTCTAATTTTTCCATTTTTGCTAGATTGTATTGCCTCTTCAACCTCTTTTGTTTCCTCGTATATTTTTGCCATGATACCCTCTATATCAATCCAATCTAATCCAATCTTTCTAGCCTCTAGCTGCAGATTAACTGCATTTCTGAATATGTCTTTATTTGTCATATAAGCACCTACATATAAAATTCTTTTTTATCAAAAAAACATAATATCATGTAAGATGAACAAATGAATAAAAAAGATATATCGCAAATATCTAATTGGCTCAATGAGATCATTAAGGGCTCATTTCACATCGAGATAGCATCTTCTGATGCAAGTTTTAGAACGTATTATCGAATAACTTATAATGAAGGGACAGATATAGTAATGCATGCGCCTCCGGATAAAGAGAGTTTAAAGGATGTTATAAAAATAAACAGTAAACTTGAAAGTGCAAATGTCACTGTCCCTAAAATTAAAAAAGTAAATGAAGATTTAGGCTTAATTTTGATGTCAGATTTTGGTACAAAAGTATACCTTGATAATTTAAATGATGAGACAGTTTTTTGTTTATATACAGATGCTATCGATGTAATACATAATATGCAAAATAACATAACTACATCTGATCTTAGCTATTTTGATATTCACGAACAAAAAGATGAAATTAATCTTTTTATTAACTGGTTTCTAAAAAAACACATTGGATATGATAATGACAAATTGGGTGATATGGGTATAGAGAAAATACTCACAGATCTTCTAGGGAAGATAGATGAAATACCAAAAAAATTTATTCATAGGGACTATCACTCCAGGAATTTAATGCTTTTAGAAAAAGGTAATCCTGGCGTATTAGATTATCAAGATGCTATGACTGGTCCAATAACGTATGATCTTGTCTCGCTATTGAAAGATTGTTACGTCAAATGGGATGATGAATTGATAAAGAAAATGTCAAAAACTTTTTTCCAGAGGTTAGATTTAAAGACATCTTTTGATGTCTTCAATTATTGGTTTGATATCACTGGTCTTCAAAGACATTTAAAAGCGATTGGGATATTCTCCAGATTGAATTATAGAGATAATAAGCCTGCTTATATGAATGATATACCTAGAACCCTGAGTTATATTAGAGAAACAGTCGGTAAATATGATGAGCTCAAGGAAATAAAATTGGTTTTAGATGGGCTTAAATTGGAGTAAAAAGTGGTAACTAAAGCAATGATACTTGCATCAGGCAGAGGTGAGAGGATGATGCCACTCACCAGAGATTTACCGAAACCTATGTTAAAAATCGGAAACGTAACCTTAATTGAAGATAAAATCATTAAGCTGGCAGAAATTGGAATCCAAGACATTGTAATTAATACAGGATATCTTGGAGAGTATATTAAAGATCATGTAGGTGACGGCTCAAAATTTGGTATAAATATAGCTATCAGTGACGAAGGCGATCAACCCATAGGTACAGCAGAGGGTGTCAGGAGAGCGCTAAGCCATTTCGATAACAAAAACTTTATTTTAGTAAATGCAGATATATGGACAAATTATTCGTTTATCGATCTGAAGAGATTTGATTTAAAAGAATCACTGGGTCATATAATACTTACTCAAAAACCTGATTATCATAACGGTGATTTTGATCTTTCAGACAATACATTACAAACTGGGAATTCATTCACCTACACTGGTATCGGATTGTATTCTACAATGCTATTCTCAAAATATGATGATAAAGATTTAGGAATAATTCTTAAAAAAGAGAAATCGATTACTGCTGATGTTTACTCTGGTATGTGGAATGATATTGGCACTCCTGAGAGACTCAAAAATGCTAGAGACGAAATCTCATTGTGAAAACAGATTATTGAAAATAAAATATAGACAAACCCCAGATAATAAAAATTGTACCTGTTGTATATCTATACTGCATTGGAAATTTCACCGACAGCTTCTCAAACATAACAAAGAGCGTTAGAATGACTACCCACATTATATTCATTACGCCAAGTGCAAATAATGTAAGCATAAGAAACCAGCAACATCCTACACAGTAAAAACCGTGCTTATATCCAATTACGAAAGCACCCAGGTTACCCTCTTTCCAATTGTTCATCATGAATGTTAAAGGCGATTGACAAACTGAAAGACAAGCATCTTTGAATGAACTAAATTGATACAAGCCCGCACCTATTAAAACAAATGCGCCAAATAAAGCATGAGTAGGCTCCATCATTGGATTAAGAAGTCCGACTTTATGTAGTCCATATTGCGGCAATGTAATTACCAAACTAAACAAAATCCAACTCATTAAATAACCGCTTAGAAGATAAATAGCATTAGCAGATGCTTTATTCTCTCTAATATTTTTTGAATTGAGTGTTGTGAACAGCATAACCATTGGAAGTATTGAAGGTGTCATCATTGCAATCATCATTACAGCCCACATTAGGAATAAAAATAAAAAATCCGTTAATAACCATGCTCCACTCATTGGTGGCATCCATGTGATAATTGAACTAACGATAGATCTATCTTGCATATTCATCTTCATGCTATCCATTTGCATGCCATCCGTCGGTGATGATGAGATAAAAGGTAATGTGCCCATCTCCCATCCCATTCCAATAATATATGCCCATGATGCAAGGAGAACTGATACAACTCCAATATAGACAATCATTCTGTCTCTGAGGGGGGCTTTTTCTAGACTTAAATTTGATGACATATGCAGACAAAATAATCACTGCCCATTAATATGGGCAGAGATTATTCAACTAGATTATGACTTTTCAACTGCGGTTTGCTTATTAGCTCCATCCATATATACGAATGGTGAACTTAATCCATTTCCACCTTCATAGGAATGACTTATCCCATGATCACTATAAGACATTTTAGAAGCTCTACTTACAGTAATTGGAAATGGTGGTGCAACTGCGAGAGGCGTGTCATGAACGACCACTGGTCGTCCTGCTGCACCTGCTAATTGCTCCATCTTATTCTCGCCTATACCATCGATTATCAAATGACGATGCGGCGAGTCTACTTTATATGAGATTCTTGCTGACCTAGTTGGTAAAAATTCTCTAGGACCACCCTCTGCTCCCTTTGCAAGGCTTGCTACTACTCCTAGATGTCCACCATGAATCCCATGGTATGCTTCTGTTAGAGCTTTTCTCTGTGAACTACTTGCGCTGCTGTCCACATATAGCGCCATTGTGAACCCACCTTTGAGAAGGTTCTGAGGAGCATATAAAAACATAGCTACTTTAGTCCCACTCACATCAACAGTTCCAACATGACCTTTTTCAATATTCCAACCTAAAAGCGCTGTGCACGAGCCTTGAGTCGGATCTAACAAAAGTAAACACGGACAAATTGTCTCACAGGTGCAACTTTCAAAATATGATCCTCTTAAATACATAGTATGATCTGCTAGTGCTGCGTCAGCATCTTTTGTTTTGAACATTGACCCTACTATAGGTGTTGCAGCAGCTATAGTTGCTAAACTTTTGATAAATGTGCGTCTCGAACCGTGAACTTTGTCAAGAAATCCTTTTTTATTATTCTGTTTTATTTGATTAATCATTTTCCGCCCTCTTTCTTATAATTATTGTAATGATAACATAAATTAACAGTGATAATATCTTTAATCAATAATTGTATATTAGAGAACTCTAATATAATGATGATTAAAAATGCTGTGAGATAATTAATCAGTTATAAATATTATGAACATTGAGTATCTAAAACAGTTTTTTATGATATCCTATCTAGGTAACTTTGGATAAAGCTACACGAATCTAGTCCAACAAGGGGGGCAAATGAAAAAATTCAAAATAGTGTCTGTCTTTATGTTGACTGCTGTTTTAACAGCATGTGGTGGTGGAGTCGGAACCCCACCAAGTGAATATACTGCTAAAATTTATCCTATCGAAGGAGACTTTGATCGCTTTGAAACTGTAGGACCATTCTCTTCTAGAGATGAATGTACAGCTAAAGCTAAAGAGATGAATGCTGCGGCATATTCATGTGATCCTAAGACAAACTAAGGCAACAAAATGTGATTTATACCACTAATATATTTTTACATATTAGTGGTATCTTCACAGTGCAGAAATAAAGTTGCTAATAAGATCATACGATTTGTATGAATAGTCACCGACATTACCCTTGCCAATTTTTTTATTATCAATTTCAGTAATTGGTACACAATAGTTCGTCGAAGAAGTGCACCATACTTCCTCTGAGGTTAATAAATCATCCTCGGTGACATCCGTCTCCTCTACAACTATATTATTTTTACGAAATAATTCGATGAGTAAATCTCTTGTTACCCCTGGAAGTAGCTCTACACCAAGATTAGGCGTCATAACTTGTCCATTTTTTACCACGAATATATTGCTTGCTGAGCCCTCAGTAAGTTTATTGTCTCTGATAAGAAGAGTCTCATAAAAACCATTCTGAGCTGCATAATTTTTTAGCATAACATTGCCTAACAGAGAGATACTTTTTATGTTTGATTTCATCCATCGAAAATCTTCGCGAACACAACCTTTGAATCCATTTTCAAGTTTCTCTCTTGAGAATACTTTATATTCTTCACCCATAATTAAAATCGTATGTTTGATGTCTTCAGAATAGATATGATTTCTGGAGGATTGATAACCTCTTGTAATGTGGACATAAAAAAAATGATTTACATACTGATTTCTAGAAATCAATTCAAGCATTATTTGTTCAAGATTCTCTGTGAGCCCAGAACTTGTTCTCATGCCAACGAGTTCCATACTAGATCTAAGTCTTTGTAGATGCTTATTGATTAAAAAAGGTTTCGAATTATATATTGGTATTAACTCATAAACCCCATCACCGAAAAGAAAACCTCTGTCCATGATTGATATTTTCGCGTCATCACGATTAATATATTCACCATTTAGATAAATTGTCTGACTCATTTAAAAATTTTTAAGTATAGAATCAAGAGTCCTTCTGTACAGGCTTCCTAATTGTATTTCCTCCAATGCATACAAATTAATTTTAGTAATCACCTCATCATTCAACCTAATAGTGACATAACCCACATTTTCACCTTTTGAAACTGGAGCTGTTAAATTTTTATCTATAATGAAGGTTTTTTTAATTTTCTTAATCGATCTTCTTGGTACTGAAATGTATTGCTTCTCTAGAACACCTAACTTAATTTCCTGTTCTTCCCCATCAAATATTCTTGCATTGAAAACTATATCATTTTTCTCATAGATTTTATGAGTTTCATAAAATCTAAATCCATACTCTAACAAAGATTTAGAAACAGCTGTTCGTTGATCGGGTGATTTGGCGCCCATCACTACAGATATCAATCTTCTATTAGCTCTTTTAGCCGATGACACGAGACAATAACCAGCTTTTTTAGTAAAACCTGTTTTTATCCCATCTACACTATCATCAACGTATAACAACTTATTTCTAGAGAATTGTTTGATATCATTAAAAATATATTCTTTTTTAGAATACAACTTATATCTATTTGGAAAGTTTTTTATTAAATTTCTTGATAAAATGGCAACATCTTCAGCAGAAGTAAACAGCTGGTCATTAGGTAACCCAGTCGAATTTACATAGTTAGTATTCCTTAGACCCATATTTGATGCGATTTGATTCATATAAATGGAGAATGTCTCCTCATCTCCAGAAATGTGTTCAGCAAGCGCTACACTTGCATCATTTCCAGATGAGGTAATTATCCCTTGTAAGATATCAGAGACTTTGATTTTTTTTCCTACCTCAATGAACATTTTAGAGCCACCAGTCTTCCACGCTTTCTTACTTACAGTTATTTTATCATCCAAAGAGAGTGTTTGATTTTCCAATTCCAAAAATGCAACATAAGAAGTCATTATTTTTGTAATACTTGCAGGTGGTAATACTAAACCAGGATTTTTTGAGGCGATTATCATTCCACTATCGTAATCCATTAGAACGAAAGACTTAATGTTAGGATTTGGAGGTTTTGGAATAGGCGATGCAAATATGTCAGTCAATACAACACTACTAGATAAAAATAATATAAAAAAAGACAGTGCTATTTTAATTCGCTTAATCATATCGTGTAATTGTAGCATAAATTATAACCTTTCCATCTGAGATTTAGCTTCTCTTAGCTCCATACTGAGAAAATGAACAGCTAGAGCATATAAACGACTTCGATTGTATCGTGTGATGACATAGAAGTTCTTATGTGCAAAATTAAAGATATCTCCAGATGGTTCCTTTCTTGCTATTATAGATAATTTTTCATCATCTCTGATATTTGCACTAGATTTCAATCCTTTTGACATGTAAATCTCATATTTGGTTGATGGTTTATATGATTTCTTTGATTCACTTATTAAACTACTTGTGCTTCCCGTATTTATTTGTGACAGTACTGGCTGATTATATCTCCAACCATGTTTGGAAAAATAATTAGCTACGCTCCCAATTACATCAGCGTTTGAATTCCATAAATCAACTTTATCGTCGTTATTAAAATCAATAGCATAATTCCTATAGCTACTAGAAATAAATTGTGGTTTGCCTAGAGCACCCGCATAAGAACCTTTAATCGATCTAGGATCCAAATTATTTTCTCTACATAAAAGTAAAAAATTTATGAGTTCAGATCTGTAAAATTCTGCTCTTCTACCTTTATTTGGGCCCAATGATAGCGATGCAAGTGTGTCAAATGTTTTGAATGATCCAGTCCGACTTCCGTATTTGCTCTCAATACCTATTATCGATATTATTATCTCAGCAGGAATTTTGTATTCTTTCTCTGCTTTTTTTAGAAGAGAGTCGTTCTCTTTCCAGAATTCTAGGCCTCTTGTGATATTATTTTTAGTTATAAATAGTTTCTTGTAATTAGTACAGTTTTTATCTTTAATATCACATCCATTCCATGTCAAAGTTCTTTCTGGTGCTTTTTTAAAAAATTTCTTTATTCTATTTTCTGTTTTTATTTCGGAGAAAAGTTCAAACAGTATCTCACTATCGTAATTGTGCTCTTTTTCCATAAATTTAACAAACTTTTTCACATCATGAGTATTATATTTATCTGCATATAGAGGGCTGACTGATGTTATGATCAAAAATAAACAAATAAAGATTCTCATTTTCTTAAAATCCTCTGGTGTGATTTAATTGACATGATAATTCCAACTGTAGCAAAAAGTGTAACCATTGATGTTCCTCCGTAGCTCATGAATGGTAAAGGGGCTCCAACTACAGGTAAGAAACCTATAACCATTCCTACATTAACGATAACGTATAGAAATAATGTGAGACTGAGAGTACCAGACAGAATTCTACCAAAATTATCTGTTGCTTTCACTGAAATAGTTAAACCTCGCAATGCTATAAACAAATATAAAGATAGTAGAAGCAAGACGCCTAGAAACCCAAACTCCTCACCAAAAGCTGAAAAAATAAAGTCAGTAGAATGTTCTGGCACAAAACCAAGTTTTGATTGTGTTCCATTAAATAAACCTTTCCCGAAAAATCCGCCTGACCCAAGGGCAATTTTAGACTGCAAAAGGTGGTAACCTGCTCCCATGGGGTCAGATTCTGGATCAAAGAAAGTCAATACTCTTTGTTTTTGATAATCATGCATATTCATCCACAACACGGGGGCAAGAAGTATAATCGTTAGGCTGCTACCAATAAAGAATTTTAGGGATATACCTGCTAGAAGAATCGCTATAGCACCTGACATGCCAATGAGAAGTGCTGTTCCAAGGTCAGGCTGCTTCATAATCATCAAAACAGGTGCAAGGACAATAAGAGATGCGATTAACAAGTAAGTTGATTTTGGTGGCAATGGTTTATTGGAGTAATAGTAGGCAACCATTAGTGGCACAAAAATTTTCATTAATTCAGAGGGTTGAAACCTGAAGAGATACAGATCTAACCATCTGTCAGCAGTGTTTCCTACACCAAAGAATAAGACCATAAAAAGAAGTATGAAGGTCACAAAATAAAGGAATGGAGCAAATAATCTCAAGTTATCGGGATGTACTTGAGCTATAAATATCATAGTAATTATACCTATAACAATTCGAGTTGCCTGTTTAATTACGAGTGATAAATCACCTGATGAGCTGCTGTAAATAGTTAATAAACCAAGAAAAGTTATGATTAGTATTGCAATAAAAATTTTAGCGTCTATCCTCAATATGCTAGAAATACCGCCGTATTGTCTTTGACTATAGCTTATAAAATCACTCATTCTTAGTAATTAATTCCTCTTTGCTGTTGATATAGAATTCAATTGCGTCTCTTGCAATCGGCGCTGCGACAGATGAACCTCCTCCACCATGCTCAACAATCACAGTAACTACTATTTCAGGATCCTCAAAAGGTGCATAACTTATAAATAAAGCATGATCCTGCAACTGCTTTTTGTCTGTCTTACCTTTGTCTAGAGAATAGACCTGAGCTGTGCCTGTTTTACCAGCTAATTCTATGTTACGAACTTTTTTAAGTTGAGAGGCAGTACCAACACCTCTCTCATTTGTAACACGCCACATTGCATGATGTACGATATCTAAATAATCTAAATTTGGATAGCTTGTGATAAACTTATTATTGCTGAAGTCATATTTCTCTATCGTATCTGTTTTTGAATCACGAATTTGCCTCAACAGATGAGGAGTGTATGTTTGGCCTGCGGTAGCCAAAGAGGATGTTGCTAAAGTTAGTTGAAGCGGAGTAGCGAGAAAATAACCTTGGCCAATTCCAACGTTTAGAGTTTCCCCGGGAAACCATGGTAATTGTTTCATTTTATATTTCCAGTCTCGATTAGGCACAAGCCCTGATGATTCATTATATAAATCAATGTATGTCTTTTGCCCAAAACCATATTTATAAATTTTATCACTTATGGTGTCAATTCCTGTCAATTCTGAAATTCGATAAAAGAAGACATCGCAAGATTGTGTTAATGCATAAGAAAGGTCTGTCGATCCATGACCCTCTTTTTTCCAACACTTAAAAGGTCTTTTGTGGTTATTAAGCAAATAGGCGCCATTGCACGAGACAAGTTTATCTGAATCTACAATTCCTTCCTCTAATGCTATTAGCCCGATAAATGGCTTAAGTGTTGAGCCAGGTGGATATTGTCCATTTATCGCCCTATTGATCATAGGTTTTCTTGGGTCTTTGATAAGTTTGTTATAATTTTTACTAGATATTGATTTTGTAAACATATTTATATCGTAACCTGGAGCACTCACAAGAGCTAAGATCTCTCCATTATTTGGGTTCATCACCACGACGCTACCCTCTTTATTTTTCATTAAACTATAAATATAGTTCTGTAGCTCAATATCTATAGTCAGGTATATGTCATCGCCTCGCCTAGGGTCTTTTGTTTCTATAGTTCTTAAAATCTCACCACGTGCGTCAGTCTCAAGCTTTTCATATCCAAATTCACCAGATAGAATGTTCTGGTAGAATCTTTCGAGACCGAGTTTTCCGATCTCTGTCATGCCTTCTTGAATATTGACAACGTCTGAATAGATATCTGAGTCAGATACTTTTCCGATGTACCCCAGGATATGAGATGTCGAAAATGGATATATGTACTCTCTTTTAGCCTTGGGACTAAGCTCCATCTCTGGAAGCAAATGTTTGTCCACAGAAATCAAACTATAGTCTTCTAAATCAATGTTAGGAATTAAGACCACTTCTTTTGCTCGTCGATCTGTTAATTGCTCCTTAATAGAGACTATATCGAGCTTACTTTTTGGTAAAACTTCATTAATCTTATCTAAGAAAACTTCATCATCATTAATTCTCTCTTTCTTTATAATGAGGTCAAAGGTACTTACATTCTTTGCTAATATCTGACCATTCCTATCATAAATATTCCCTCTTAGTGCTTGTACAGGTCTAATTCTAATTCGATTAGACTCGGACTTTATTGCATAATACTCATATTCAGATATCTGCACTTCATAGAGTCTAAAGAGGTAAGTAGTAAATATAATAAGTACGAAAATTGTAGCAATTGTAGCTCTCTTTCTATGTGATCGACGTTCTTCATCAGCGTCATTCATTCGATCCCAGCTATATTTTTCTTCAATCTTATTCCTTTTTCTGATATTGTCTTCTCGAGCTTTTGTTTTCATGACATTACATTGTGAATATATAAAGGACTATAACATAAACAGTAATATGTGATCTAGAAAAGAGGATTTTTATGATAAATTTAGAATTCGTGCCAATTATACTTGGTTTATTTGGGCTCATAACGGCTCTTTTTTTATACAAATTTGTACTTACGTTCTCCGCCGGGGATGGCAAAATCGTTGAAATATCCGACCAAATCCACTTAGGTGCCATGGCGTTCATCAGAAAAGAATACTCTATCTTATTTGTGTTTGCTCTTATCCTGATATTTGGTATTTATATTGGCTTGGGTATACCTAGCACAATAGCATTTATTATAGGGGCCGCTTGCTCCTCTGCTACAGGTTTTATTGGTATGTATACAGCCACAAAAGCAAACGTTAGGACAACTAACGCGGCGAATCAAACTGGTCTATCGGATAGTCTAGTTATAGCTTTTTTTGGCGGCTCAATCATGGGTTTAACTGTTGCTGCCATGGGTCTACTGGGCCTTGGCGTGCTCTACTATTTATATGCCAGTGATCCAAGCACTGCCTCTGTTATTCATGGGTTTGGAATGGGCGCATCTACGGTCGCTCTCTTTTCCAGAGTTGGTGGTGGAATTTTTACCAAATCAGCAGACGTGGGCGCAGATCTTGTAGGTAAAGTTGAAGCTGGCATCCCAGAGGATGATCCACGTAACCCAGGTGTCATTGCGGATAATGTTGGCGACAATGTGGGCGATGTGGCAGGAATGGGATCGGATATTTTTGAATCTTACTGTGGCTCAATAATAGCATCAATAGCAATCGCCTCCACGATTAGTTTGTCAGTAATTGACGTACTTGGTCCAAGGGAATCACTTATGTTCCTACCTTTAGCTCTAGCATCAGTGGGACTGTTATGTTCAATTGCTGGTATATTCATAGTAAAAATTCTCGCAAAAAGTACATCCACTGATAGAATAAGTGGCGCCCTTAGGGGAGGTACTTTTTCAGCGGCAATAATATTTATTATAATATCTTATTTCATAATCTTATTATTAGATCTTAATTCTAACATTTGGTTAGCTGTGCTAGCTGGTGCAGTAGGTGGGGTTATAATTGGTTTGGTAACAGAATATTATACAGGCGGCTCTCCTGTGAGGAAGATTGCAAACCAAGGTGAAACTGGTTCTGCAACTGTAATAACATCTGGATTGGCAACTGGCTTAGAGTCTGTAGTTGTCCCTATTCTATCAATTGCTGTTATAATTTTTATCTCCAACGAGTATGCAGATCTGTATGGAGTTGGGATTGCTGCTGTTGGTATGCTTGCAACGGTTGGTATCACAATGGCAATCGATGCGTATGGGCCAGTGGCAGATAACGCAGGTGGTATAGCAGAGATGGCTGGCCTTGGTGAAAGTACAAGAGAAATTACTGACAGTCTTGATGAAGTCGGAAACACAACTGCTGCTATAGGCAAAGGTTTTGCGATTGGTGCAGCTGCTTTAGCAGCTCTTGCAATAATCACAGCGTTTGTCCAAGAAGTTAATCATCATTATGCTATTCAAGGAAAAGAGAATATTGAACTATTGCTCACTGATACTAGAGTATTGATCGGTATATTTATAGGAGGAATGATACCATTCCTAGTTGGATCGCTTACAATAACTGCTGTTGGTGATGCAGCATTTGAAATGATCACTGAAATAAGAAGACAATTTAAGGAAATTCCTGGTTTATTAGAAGGGACTGGTGAGCCCGATAATAACAGGTGTGTAGAAATTGCAACAACAGCAGCTCTAAAAAGAATGGTACTACCTGGCGCTATTGCAATATTCGCACCAGTAGTTGTAGGATTTGGCTTTGGTCCGGAAATGCTTGGAGGTCTTCTTGGTGGGGGGCTTTTGAGTTGTGTTTTACTGGCATTAACAATGTCAAATGCTGGTGGAGCATGGGATAACGCAAAAAAATATATTGAACAAGGTAATCTCGGTGGCAAAGGGTCAGAAACTCATAAAGCTGCTGTCGTCGGAGATACAGTTGGTGATCCACTGAAAGATACCTCAGGGCCTTCGATGAATATTCTTATAAATGTGATGGCTATTGTTAGTCTTGTAATAGCGCCACTTTTATAGTTAAACAAGGGGGGAGATAATGAACATACTTTTTTTAGGTGCACCAGGCTGTGGTAAAGGTACTCAGTCAAAAATTTTGATTGAGAAATATGGTATAGCGCAAATATCGACAGGTGATTTACTCAGAGAAGAAATGAGTTCCCAGAGCGATCTTGGGGAAAAAATAAGGAGCATAATGGCGAAAGGTGATTTTGTAGACGATAAACTTGTCTTGTCGCTAGTATCAAAAAAAATAGAAAGTAACGAATGTAAAAAAGGATTCATCCTTGATGGATTCCCAAGAAATTTATCACAAGCAAAAAGCTTAGATACGTTATTAGAAAACATGTCTAAAAGTATTGATCATGTTCTTTTTATCGATGTTCCAGATGAAGTTCTGATTCAAAGATGCACCGGAAGATTGCTCTGTGATACTTGTGACTATATCGGAAATAAAGATAGAGGAGAGAATATTGGTGACCCGTGCCCTGTTGCCGAAGGAACATTATATCAAAGAGAAGATGATAAAGAAGAAACAGTGAGAAATAGATTAGAAGTCTTTAAGGATCAAACCCAACCAATAATAGAGTTTTACGAAGAAAAGGGTAAGCTAAATAAACTTATTGGTGGTAATGACCCAAAATTACTCGCAAGCAAAATCAATAAAATAATCAACATATAATCAAAGAAGTTTTGAAAAATAGTCAATTCTGATAAAATCTTAGTGATTAACAATTAATACAGATGTTTTTACTAAGAAATTTTATATTTATAGCAGTATTCACTACATCTAGTAGTGCTTCTGCTAATTGGTTCTCAGCTATAGCTGAGATAGACTTGTTTGAAAAAATAAAAGATACTACGGACATTATTCCAAAACCTTACAAGATTCCTGTTACACAAGGGAACTTAATACCTGAGGAAAACATCAGGAGATTACAATCTGGTCTGAGCAAAGAGCAAGTAAGATTTTTATTAGGTACCCCGTCATTTATTGATGCTTTCCATGAAAATAGATGGGATTATGTTTATTTCTCACGTAACTCGGAAGAAGTTAAAAATATTGCAATTATTTTCACTAACGAAAAAGTTAGAGAAATTATTGTCGATGATGAAAGCATACCTGATATTGATAATCTCAATTCTGAGAGAATATCAAAAAGCATCCCCATTCTAGAGGAACAAGATACCACTGAGAGACCATCTCAGGAAATCGTTGTAGCAAAAAGAGAGGATTTTCTAACTTTAAGAAAGACTAACAAATTACCAGTTTGTATTGATGATGAATTTGAAAGTTATCAGTCACAACGCACCCTCGTTCAAGCAGATGAGGATGCTTTAGAAGTAAGGTCCGACGAGCAAAATCAAGATGAAAATGGAATATTCTATGCAACAGGTAATGTAGAAATAGAACGAAGAGATGATTTGGTTAAATCTGATAAAGCTCAGTATGATGGTGATACAGGAGTCCTATTTGCTGAGGGAAATGTTAGATACCTTACAGAAGATCTAACATTATACGCTGATAAAGGAGGTTATAACAGTCAAAATGATACAGTAAATTTTTCATCAACTAGTTTTTATTTTGCTAATCAAAAAAGCTCAGGAAAAGGTAGAGCTGATGAAATTCTAATT
The DNA here is from genome assembly GCA_902628335.1 of uncultured Gammaproteobacteria bacterium. Lineage (GTDB taxonomy): Bacteria > Pseudomonadota > Gammaproteobacteria. Next base: position 166,034 of record CACOMO010000002.1, read on the forward strand.
GATGACGATGGTATTGTATATATGACGCCAAGTAGTTATACAACCTGTTCTATAAATAATCCTGACTGGGAATTTTCATCATCTGAAACAATTCTTTATCGTGATTCTGATCGCGGTCATGCTTATAACATTTTTTTGAAATATAAAGGTGTCCCAGTATTATACTCTCCTTTTGTCAGCTTTCCATTGAGTCGAGAAAGACACAGTGGATTTTTACTACCATCAGTTGGAAGCTCTGGTGAGAGTGGTACCGTGATTTCAACGCCATACTATTTTAATCTCTCAGAAAATTTCGATCTTACATTAACACCAACTAATTATTCTGGGAGAGGTCAAATGCTTGAAGCTGAGTTTAGGCACAAATCTGAAAACAGTAATACAGTAATTGAACTTGCTAATCTCAATGACGATGATATTTTTGGTAAGAATAGACACGCCTACTTTATAAGAGATACTAGAACATATAAAAATACGCTTGTTCAACAAAATAATAGTTGGAGAGGAACGCTTATTTCATCAAATATAAATATAGGGGGTATATCTGATATTAGATATTTTGATGACTTTAGTAATACTGTATCCAGAGTTGGTAGAACTCATATCACGCGTGACTTTATTCTTGAGAGAGAGGAGTATAATAACTTTGGATATTTTAAAGCGACTATTGCTGCAACAGACTATCAATTGGCTAAACAAGATTTAGTAGAGCAATATAGTGTTTTACCAAGAGTAAATTTTGAATATCAGAGTGAGAGATCCGATAGAAATTTTAATTATAACTTTACTGGAGAAATAGCAGACTTCGATCATACTCTGCCACATAAAGCTACGGGGTTGAGGGTGGTATTGTATCCTTCGGTTGAATATCCAATTTCTAATCCAGGTTGGGAGGTTAGTACGAAATTTGGTGTTAGGCATAGTAGCTATGATCTATCAGCAAACGGTTCTGGAATCACAAGAACTAGCATATCAAAAACTTTCCCTATATTTAGTGTTAGAGGGAAAATGATATATGAAAAATTATCAACGAGTAATATTCTCCAAACACTTGAACCGGAGATGTACTTTCTTTACGTACCTTCGAGTAATCAAGATGATATCCCAATTTTTGATTCGGGTAACATAGACTTTAAATATAACTTATTTTCTGAAAACAAATTTTATGGTCAAGATAGAATCAACGATGCCAAACAAGTTACTCTTGCATTGTCATCAAGCATGATCAATACGAATAGTGGTAATGAATTACTTCGAGCAACAATAGGTCAAATTTTTTATTTGGATGACAGATCGGTAAATATTGAAAATAGCGAGACCGATTCAACTAATACCTCAAATATACTTGGATTGGTAAATGCGAGATTAGATGATTATTGGAGGTTAACCGGCTATTCCGAGTTTAATCCACGTGGAAATTATGCTGAAAAAAATCAAATCCGATTATCCTATAAACGACCTTATGGCAAACAAAATCAAATTTTTAATACAAGTTATAGATTTAGTAGAGGTGAGCAAGAAGAAGTAGATTTCTCTGCAGTGCTTCCATTCAACAGCAGGACCTCTATTATTGGTAAAGTCAATTATTCATTCAATAATAGAAGAAGTAATACTGAAGATGTCTTGGAGAAGATGATAGGCGTAGAGTATGAAAGTTGTTGCTATGGAATAAAGCTTGTTGCGAGAGAGTTTTGGAATGGAACAAAAATAGATGATATCCTTTATTTTGAATTTCTTCCAAAGGGGATTGCCACATCAGATAATAGAACTGCTGAACTATTGAGAGATGGTATACTAGGCTATCAAGATAAATTTGATTACTAAAATGCTGAAAAAAATCAAAATATTTATTTTCCTGTTTGCGATTTCTTTCTCCTATTTGCTACATGGCTTCGATGATCGCATCATTGTAGTGGTTAACGATAAGGTTATTCTAAAATCTGAAATCCAGGATTCCATTAATAACTTATCTCGGGAAGAGGTTACAAAAGAGTATAGCACGTTAAGCGAAAGAGAGATTATAGATAAAGTTATCGAAAAAATGATCGATAAAACTCTTATACTTCAAGCAGCCGAAAGATATGATATTAAAATTTCAGATATTGCATTAGAGAACAAACTTCGAGAAATAGCTAGCGAGCAAAAATTGACTATTAACGAATTGAGAAATCTTGTAATCAATAGTGGGTTAGATTACCAGAGGTACATTAGGGAATTGAGAGATGAAATGACAATGAATGCACTGTTCGTTTCTCAATTTTACTCTCGAGCTAACGTAACAGAAGAAGAAGTCGATAATTTCATAAGAAGAGAGAAAATTAACGAACAAGGAAATATAATATATGAGATTATAGAGTTTGTGATCATAGATGAAAATAAAACCATTGATAGGGACTCTATAGATAACATCTATTCATACACAATCAAAACGAACTTCACAGAGGCAAAAGAAAAGTTTACTGAACATGATATAAAGATCACGAACCTAGGGACTGTCGATATTGAAAGTCTTCCACTTCTTTATGTCAATGCACTTAAGAATGTTAATTCAAATGAATACACGGATATTATAAAGAGTTCGAAAGGATATCATATTTTAAAGGTGCTATCTGCAAAAAATCAGGCTATAGCTTATATAGATGAATACAAAGTAAGACATATACTAATTAAGCCAGATCCTATGACATCTGATAAAGAAGTAAAGCAAAAATTATTTAAACTTAGAGATGAAATATCAAACATCGATGAATTTGCTGAAAGCGCAAAAAAATATTCAGTAGATCATGTTTCAGCCTATAACGGTGGAGACTTAAATTGGCAGCGTTCAGAAAATTTAGTTCCGGAGTTCGCCTCTATAATGGAGAAAACGCCATTGAATACAATCAGTGATCCTTTCTCGACACAATTCGGATGGCATATACTCTTCGTAGAGAATAAGAGAACGGTAGATGATGCGCAATCCATTATACGAGCTAATATAGCTAAAACAATTAGAGCGAATAAGGCTAAACGAGAAAATGATAATTGGAAAGCAAAACTAAAGGATCAAGCATACATAGAAATTAAGGAATTTTAAGTTGAAAAAAATATTAATCACGCTTGGCGAGCCAGCAGGTATAGGTCCAGACTTAGGCGTTCTTCTCTCTGAAAAATATTTAGATAAATCAACGATAGTTATTGCCGATCCTAAACTACTCGAGCAAAGTGCAAAGAAAATAAAGAAAAAAATACATCTTAATATACTAGATAATATAAACTCTGATCTAGTCAGTGGCAAAGGGTGCATTAATATTTTACCTGTTGATTTAAACACAAGAAACACTCCAGGCAAGCTGAATCCTAAAAATGCAAGTTATGTAATTAAAACAATTCAACTTGCAGCTGAATTATGTAAACAAGGATATGCGGGTGGAATGGTAACAGGTCCTATCAGTAAATCAGTGTTAAATAAGGGTGGGTTTAAAATATCTGGACATACAGAGTTTTTAGCAGAGATATGCAATTGTAAATCAGTAATGATGTTAATGAACAAAAAAATGAAAGTTGCTCTTCATACAACGCACGTACCTCTGAATGAAATATCTAAATATATTACTAAGAAGCTAATTCGTGAGACAGTACTAATAGTTGATCACGATATGAAAGTCAAATTTAAAATAAAGAAACCTAAAATATTGATTACAGGCCTCAACCCTCACGCAGGTGAAGATGGGATGTTGGGGAAACATGAGTCTACAATTATTAAACCAACAGTGCATAAACTTAATACTGAGGGTATCCTTATTGATGGACCTGTCCCAGCCGATACAGCATTTCTGCAAAAAAATATTACAAAATATGATGTTATTTTGACTATGTTTCATGATCAAGGATTGCCAGTGATCAAATTTGATAATTTTAAAACAACAGTTAATATTACACTTGGTTTACCCATAGTAAGAGTGTCTGTAGATCATGGGACAGCTCTTGATCTTGCTGGTACAGGAAAAGTAGATATATCCAGTTTTGTAGAGTCGATAAAAATAGCAAAAAAAATAAGTAATGCATAAACATAAAAAATCTCTTAGCCAAAACTTTCTTATTGATAAAAATGTAATAATTAAAATTCTTGATCGAGTGTCTCCATCGAATTCAGACTTTTTTCTTGAGATTGGACCGGGGGATGGTGCTCTAACTTATCCTTTGATTGATAAAATCTCTAAACTTATCGTTATTGAGAAAGATCAAGCACTCTCGGTAAAACTAAGTGATATGTTTAGTAAAAATAATAATATTACTGTAATCAACCATGATGTTCTTAAAATAGATTTAAATAAGTATATAAAAGATCGAGTAAGAGTTATTGGTAACTTGCCGTACAATGTTGCAACTGAGATAATTTTCTTATTACTTGATTCTAAGATCATAATTCAAGATATACATATCATGCTACAAAAAGAGATGGTAGATAGAATATCTGCTCCTCCAGGGAATAAACAGTATGGAAGAATTAGTGTTATGGTACAAGCTAATTACGAAGTTAAAAAATTGTTTGACATTTCACCAAATGTGTTTGAGCCCAAGCCAAAGGTATGGTCTTCATATATGAGATTAATCCCGAAAAAAAAAGTTTTTATTGACGAAACTCATAAAGAAAATTTTAGGAAACTTGTTACTTTGGCATTCCTATCAAGAAGGAAAATGATTAAGACATCACTAAAAGATAGCATCTCATTAAATGAAATACATCATATTATTGGTGATGAAAAGATTAGGCCGGAACAGTTAAGTTATAATCAATTTATTGAGATGGCGAAATATGTTTAAAAAAAATCTACTTTACATATTGTTTCTTTATTCCATATATAATTTTTTCGTCTTTTTTACATGGTATCTTGGTGATACACAAATGATTATAGAGAGTGCGTACTACTTGTCACTTAAAGCTTCAGTCCCACTATTTTTATTTATCTTTTTTATACACATCTTTTATCATAAAAATGAGGTTGATGCAGCTCAAGTCATTTCATTTCCGCCGATAATCTTCCTCTTTTCATCAAATTGTGGTTTCTTACTAGCAACAACGAACATGTACTTCCTTCAAATGTATAAGGTACCAGAGTTTTTTGATGTATTGAGAAATAATATCTTTGGATTAATATTTATCTTTGTAGCAATAGGTATAATATCCAGTGCTTTGAGGATATTTAAATCGCACTCAGAGGACCCAAATCCAACTTCAATTTCCACACAGATTTTTTGTGATGGGATCTACAAACACACTCGCAATCCAATGTATATGGGTCTAATTTTATTTCAAATTGGCTTGGGGATGGTTCTTAGCATGACACATATAATCTTCTTTACTTTTTTGACATACATAGTTTTCCGTTACGGTGTGATAGAAAAAGAAGAAGTATATCTGCGTAACAAATTTGGTGATTCCTATATAAAATATATGCAAAAAACAAGAAGATGGTTCTAAATATGATTGATTTATAACATCGATAATACATAATATCTATGATATGGATGATTACCTACTAGAAATATTAAGATGCCCCAAGTCAGGTGGTAAATTAGAGCTCGATAAAGAAAAAATGGAGCTTGTTTGCAAAGAATCTAAACTAGCGTACCCAATAATTGATGGTATTCCAATTATGCTTTTAGACGAAGCAAGAGAGTTAAAGGAGGATATGGATGAAAATTAAAATTGGATCAAAAATAAAAAACTTTGAAATTGAATCGACAATGTCTAGTAAAAAGAAATTATCAGATTTGCTCGACAGAAACCTAGTTCTCTACTTTTACCCAAAAGATATGACACCTGGATGTACCACAGAGAGTATTGAATTTAATGAAAATATCACAAAGTTTAGAAGGGCTGGGTGGGATGTTGTCGGCATTTCAAGAGATTCTATCAAATCACATGAAAAGTTTATCGATAAATATAACTTTAAATTTCCTTTGATATCCGATCCAGATGAAAAAATATGTAAATTATTTGATGTTATAAAGGAGAAAAGTTTATATGGTAGAAAATATATGGGGGTTGATAGAAGTACGTTTCTTATAGACAAGAAATCAAAAGTTGTCGCTATTTGGAATAATGTTAAGGTAAAAGGACATGTAGAGGAAGTACTCTCAAAGATTAAGGAGATAAAGTGATGGAATTAGTTGCCGGTCTTTTATTAATAATGGTTATCTTGACTTTGATAAATGGTATTGTATTTTTTAAAACATTAATAAAACTCCAAAAAGAAAATAATGATCTTATCAAAAAACTTTTGAGTAATAAAAAGTTAGATGATAAACCTAAAGCAATGCCATCAGCAGATCTAGAAAAACTAAAATACGAGTATATGCATAAAAGGAAGCTATAATGACAGATACAATATTTTCCAAAATAATCAAAAAAGAGATTCCAGCAGACTTAGTTCACGAAGATGAAAAATGTATCGCTTTCAATGATATAAGTCCTCAAGCACCGACACACATCTTAGTGATACCTAGGAAAGAAATTGCAAAATTATCTGATTCACAAGAGCGTGATAAAGAACTGTTGGGTCACTTAATGTTCTCTGCAACTCTGATAGCAAAAAAACTTAATTTAGATGATTATAGATTAGTTATTAATAATGGCGCCGATGCTGGTCAAACAGTATTTCACTTACACATACACATACTTGCTGGACGACCATTCGGTTGGCCACCAGGTTAATTTTTTTTGAAAAAACCTAGAATTTTATCCATAAAATCTGAGAAAGGGTTTACTCTAAGCTTTTCTGATTCGACGGAAATTTCATCTATGCATTTAACTGACCTTGCTGGGTAAGGTCCCTTAGCGGTCTCTTGATAGAGTGCCACATAATCAAAACCTTCCTCTAATGTATGACCGATCTCAAAGTTTTCATCTCTCGATTGCACTTGTCCTGTCATTAGAGTTGGCATGAGTGCAAGGTAGATTGGTATGCAGTCATTAGATTTTGAACGCTCTACCACTTTTTCATCTACAATCATTTTTGAATCCGTTTCAATCATTGCAAAATCACAAGCTTTAAAATAGTCATCAGCGTCATCGACAGAATCAGATTTTACAAACCTGACACATATCTTTATATTCTCATTAATTTTTGAGCGAAGAGATTTAAAAAAATCTAGGCCAAGTGACTTAGGGAAAGTTACGATTTCAGGGATAACCTCATTAGCAAAAGCAATATATCCATCAACATCAGAAGCTCCATCATCTGAGTCTAAATATATTCTTGTTGTTAAATTTCTTTTCTTTGATTGAGCTCTAAATATTTCTATTCTATCTTTGGCTATATCTTTGCCGTCGCTATACAGAACTCGAGCAATGTCAACACCTTCAATCCACTGTCTAGCTATACCTGCCATCAACATTGTAATAAGTTCTTTCTCATTATCGGTTGATGGTCCTAGTGTAGCAATGATGTAGCTTAACCGATGTCTTCCTTCGTTTGACATTATTTTCTCCTTAACTAGAGTGTATTTCCATAAAATCCATAATGAATTATATTGTATATTCTACATTCCGTCCAATAGTAGTACAAAAAAATTAAATAATTGTATAATAATGAAATGATTGATGTGTTAATGAATATTAAATTTGCCTTTTTTATCGTATTTTTTTCTGTTTTTTTTGTACTGGAATTTTTCTTTAGTCAAAGACAGACAAGTAAAAAATTGCTCAGATTATTTTTTCATGGTCTCTTTGCAATCTTCAATACTATTTTAATGAGAATTCCTGGTCTTTTTTTAGTACTACCTGTTTTATTGATATCAAATGAGGGTAACTTCGGGCTACTTAAGATGCTTGATGTGAATTTTATAATTCAAGGAATTATTGGGTTTTTGATTCTTGATCTGTCATTTTACTGGCTTCATAGGCTTAACCATACTAATGATTTTCTGTGGCGATTTCATAGGGTACACCATCTGGATACACAGATGGATGTAACAACATCCTTGAGATTTCATATTGTAGAGTTATTAATATCGTCTATTTTAAAAACTGTTTTAATACTCTCTCTTGGTTTACCAATTTCTGTCTTTATTTTCTATGAAATTATTCTATCTCTATCAGCTCAATTTCATCACGCAGATATTAGACTACCTGACAAGAGTGATAAAATTCTCAGTTATTTTATTGTGACACCAAAGTATCATACAAACCATCACACTGTATCGATGTATTCTAGAAATGCAAACTATGCATCCATATTTACTGTTTGGGATAAGATTTTCAAATCAAGGAAACAAGCTAATGAGATAGACAGAGATTATTTGGGTGTAAATGACCGTACAAAAGAATTTGGTTTTATAGTCAATCTAAAGGAGCCATTTGTGAATAAATAATTGACAAAATGAGACCTTTTTGTTTAAATTATGTTACGCCGTTTTGAACATCAGCTTGCCGGCGTTAAAGAGCTAAAGCGATCGGTAACCACCAATGCTTTAGTCATGGTGGTTTTTTTTTGGTAGTTGATCTTCAGCTTGTGACCAAACCGATCAGGTAAACACTAAAGAGGAGAAAAAAATGAGTAAAATTGAAAACACTATAGAACTTGATAATCCCTCAAGTTCTTCAAAAATAGGTGCTACTTCTGGGCATGTAAAGGTTGGTTTCTATAAAGATGGAGTATTAGATTTAGATATCCCATTAGTAGATATCAATGATGCCTTGAGAACCGTCATTTGCAACAGCAAAGTCAAAATTAACCCATATAACATTGCTAAAGACAAAGGGTATTTTGATATTAGTCTTCCAGAGAATATCAAAGGAAGTCTTGCGAACCTAATTATAGTTAAGACACTAACGAATATCGGTCTTAAATATAAGTCTAATAGTTGCAAATTGGAGGTCGATGGTAATGAAAGAACGATATGCTTCCATTATTGAACAATTAAAGTGGATTCCAATTAGTTATAGACATGACGGTTTACAAGGTATCGTTAATGAACTGAGATTGTTATTTACTGGTAAAACAGTTAGATGTAAAGGTAAAGTTAAGGTTATTGATACAACCTTTGCAAAATACAGAAACTACAAAAGAAAGAGTGGAGAGAGTCTGACACTTTTATATAAATCTCATGATGGTAAAAAGGCAGCAATACACTTCGGGGAAAATAATCCTTGGAACTGGGCGCCAAAATTTATACAGATGAAGTTAAGGATGAGAGGGGATCTTCCAAAAACACATATAATCAAAGGATGGGAGGATTGAAAAAAAACACCCCCTCCGAAGAGGGGGTGCATCAAGTCCTTTTGAATTTTATATTTCCTATAAAATCTTAACTTTCTGCAGGGAATGAAAGCTCATCGCCATCGAAACGTGTACCTTCGTAACCAACTTCTTCGTTGATTCTTGCAGCAATACCTTTCTCTGCGTCTGTTGCAAATTTCTCATCCCATGTAGCTAATCTTTTTCTCATGTACCAATGCCATAGTGGTGGTACAAGCGCTAATGCGAAGATTGTGAAATAACCCCAACCTGTGTTAGGTGCACCCACATTTTCAAGCTCCCAGAAATGTGTCTCACCACGATCATGATGATCTGCTTGACGACCGATTTCAATGAAGAACCAGCTTGTGAATAGTGTGTTGTTATCCCAGTTATGACGATAGTCAATTGGCTGATCTTTAACACGAATTAAGCCGTAGTGCTCAAGATAGTTCAATGCTTCTAATTCGAAGTTTGAAACTACCCAAACTACAGTTAATGCTGCTACACCAACCCAACCGCCTGCTGCAAAGAATAATGCAACTGATGGTACTGACATTAAGTAACCTCTAATCCAACGGTTTTGCCATGAGATAAAAGATTTACCCATACGTCCAAGTCTTTCTTTTTCCATGTTGAAAAGGAATTTTGACTGACCTAAGTATGAAAGCAGGTAATGACCATAGATCGTACGACCGCGAGGTGCTGTTGCAGGATCGTCTTCACTTGCTAACTCTAAGTGATGGTTGTAAACATGTGCATAACAGAAATGTGCTGACCCTGAAAGTGCCATTGTTGCTCTTGAGATTAAGAACCCAAAGCCTTTTGTATGTGAAAGCTCATGTCCGTAAATGATACCTATACCAGCAAATATTCCAGTTGAAAGTGTTGCACCAATTAAATCTAGACCTGTTATTCCTGAGGTAACTGGAATTAGGCCAAATAACATTGATGTTACTTCTACTGGCATACCTGACATGTATCCGTAAACTCTCCATGCTAATGCAAGTTGTAGTAATACGAAAACAGGTAACATTAAGTACATTACCAAGTTCTGAAAACCAGGATTTGCTAATGTGTTTCCATTATCGTCGTGCATTCTGCTTGAAGCTTGTTTCTTGATTGCTGTATCAATGAAGATACCAACAAAAAGAAGAACAACGCCTGTCCACGCAAACGCTCCGCCAATTAATACGCCTGCAAACGCAACCAAAATTAGTGACGGTGCAAGTAAGTATTTCATATTGTGTAAAATTTTTAACATAACTACCTCCTAAGTAGTGTTTATGTCCATATTAAAACGTACAACTATATTAAAATATTAACATTGTCTAATATATTTAATATTTGTTCGTATATTGTCCATAACAATATATTGACAAATAGACTATGTCAAGCCAAATAGTGCAAAATTTACTAAATGTTACTGCAGGTTAGGTTTTATAAGGGTTAACTGGTTATTTAGATTTGTATTTACGTCTAAATTTGGCCACGCGGCCTTCTTTCGTCTCAATTCTACCTTTTCCGGTGTAAAAAGGGTGGGATTCTGATGAAGTCTCTATCTTGTAGACTGGATACTCTTTACCATCCTCATATTTCATAGTCTCTTTAGGGTCTAGAGTAGATGACAAGAGAAAGCTCTTGTTGCTAGATACATCAAAAAATATTATTGGTTGATGTTTTGGATGAATATCTTTTTTCATAATCTGGTAATATAGCATAGTATTTAAGAACTAATAATATATTTTTAACGCAATTATCAAAGAAAATACCAGGTTTTTACTACTAGAAAATGAAAATTATTCAAATAACCGACTTGCATCTTAGATCTGATAAGAATTATAACGCTTTTGAGATAAACACATTTCAATCAGCAGAGATGATTATCAGCCATATATCCAAGCAGCACAGAGATATCGGTGCACTTGTAATTTCAGGAGACATTTCTGATGATGAGACAAGTGAGTCTTATTCGAATCTCATGGAGATAACTGATCAAATTAATACCGAAATATACTTGATGCCAGGTAATCATGACTCTATTGAAGAAATAGAGAAGTGTGCATCTAACAATAGGGTGAATTCAGAGCTTTATTTTATGAGAGATAATTGGGTCTTCTTTATGTTTAATACAAAGAAGAATAACTCGCCAAATGGCTTATTGAAGCAACATGAAATAGACATTTTCATAAACATGCTAAGGGAGAATTCTGATAAATTCTTCATGATATTTCTACACCATCACCCAGTAAAAATTGGATCACCAACAATGGATAAAATGATTATTGAGAATGCGAATATTCTTCTTGAACTTATAGAGCAATATAAATCAATACGGGGAGTATCTTGGGGTCATATTCATAATGTTTTTGAAACACAACTCAACAACGCTAAATTGTTCTCTACCCCGTCAACTTGTTACCAATCTAAACCAAAATCTAAAAGTTTTGTTATTGATGAAAAAGAGAAACCTGGTTACAGGATTATTCACTTCAGCTCAAGTGGAGAACTAAAAACAGAAGTTAGGCGTATGTGCTAAACAAGGCTGATTTCAATTTTCAATTGTTATATCCTTTTTCACCGTGCTCAGTTAAGTCAATCCCTGTCTCTTCATTCTCATCAGTGACTCTAAGGCCTACAAGACTGTTTGTTATTTTCAATCCTATGTATGTGAAAATACCACACCACACAATTGTGAATAAAACTCCGATAAATTGAATTATTACTTGTTTAGAAATACTATTTTCTAGCCCTACTCCACCATAGGTACTGGCTGCAAAAACACCAGTAAGAAGTGTTCCAAGTATTCCACCTACACCATGGACTGGAAATACATCAAGTGAGTCATCTATCAAGAGAATCTTTTTTATGTACTGAGTAGCCTCATAACATACAACACCAGCAGAAATACCAATTATTAACGCTCCTATTGGACCTACAAAACCAGAAGCTGGAGTAATTGTTCCCAGCCCAGCAACCATACCTGTCACAATACCAAGCACACTCGGTTTGCCCTGTTTCATCCACTCTCTGAACATCCATGATAATGAGCCAGCTGCAGCTCCAATGTGAGTAACTAACATAGCCATGCCAGCAGATTGATCAGCTGCTAGAGCAGATCCTGCGTTAAAACCAAACCATCCTACCCATAACATTGACGCACCGGCAACAGTCATTGCAAGATTATGAGGTGGCATTGGAGTGCTCGGAAATCCCCTTCTCTCTTTAAGCATAACTGCTGCAACAAGAGCTGCTATACCGGCATTGACGTGGACTACAGTCCCGCCTGCAAAATCCAATAAACCAAGCTCGCCCAGCCATCCACCACCCCAGACCATATGGCAAATTGGCGCATAGACAAAAGTCATCCAAATCAGACTAAAAATGAGCATTGCAGAAAATTTCATTCGTTCAGCAAATCCACCCACAATCAGTGCAGGTGTTATGATAGCAAAGGTTAGTTGAAACATTGCGAAAACTGTCTCAGGAATATCACCTGACATGTTTGAGGAAGATAGCGAAGATAAAAATAAATTATCAAGATTACCCACAAAAGCATTGAAAGATCCACCATCTCCAAAGGTCCAGCTATATAAATAAACCACCCACATTAGAGATACTAAACATGTGAGAGAAAAACACTGCATCAACACTGATAATACGTTTTTGCTTCGGACTAAACCCGCATAGAAAAACGCCAGACCTGGTAAAGTCATGAAGAGGACTAATACAGTAGATGTTAATATCCATGATGTGTTTGCATTAGAGATTTCATCTGCTAATACATAGCTTGGTGATAAGAAAAATAAAAGACCTAAAGGCAAAAACCTTGATATAATTTTGTACATAATACTTACTCCTACCAGGATTAATGCACAAAATATGCCAACTCTTAATTATTTGAAAAGTTTGAATCCATCGAGTAATCTATTACTTTATATGGCATAGTTTGATTTCAAGTGAATAAACTAAGATACTTCTGTTCAAGTTACGCACATAATAAATACATGTATGCACTATTATGAAGCAAATTGATAAAACATATGATGCAATTATCATTGGAGCTGGTCCTGCTGGGTGCACCTGTGCGCAATACTTACGTCAATCAGATTTAAAGGTACTTTTACTGGATAAAAATAATTTTCCGAGACATAAGCCTTGTGCCGGTGGTATTACTATGAAAACTATTAAACATTTACCTATTAACGTTGAGCATCTTGTTCAGCATACCGCTAGAAATATGAAGTTTTCGTTTAGCAAAGATAGGTCAGTTGAATTACAACATGATACTGGTTCATGTGTAATGGTGATCAGAGATGAATTTGATAATTATTTTTTCGAGGAAACCTTGAAAACAGGAGTTCAGTTTCAAAAAATATCAAAATTAAAAAGCATAAAACACAAGGATGATCAGTTGATTGAGGTTTCATTTGATGATTATTTGGTAAACGCCCAGTACATTATTGGTGCGGATGGCGCAAATAGTAAGGTAAGGAAACTATCACACGAAAAACATCATCTTCATCCTGTATCAGCGTATGAAGGTAAGGTATCTCGTTATAGTGAGGATGATGCGGTGACAGAATTTATTTTTAATGATAGTGGATATGCATGGATATTCCCTAAATTAGATCACTATAATGTCGGCATTGGAAATCTTGTTAACGATCATAATATCAAGAAACGAACAAAGGAAGATTTGTTTAAATTCGTCGCAAAGAAATTTAATGGGAGAGAGATAGCAGATATTACTGCTTTTCCCATTGGAACAGAGGGTATAGGTTATGCCGCAAAAAATAATATCTTCTTGGTAGGTGATGCAGCTGGCCTTGCTGAGACTCTTCTTGGTGAGGGTATATATAACGCTGTTATCTCTGGTAAATACGCTGCCTTATCAATCATTGATTCAAAAGAAGGTGGTCGATCTGCAACATCTATTTACAATTCATTTTTGAGAAAATTATCAAATGAGTTAACACTGTACAGCAAAGGGGCAAAAATTCTATATGGTTTTCCCAAAATAAGCTACTACGCCATGAAGCTTTGGTTAGGTGAAAAATTTATGACCGGTTACTCAAACGGCCAAACACTCTCTGAAATAATGGGAAAGAAAAATTCACTTATTAACTGACTATCTACCCCTAGACCTGCACATCTCTGCAATATCCTTCAATAGATCACAGTGATTACTTGGTGGAATCTTGTTAAGACTTGATAATGCCAAATCAGTTTGTTCATTTATTTTATCCTGGAGATAAATGTCAGATTTATTGTTTTTAAGTATAGTGATAATTTCATCACTTTGAGTCGATGAATTTTCTCCAACTATAGCCTCTTCTATTAGCGTTCTTTCTTTGTCAGTACAGTTTGCTAATGAGTGGATAATGGGAAGTGTAACTTTGCCTTCTACCAGATCTTCAGTTAAATTCTTTCCTGTTTCTGAACGTGTACCAAAATAGTCTAAGAAATCATTTCTGAGCTGGTATGCAATCCCAAAATGATAACCATATCTCTGTAGATTATCGATTTGAGTTTTATCACAAGCGCTTGTTATGCCTCCTATTTTTGCTGAAGCTTCAAACAAAATTGCAGTTTTTCGGTAAATAATTTCCATATAATCTTCTTCAGTAAGTTTTGTATTCTCGATATTCATTAGTTGCATAACTTCCCCTTGAGCAATGGTATTAGTAGTTTGGGCAAGTGTTTTATATATTTCACTACTATTAATTTCTACTATAATCTCGAATGCACGAGAATAAAGAAAATCACCCACCAACACTGCTCCTTTGTTTCCCCAAATGGTATTTGCAGTGTCTTTACTATGTCTAATTTCTGACATATCCACTACATCGTCATGAAGAAGTGTAGCAGCATGAATGAATTCAATAACGACTGCAGCATCTGTGACAGTTTGATTATCTGCTTCCTTACCTACTTTAGATGATAAAATGAGAATGAGGGGACGCATTCTTTTTCCGCCACTCTGGATAATGTGTGCTCCCAACTGATTTATTAATGAAACATTTGTTTTAGACCGTATTTTCAATCTCGACTCAAGCAAATCTAGCTCGTTACTCACTCTTTCTTTGATAGTACTCAATTCCATATAGACATATTACATATTATGCTGAGTTTTGACAGTAAAACTGGGAGATAAAAGCTCTAATAATTTACTCAAAAGTTGTTTATTAAATAACAAATACAGGGTAAAATTTATGCTTTCAGGTGATAATATGATAGCAATAATAAAGAGTGGGTGCCAACAGTTTAAGGTAACAGAAGGTGATCATATTAAGGTGATGCCAGTAGCATCACCAGAAGGTTCCTCAGTTTCGTTCGATAATGTCGTTTCTGCATTTGATGATAATAACCAGTTATTACCAAATGAAAAAATTTCAACACTCAAGGTAACTGGAACAGTTAAAAGACACGGCAACTATAAGAAAATTAGGGTAATTAAATTTAAAAGACGTAAGCACTACATGAGATCCCATGGCCATAAGCAAGGCTATACAGAGATAAAAATAGAATCAATCAAATAAGAAGGAACAAGAAATGGCACATAAGAAAGCTGGCGGAAGTACGAAAAACGGAAGAGATTCAGAATCTAAGAGATTAGGTGTCAAAAAATTTGGAAGTGAGTTCGTAAAAGCTGGCAACATCATTATACGTCAACGTGGAACACCAGTTAAGCCTGGACAAAATGTTGGCTGCGGTAAAGATCATACGCTTTTTGCCAAAATAGATGGCTATGTTCTTTTTCAAAGAAAAGGACCAAACAAACATAAATTTGTCAGTGTTCTTCCGACAAAATTAAATTAAATAATTCAGACTTAACAATTCCAAAATTATGAAATTTATAGATGAAACCGTCATCTCTGTTAAAGCAGGTAATGGTGGTGATGGGTGCCTAAGTTTTAGAAGAGAAAAATATATACCATTTGGTGGGCCAGATGGTGGTGATGGTGGAATTGGTGGATCGATTATTGCAACAGCAAAAGATGGTTTAAATACACTTGCAGATTTTAGGAACAAAAATGAATTTCGAGCAAGTAATGGTGAAAAAGGTGGTGGTAAAAATAAAAAAGGTAAGGCTGGTGAGGATCTAGTAATTGAACTACCTGTGGGTTCTGTAATTTATGATAATGAGTCAGGAAATGAGATATGTGACTTAGAATCTCACGGACAGAGTGTTGAGCTTGCAAAAGGTGGTGATTTTGGACTAGGTAATACTAGATTTAAATCTTCGACTAATAGAGCTCCAAGGAAAATAACTAAAGGCATCAAAGGAGAAAGTAAAAAATACAAAATAGTTCTAAAAGTTCTTGCAGATGTTGGTTTAGTGGGTTTACCGAACGTAGGCAAAAGCTCGATATTATCAGCTGTGAGTATGGCTAGACCTAAAATTGCAAACTATGAATTTACAACACTGCATCCAAACCTTGGGGTGGTCCTAATCAATGAGTACGAAAAGTTTGTTGTTGCAGATATTCCTGGTTTAATTGAGGGAGCTTCAAGTGGATTAGGATTGGGTATACAATTTTTAAAGCATATATCTAGAACTAAACTACTTTTGCATGTAATAGATATTTCAAATAGTGATATAAAAAAAATCACAAAGGATATCCAAGTAATAGAGACTGAGCTTAAAAATTATGATGATAAATTATTTAATATGAGCCGTTGGTATGTTTTCAATAAAATCGACTTACTAAATAGAAAAGATTTAATGGATATGAAAAATAATATTGTCAAAAATCATGACTCTAATGTATATTTTACATCATCAATAAATAAAAATGGTCTAGAAAAAATGTGTAATGATATCTGGAATCATCTTAGAGAGATTTATAATGATTAATTATAGAAATGTAGTAATAAAAATAGGTAGTGCTCTATTAAGCAATGACAACCATGATGTTGAACATTTCATTAAGAATATTTGTAAGCAAATTGCAAATGCGAAAAGCAAAGGGACAAAATTTACTATTGTTACATCAGGCGCAATTAGTAAAGGACAAGAAATGCTTCAAGTTCAAAACAGGCCTAATGAGCTTGAGGAATTGCAGGCACTTGCCGCGATCGGGCAACAAAGTCTAATGAGAATGTATGAGGGAGAATTTGCAAATCATGCTTGCTTAACTGCTCAAATCCTATTGACTCACGACGACATGAATAATCCAAATAGGTTTTTAAATGCGAAAGCTACTATTACTAGGATAATTTCACAGGGTGTGATTCCAATTATTAACGAAAACGATGTGGTAGCAACAGAAGAGATTCGACTAGGAGATAATGACACATTAGCTGCGATGGTCTCTAATTTAGTTGAAGCGGATTTAATGATAATTTTAACAAATCAGAAAGGCTACTATGATAAAAACCCAGACAAATTCAATAATGCTAAACTTATTAAGAGATGTAACATTAAAGAGTTACAGGATTTTGATATCTCTTTAGACGATAAAAGTAAACTAGGTACGGGTGGCTTTAAAACGAAACTAAATGCCGTAAAAATGACAACCTCAGAACATACAACATCTATTATCGCATCTGGCTATGACACTAATGTTGTTGATAAGATATTAAATAAAAAAGTTATCGGTACTATTTTCTTTATTTGATGATAGAACTATAAATCTTTCAGTTGTTTATTAAGTCTAGATTTATGTCTAGCAGCCTTATTTCTGTGCAATAGACCCTTTAATACTAATTTATCCATAATAGAAACAGCCTGTTTATAGTCCTTGCTTGATTGATCTTTATTTTTCTCTGAGATTGATTTCAACACCTTTTTAACTGATGATCTGAACTCAGATTTTTGTGATGCATTTCGTGCTCTGGCTTTATTTGCTTGTCGCACTCTTTTTCTTGCTTGACTGGTATTTGCCAATGTATTCTTCTCCTCATTAAAGGTAAAATAAAACAAGATTATCTCAGTGGAGCTTTTAACTGTCAATAGTTTGATACACAATGATGAAAAATAAAGAGGAAAAAATTAAGGATTCTGTAGTGAAATCATCATTTACTGTGGGTTTGATGACCTTCGTCTCCAGGATATCAGGATTTCTTCGAGATGTAGTATTTGCAAGTTACTTTGGTGCAGGATCAAATACTGATGCTTTTTTTGTAGCTTTTAAGATACCAAACTTTTTCAGAAGACTTTTTGCTGAAGGTGCATTTATACAATCATTTGTTCCAGTCCTGAATGATTATAAGGTAAATCGTCAACAAGATTTGAAAAAATTTATTAGCTATGTCCAAGGAAATCTTGGTTTTGTTTTAATAATTATTGTAACAGCAGGTATATTTTTTTCAGATCACGTCATTGGCACATTTGCACCTGGTTTTGAGACCTCTAGTAATAGGTTCAATTTATCTTCTAATATGTTGCAAATTACCTTTCCTTATCTATTTTTTATTTCCCTCACAGCCATGTCAGCAGGGATACTTAATACTTATGATAAATTTCTTCTTCCATCAATAACACCTGTACTATTGAATATCTCTCTAATTATGTTTGCCGTTTTTGCTTCAGGTTTAATTCAAGAACCTATTATGTCGCTTGCTTATGGTGTATTTGTTGCTGGAATTTTACAGTATTTAATTCAGATTCCCTCGCTAATCAAAATGGATTTGTTCGTACTACCACGTATAAGTTTGAAATTTGAAGGCGTAAACAGAGTGCTTAAGCTCATGTTGCCAGCAATGTTAGGGACAGCTGTTGTCCAAATAAATCTAATAATTGATTCGATTGTTGCCTCTCTGTTGGTAGCTGGAAGTATCAGTTGGCTGTATTATTCTGATAGACTTGTTGAACTTCCTCTTGGAATATTTGGTATTGCTATCGCGACGGTAATCCTCCCGAAGTTATCAGAGAATTACTCAAAAAATTCTATGGCTGAGTACTCCGAAATGATTCGAAGAGCTCTCAAAATTGCGCTAGTATTTAGTTTACCTGCAATGTTTGGTCTATTAGTTTTAGCGGAGCATGTTATATCTACCTTATTTCAATATGGTAACTTTACAATAACAGATACCCTCATGAGCTCACTAAGCCTCGTTACATATGCAGTCGGGCTGCCTGCTTTTATTCTGATGAAAGTTTTGTTGACAGGCTTTTTCTCCAGACAAGATACTCTTACTCCCGTAAAATATGGAGCTATAGCTGTTATGTTTAACATTGTAATGAACCTCTCCGTTATTCTCTATTATTTCAAAAATCCTTTTCAAGGTGCTCATGCTTTGCTAGCACTAGCTACATCATTGTCAGCATGGCTACAAGTAATACTTCTTTACAGAAGATTATCAAGAGAGGGAATTATAGGAAAAAATTGTTTTCTGAACAGTGATTTCTACAAGTCATTAGTTAGCTGTATTGTCATGTCTATGTTATTAATTTTGCTCTTGCCTGAACTAAGTAAATGGATCTCATACAAATATTATCTCAGGGGACTGTATATAGTAGCTTATGTAATACTTGGTGCACTAACATATTTATTGTTAATGAAAATTTTTAAAACGAATTTTAGACGGATGGTCTATGGAAATAATTGATAACTTACGAAAATTAGAGGCTCTCCGTAAAAGATCTGTTGTTACTATCGGTAATTTTGACGGAATTCATGCCGGTCATAGAGAATTGATCAAAGAGACACGATTATTGTCAGAGAGAAATAATATAAGCTCTATAGTTTTGACCTTTGACCCACTTCCTGAGGAATTTTTTAAGAGAGAGGGTTTCTTTAAATTAATGCCTATGACTGATAAATTACAGCATTTTAGAGAAGCTGGTATTGATGTAGTGATAAACATACCATTTACAAAAGAATTTTCAGAGATGTCTGCTTCGGATTTTATCAATGAAATCCTTATTAATAAGCTACAGACACAATACTTAATTGTTGGTAAAGATTTCAAATTTGGAAATAATAGAGAAGGGAATTATGATACGTTGTCAAACGAGAAAAGTTTCAAAACAAATATAGTGAATATTATCAAAGATTGCGATGTGAAAATTAGCAGTTCTATGATAAGAAAGCTGATCATGCGCGGAGATGTGGAAAGAGCTAACAACTATCTAGCAAATAGATTTGCCATGGATGGTTATATAGTTCACGGAGAAAAAATGGGTAGGAAATTAGGCTACCCTACTGCGAACATTGAAATATGTAAATCGTTTCCAATAAATGGTATATTTTTGGTGGAAGTAGTTATTGAAAATACGGAAGTCAAATTTGGTTTAGCGAGCATAGGCAACAAACCAACATTTTCAGGAAAAAAAGACGTGTTAGAGGTTTTTATTTTTGATTATAATTCAGAAATTTATGGAAAAAAAATGAAAGTATATTTTTATGAAAAATTGAGAAATCAGATAAAATTTGAAAATCAGGAAGACCTCATTATGCAAATGGATAATGACACTGCTAATGCAAAGAATGTGCTAAAGGCTAAATATGGACTATAAGGATACTCTAAACCTTCCTTCAACTAAATTTCCTATGAAGGCTAATCTACCACAAAAAGAACCTGAAATACTCAAATTTTGGGATGATATCAATTTGTATCAAAGTATAAGATCGAAAATGAGTGGCGCGGATAAGTACACGCTACATGATGGACCACCCTATGCAAATGGAGATATTCATATTGGTCATGCTGTTAATAAAATACTTAAAGATTTTGTTGTGAAAAGTAGAACAATGTTTGGTTATGACTGTCCATTTATCCCAGGGTGGGATTGTCATGGTCTACCTATAGAGCTTATGGTAGAAAAAAAATATGGCAAATCTAAATTTAAAGATAATAAAAATGCTTTTAGAAAAGCTTGTAGGGACTTTGCATCAAAACAAGTAAAAAAACAAAAGTTAGATTTCATCAGATTAGGCATCACAGCTGACTGGAGTAACCCATACCTTAGTATGGATAAAGATTTTGAAGCATCAACTATTGAGAGTTTTGCGAAAATATTATCCAATAATCATGTCTATTATGGTTCAAAACCAGTTCATTGGTGTATAGAATCTGAATCTGCACTAGCAGAAGCTGAAGTTGAATATCAGGATGTAACATCTAAATCTTTATACGTTGTGTTCAATTCGAAGATGGATAACGAGAGTGTTGGTTTAGTTGTTTGGACAACAACGCCTTGGACTTTGCCAGCTAATAGAGCTATTGCGGTTGGTGGAGACATAGGGTATTGCGTTGCCCAAAATGGAGGAAAAAAATATATTTTTGCTATGGATCTACTCACACATATTGAGAATGAACTAAATATTAAATTAAATATTGTAAAAAAATGCTCTGCAGAAGATCTGTTGAAATTAAAAGCAAGGCATCCCTTCTATGATTTAGAAGTACCAGTAATTGTAGCACCTCACGTAAACACTGAAACAGGAACAGGGCTAGTTCATATAGCTCCTGGTCACGGACAAGAAGACTACTTAGCAGGAGTAGAGAATGATCTTGAAGTGTTCAATCCGGTTGATGAGAAAGGATTCTATAATGAATCTCTTGAATTTTTTGGTGGTATAAATGTAAGGGATGCTGATAAATCTATAATTGAAAAAATAAAAAATAATGATTGTTTACTAGGAGTAAAAGATTATTCGCATAGTTATCCACATTGCTGGAGGTTCAAAACACCTCTTATATTCCGGGCTACACCACAATGGTTCATTAGTATGGAGAATAATAACCTAAGGAGCACTGTGAGAGACTCAATAGACAGAGTTGAATGGGTGCCTAGCTGGGGCTTAGAGAGAATAAAAAATATGATAAATAACCGTCCAGACTGGTGTATATCTAGGCAGAGATTTTGGGGTGTCCCAATTCCCCTTCTGGTTCATAGAGAATCTGGTGAGCTTCACCCTAAAATACATGAATTTTTAAAAAAAGCAGCTGACATTGTAAGACAAGGTAACATTGAGGCTTGGTTTGAATATGATAAAACTAAAATCCTCAGTGAGAGTCTCGAAGATTATGAAATAGTTACAGATACACTTGATGTGTGGTTCGACTCAGGCGTGACCCATATATCGGTAATGGAAGAAAGAGAAAATACAGAACAAGCAGATCTCTACTTAGAAGGATCAGACCAACATAGAGGTTGGTTTCAATCATCATTATTAACATCATTAGCAATTAAAGAGAAAGCGCCGTATAAAAAAGTTCTTACTCATGGATTTGTAGTAGATGCTAATGGCCAAAAAATGTCTAAATCACTTGGTAATGTGATATCGCCACAAGCAATAATTAAAGATAAAGGATCAGATATTCTTAGATTATGGGTTGCTACAACAGATTACACAAAGGAGATGAATATTTCAGACGAAATTATCAAGAGAACAAGCGAGTCGTACAGGAGGATAAGGAATACACTTAAATTCCTCATCTCAAACATAAATGATTTTGATAATAACAGCATAGAGTTCAATAAACTTACTTTACTAGATAAATGGATTCTTTGGGAAACAAAGAACTTACAAGAGAGAGTGAAGAAAAATTACAAAGACTTTAAATTTCATCAAATTGTTCAAGATATTCAGAATTTTTGCACCATTCACCTTGGTGGATACTATCTTGATATCATAAAAGATAGATTATACACAACGAAAAAAGAATCAATAGCGAGGAGGTCATGTCAAACATCATGCTTTGAAATACTTAATTTTTTGAATTTAGCTATTGCTCCAATTCTATCGTTTACATCAGAAGAGACTTTCAGATACTATAAGGAGGGTAAGGACTCAATCTTCCTAGAAGAATGGAAAGATATCTCTATTGATTTAACAGAAAATGAAATTAATACAGGGAAAATACTATTTAACCTTAAGGAACACATATCTAGAGAATTAGAGGATGTCAGGAATAACGGTGTAATCAAATCATCACTGGACGCAGACATAGAACTTAGTATTGAATCTAGAAGTTATATCGCATTAAAAGAATTCGAAACAGAGCTTAAATTTATATTTATATCATCAAAATTTTCTTTATTAGAAGCTAAAGATGGTAATCTACAAATAAAAATTAGAAAAAGTAATGAGAAAAAATGTGAGAGATGTTGGCATCGAGATGAAACTGTCGGAACAATTACTGAACATAATCAAATTTGTCAAAGGTGTTATTCAAATATCTTCGATAGCGGCGAAGTGAGAACCTTGGGTTAAATGAATCGACTATTTATACCAGGCATTTTTTCAATAGTCTTGCTAGATCTTTTTGTAAAATATGCCATCGAGTTTTTTGACTGGGGAACAAAACCTACATCAATCTCTCACTTTCTAATGATAAGTAAAACGTACAATAAAGGTTTATTCTTTGGGATAGCGCACTCTAGCGATCTATTTGTAAATTATTCTATCATCCTCCTGATGACTTTAGTTATCCTAGCGCTCATTTTTTATGTCTGTAAGCTTCTAGATAGTAATAATAATTTATCTAGAGTATCAAAAATATCTTGGATGCTATTACTAGGTGGTGGGATTGCCAATTATATAGATCGAGTCATGGACAATAAGGTAACAGATTATATTATCTTACATTATGACGAATTTTATTTCCCAGGAATTTTTAATATTGCTGATTTTTTTATATCAGTAGCATTCATTTTTCTTGTTATAGATATACTAATTTCTAATGAAAAAAAAGATAGAATATAAGACAAAAGTTGATTTACATTATTCCATATCAAATAAGGATAATATAATATTTGAGTCCACTTTTGATAAAAAACCAATTACATTAGAAATTGGTGACGGGACAATACCTCAAAAATTAGAAATAACTCTATATGGTCTTTGTGAACATGATTTACAGGAGATTGAACTTCAACCAAAAGATGCTTTTGGATTAAGGGATGATAAAAATTTAAAAAACATCGCAAAAAAGGATTTCCCAAACGACCAAATGGTTAAAATAAACAACGTATTAGAGGTTGACGTGAAACAAAATGATGGGAAAATTACTTCGACATTTGCTATTATTAAAGAGATTAAACAAGATCAAGTAACGCTTGATTTAAATCATCCTCTAGCAGGTATGATAATTAAATTTAAAGCAGAAATTGTTAAAATATATGACTAAAAAATTAGATGGACTAAAAATTGTATTGGCAACTCCTAGAGGATTTTGTGCAGGAGTTGAACGAGCCGTGGGAACGCTACAAAAAGCGATTGACTCATTTGATAGTCCTGTCTATGTTAAACACGAAGTTGTTCATAACAAATTTATAATAGAAGACTTCAAGAAAAAAGGTGTCAAATTCATAGAGGATATAGACCTTGTTCCAGATAATTCTGTATTGATTTATAGTGCACATGGCGTATCAAAAGATGTAAAAAAAGCTGCCCAGGAGAAAAATCTTAAAATCTTTGATGCAACATGTCCTCTAGTCACAAAAGTACACATTGAGGTCCATAAACACGCAAAAAATGGGACAGATGTAATTCTCATAGGCCATAATGGTCATCCTGAAATAGAGGGCACTATGGGGCAATATGACTCTGATAGAGGTAATATATATCTTATTGAGGACGAGGAAGATGTTAGGAACCTAGAAATCGAAAATAATGACTTAGCTTACGTTACTCAAACTACATTATCCATGGATGATACGAGTAAAATCATCCATTGCCTAAAAGAAAAATTTCCTCATATCCAATCTCCTGCAAAAGAGGATATTTGCTACGCTACACAGAACAGACAAGATGCAGTAAATTCTATTATAGAATACTGTGATTTTTTAATCGTAATAGGATCAAAAAATAGCTCTAATTCAAAGAGACTAGCTGAACTAGCAGAAAAGAACTCAGTGCCCGCAGTTTTAATAGATCATAAAGGTGATCTTGATATGGAATCATTGAGCGGTAAAAAAGTCATAGGCATAACAGCTGGAGCGTCAGCTCCTGAGATTCTGTTTAATGACGTACTCGATTATCTAATATTTCACGGAGCGAAGATCAAAGATTTTGGTCAAGAGAATAAAATAGAAAATATAACATTCGGACTTCCAAAGGAACTTAGGAACCTATAAGTCATGTGTAACATTATCATCTAGTTCCTCATCAGGCGGTGCGTATGAAGGGTCATTAGGATTAAGGAAGATAAACTCAAATTTATCTTTTTCAATTTCTACGAAATCAAGTTTACAATTTTTTAAGTTAACCATGGAATCAGGTGAGATAACTATTTCGATACTATTTATCTTAAGACGCAAGTCCTCTTCCTTTGATTGATCAAATCCCATCAGATAATTATACTTACCATCTTTAATGTCTACTGCAATCCTCAATGGCCATCCTTTTGAATCCGATGCCTCTGATGCCTTAGATATCTGCTTTGCCGCCTTGTCAGTTATTTCAAATATTTGTTTTTGTTTCATTTATTTTTCACTATAAAATCTAAGAAATTTTTTATCCATCTTATTTTACTGGTATCTCTTATATGACTATATGTAGCTATAAGATTTTTAACAATTATTCCATCAGACTTTCCATCTACGCCATATCCTCTTTTGACGTTAAAAGCGAAATCATTTCTAGCAAAGTCTCCCTCCAACCTTGAGTGGTGAAATTCATGACCAGGAATAGATTTTTTATGAGGAAGCCATAGATGTTTTTGTTTAGTTTCTAAATGCACGTAGCCTCTTCCAACAGGTTGGTCATGCATTGTTGTATCACCATCAATAGCTCCTATCATTTTGTATTTCCTATTTTTGAATTTTATACTTTTAGATAAATACATCAACCCACCACACTCAGCATAAGTTGGGCCATAGTTATTTATAAAAGATTTTATCTCTTTTTTTAACGAGGTATTTCTGGATAATTTGTCCAGATATAACTCTGGAAATCCACCACCAATTATCAATCCGTCAATACATGGGAGCTTCTTATCCTTGAGTGTGTTTATGTATTTGATCTTTACACCATGACTCAAGAGCTTATCAATATCATCTTGATAATAAAAACCAAATGCTTTATCACTAGCTATGCCTATAGTGATATTTTTAAATTTTTTTAAACGATTAGTTGTCGTTGGCATAATTGAAGTATGATTTTTCTCACAAAGATTAGTAAATTTGACAATATCAACTGATGTTCTTATGACTTTTTTTATGGCTTGAATTTTCTTATGAGCAAGACTTTCAAGGAAATAAGGTTTTAGACCTAGGTGCTGTTCTTCTATTATCAAATCCTTATTTTTCCAAATCGATCCTAATATCCTTATGTCTGAATATTTTTGAATAGAAGCTATTAACTTATCCTCGTGTCTACTTCCATTGACTTGATTGAGGATTAGACCATGATATTTAATTTTTGTGTCAAAAGATGTGTATCCATTTACTAGAGGTGCAATACCTCTCGTCATGCCCTCACAATCTATTACTAGTATGACTTTGAGACCTAATAATTTTGCCAATGCAGCATTACTGTCACTTCCATTTAATTTTACACCGTCAAAAAGACCCTTGTTAGCCTCAACCATCGATATTTCTGATTTGGCTGTTTTTTGACAAAACAAATCTCTTACCTCGTTGTTAGTCATGGTGTGAAAGTCAAGATTATAACAAGGGCGATTTGACGCAGCTGATAACCATAAAGGGTCTATATAATCTGGGCCTTTCTTGAATAAGGAGAGTTGTTTACATTTTTTTGACAAAATAGCTGTCAAGCCAATGGTAACTGTTGTTTTACCTGAAGATTTTTTTGTTGATGCTATTAGATAGGAATTCAAAACTCACCATTAACTATCAGATCCAACAGCTTTCTTTGCCTCTGGAGACTTTATGACTGTAGGTAAAAAATCTAGATTTGCAATACCTATTAGCACAATAATAAGAGATAAAGCAACACCACCTAGTCCTAGACCTAACTCCCATATAGTTGGAATATAAGTATGGATGACATTGTCATAAAAACTACTCTCCAGAATTTCATAATTAGTGAACATTTTAAGTGGGTATGCTTGTCCAGCAATTATGATAACGTACATAGCAAGGAAACTTCCAACAAGTATTAACAAGGTAGCGCTCATTAAACTGGATTCTGATTTGTTTTCATCTCTGAATAATATATATAAAGGTAATATCAGACCTATGACAACCTGCCCAACCCAAAATGCAATAGTATAAACACCACCATTTAAAAGAATAAATTTCTCAAATTCAAGGTGTTTGGATATATATAAATTTGTTACATGATATAAAATAAGAAAGTAAAGATTTGCAAATAGAAAAAGTAGGGTTAGTTTCCGTAAGTTTTGTAATATCTCTTCAGAAAAAAGTGTCTTTTGAAAATAATTAATTGCTTTCACTATAAGAAAATATACTACTGTCCCATACAGGAGAGACATTATTATAAATAATGGAGCTAATATTGCTGTGCCATAAGCCTCGCGTGAGATGAGGAAACCAAATATTGAACCTGTTCCTGTCGTTAAAACAATCCTCCAAGTGAAAGCGAAAATTCCAGCTGGTCTAGAAAACTTGTTTACATTTCTATCTAGCATGGTCCAAATATATATTGCTAAAATCCCTGCAAATCCAGAGTACAGGAAAATATTCCAAGCGAAGATGGATTTAAAATTATATGTCGTCATCGCTACTATTAATCTATCCGGCCTACCAAGATCTAGGACTAATATGGCTAGTCCTGATATTAAAAAGGCCATAGCCAGTAAAGCTGACAATGGGGCAAGGGGTTTGTATAACTTTTTATCAAATACCGATGATATAGACGCAATGTTTAATACACCAGACGCTATGACTATTAAGAGGACTGCAAAGATATGAGGTAATCCCCAAACAATTTGATTATTCATTCCTGTAACATAGTGACCCTCTGTCTCCATATAATGTGAGCACAAATAACCAATCAAAATGACAAAACCTAAACCAAAAAACATCATCCAAAAAGTTTTTGATTCTATCTGAAATTTCTTAAATATTATTTTTTCCATATTTAAATGTTAGAGTAAGTAACTCTTTGCTTCAATGAGAGATCAGCTCGAAGTCGTCTATTTTGCTTAGTTTTAAGAGCTTGGCTTACTCTGCTGTTAGGATCAGATAAATCACCAAAAGATATAGCTTTGTGACCCTCTTTCATGCATGCTTCCTCACATGCGGTAGTGGGAATACCATGATCAATTCTATTAACACAAAAATTACAACTTTCCACGCAACCTTTGCCCCTAGGTGCAGTTGTAACTTGTTCAGTTAAATTTTCGTGAACAAATGATCTAGCTTTAAATGGGCATGCCATCATACAGTAACGACAACCTATACATGTATGCTGATTTACCATAACTATACCATCAACTCTCCGAAATGAAGCACCAGTTGGGCAAACGTCACAGCATGGTGGATTCTCACAGTGCTGGCATAACATTGGCACAACTTTAACCTTATCTGTTTTGATATCCTTTATTGTTAGTTTTCTTATCCATTGTGAGTCTGTCTCAGGTCTATCAAAACCATACAAACCATTCTCTTCTACGCACGCATCAACACATGCTGTACAACCTTTAGCGCACTTATCAACGTCTATACTCATCGCCCATTTTGTATCTGAGTTAACTTCCTCGTTAAGTGGTTTTGCAGCTTGCGCAGAGGTAATTATGTCAGGAATAAAATATACAGTCGACAGTAGAGAAATCGATTTCACTATAAAACCTCTTCGACTAAGTTTAGTGTCAATAGTCATTTTGCACCTTCGACATAACTGACTAATTTTTCAATCTCTTTTGATACATGGTCGTGTGAATGATTGTAATTAAGACTAATATGAGCTTCTGGTTTTCTTCCTCTAGGCACGGACGCGTGACATGAAAAACAATCTATATTAACAGCTGTTTGAATATGGCATGTTTGACAAAATTGTCCCTCAGAATTTATTGGTATCGGCTCGCCAACTTCATCATATGAGACATGACAATCAATACAATTTGCAAAACTGTGATTCTTTGTTCTTAAGCCATTAATTACTGTTTTGTCTCGTTGATGATATAGAAAAACAAAGTGTTCTTTCTGCATTATCTCAGTAGGTTCCACACACTGTGTTGCATCATCTGCTTTTGATTTGCCTTTGATTGAGTGGTTTATGCCATCATGACTGTATATGTCAGGAGAGATTAAGAAAATTATCAGTAACAGAAGCCTTATCGCTAATTGGTACACTTTCTCCCTCCCAGATTTCTACCAATTGTGGGTAGCTATTCTCCAAGACCCATTTTTATATAACCAGTTGGACACACATCTGCGCAAATGTGACATCCGATGCATTTGTTATAATCGGTATCGACATATCTACCAGTTGTTGATTGATCTTTTTTTACTCTAAATACAGCGTCTTGAGGACAATATATGACACAGTTATCACATTCGAAACACATACCACAACTCATACATCTGCCTGCTTCTTTAATTGCTTCTTCCTCAGTTAATCCAATAATTCGATCCTCATAATGATCTATGACGTCATCTCCTGTAGGTACTGCTTCACCACGCTTATATCTTGCTTCATGTTTATAGTGACCCAGAAATAACTCTGTCGAAGGGATTACCTCCTGTCCAGATCTATCCTCATAATTATGAACCACAGCATTATTATTATCACTTCCTCTAAGTTTGTCTGGATCTTCAATTTTAGCCTGATAATCTTCAGGTGAGAGATCTGATTCTCTGAGTTTATCTAATAATTTGAAATGATGGACATCAACTTTAGGTCTTCTTTTAAAATCATCATTTTCAAAATAACTCTCAATCGTATCTGAAACTATTGAGCCTTGACCTATTGCTGTTGTTAATAAATGTGGTCTAATAATATCACCTGCTACAAAATGACCTTCTTTTGTTTTATGTCTGTAGAAGTCGTCAACTTCAAAGAAGCCTTTTTCATTTCCCATTTCCTCATAACCTTCAATGTCAGGACTTTGCCCGATAGCAGAGATAATCAGGTCAGCCTCAATAACTTTTTCAGTTCCTTCAATAGGTTTTGGTACATTCTCTTCAAAGGTACAATCAGCAACAACAAGAGCAATTGCTCTTCCATTCTCATCTTGCTCTACTTTTACAGGAATTACTCCATTTAATATTGATACACCTTCGTGCATCGCATCATTAACTTCTTGTTCAGCTGCGGTCATTTCCTCTCTCTTGAATAAGGAAGTTAGTGTTACCTCGGCACCCTCTTTGATGGCTTGCTCAGAAACATCTTGAGCAACATACCCATGAACAACTGCTTCTGGTTTTTCTTGAGGGTTCATATTAGAGATATGGCCAAGTCTTCTTGCTACTGAGACCACATCAATAGATGTATCACCACCACCAACGCAAACTACTTTTTGTGCACCTACTTTTAATCTACCTTGACTGAACGCTTCTAAGAATTCTACACCGTTCAAACAGTTTTCTGCATCACTCCCTTCAACTGGGAGCGATCTTCCATTCCAGCAGCCAATAGTCCACAGAACAGCATCATGAGATTTTTCAACATCTTCTAAAGGTACGTCTTTGCCAACTCTTGTATTAAGTACTACTTCAATATCACCCAAGTCTAAGATACGTTTTATTTCTGCATCCAAGATATCTCTTGGTGTTCTATAATTAGGAATGCCGTAGCGCATCATGCCACCAAGTTTTTCTCTCTCTTCAAAAATAGTGGATGCATAACCTTTCTTTCTTAACTGATATGCAGCAGACATGCCAGCTGGTCCACCTCCTATAATTGCTACTCTCTGTTTTTTAAGTTCAGGCGCAGGGTCAAATTTAAATCCTTCTTTAAATGCTGTATCTCCGATGAACTGTTCTACTGCATTAATTCCAACATAATCATCAACTTCGTTTCTGTTACAGCCACTTTGACATGGAGCGGGGCAAACTCTTCCCATTTGTGATGGAAAAGGGTTTGCAGTTGTTGATCGCCTGAAAGCATATTCAGACATTGTCATACCCTCTGGTGCTTTTTCTATACCTCTAACGATTTGTAACCAACCTCGTATATCTTCACCAGATGGGCAACTACCTTGGCAAGGTGGTGTTTTATGAATATATGTAGGACACTTATGGGATTTGTCTTGATTAAAGATATCCTCTGAAAAGTCTGTATACTTATGATCACCATCAGAGAATCGTCTATAGGTATTCTCCTCTTTCATCAAGTTGACTGTTTTTTCTAGCTTAGACATAAATCTCCCACCAAATATAAGTTTATTATTCTAATCTAATATTCAATAATTATAGCACATGGATTCAGACCCTAAAGCTCTTTTTTGTTCATAATTAGAGCGTTTCCAACAAGCTGATGTAAGCTTATAATCTGGTCGATTTCAAACCCGTAGTATCCTAGAGCTTTCGAGAACTGTGACTTACAAATAGCACATATAGCAGCCATATGAGTGACACCATAGTCATCGACAACCCTCTTTAGTGCCTCCATTCTGGGGAGAGCACCTTTCATGCGTAATTCCATAAGATCATCTGTCAAGAGGCCTCCTCCGCCGCCGCAGCAGAAAGTTTTCTCTTTAATTGTACTTTCGTCCATATCGTAAAAATGATTAGTAGTTGCCCTAATGATGTCTCGCGGAATTGTAAATTGCCCACCTATCACATCACCCATATTTGATGCTCTAGCCACATTACAGGAGTCATGATAAGTAACGACCATGTCATCGTTGGCAGACTTATCAAACTGTAAAACATTTTTCTGAATTAAGTCGTATGTTACTTCGCAAATGTGTTGAGGCACAGGATATTTAGGGTCTAGAAAATCAAAAGGTCCGGCAAGTGTGTTGAGAAAACTATATGCAACACGCCATGCGTGACCGCACTCACCAAAGACAATCCTTTTCACATTTAAATCTAGTGCGGCTTCCCTAATCCTCATTGCAAGTTTACGCATGTTTGCATAACTTCCAATGAACATACCAAAATTAGCAGCTTCACTAGCATGAGAGCTCAAAGTCCAACTTAGGCCTGCTTGATGAAAGACCTTTCCATAACCAATTAAGCCATCTACGTGTGGTTCGGCAAAAAAATCTGCTGAGGGTGTAACTAGTAAAATATCAGAATCTTTCTGATCAAGTGGGTATTTTACATCAATATCAATCTCATCTTTGACATCCTCTTCAAGACCCTCGAGCGTATCAGCGAGGGCAGGTTCAGGTAGTCCTAAATTATTACCAATCTTATGAACTTTACCGATAATTTCATTACAATATTTTTGACCAACGCCCACGGAATCCATAATTTCTCGTGCTGCCATTGATATTTCTGCAGTATCGATTCCCATAGGACAAAATACCGCACATCTCCTGCACTGTGAACACTGGTGGTAATAGGAATACCAATCATCTAAAACTTCTTTTGTTAAATCTACTGCTCCTACAAGTTTAGGGAAGTATTTACCAGGTAAAGTGAAGTATCTCCTATAAACACTTCGAAGCAAGTTTTGCCTACCTACGGGCATGTTACTTGGATCTTTCGTTCCTAGATAATAATGGCATTTATCTGTGCAAGCACCACATTGAATACACGAATCTAGGTAGACTCTTAGTGATCTATATTTTTTTAGCAGATCACCCATTTTGTCGAGGGCTGCATCTTGCCAGTTATCGACAAGTTCTCCCGGGTAACCAAGGGATGACTGGAATTCCTCTTTTGATTTAAAAGGTGCTAAATGTGCAGTTGCTTTTTTTTCAAGTAAAGGAACATCAGAGTATTCTTTAAGTTCAGGTTTTTCGAATTCTTTAACTGCCATTTTATAATCCTATGATTCTAGTTTTCTAGCCCAATCTGCAATATGTCTTGAATCCCTTGCGGTATCAGTCTGATTTCTGGTAGGACTAAAGAATAATCCTGGGGCATGGAGCAATTTACTATAAGGAAAAATAATCATAAGAAGTAATACAAGTCCTAGGTGAAGTAATAGCATAAAATCGGATGGTAGCTCAGACCAATTAAAATATATCAAACCCAGTATAAACTGCTTCAATGCAAAAATATCTGTTGGGTACCATTTCATCAACAATCCAGATAAGGCAATGCCGATAATTAAAAATAGAATTAAATAATCTGAGGGTGCTGAAATATGGCGAACTCTATCTACGAATATCCTTCTCACAAGTAAACCAAGCAAGCCGAGCAACATCATATATGCCGCATAGTGACCAGCTGCTTGAACGATCTCCCATGATACCCAAAACCATACTGGATCAGTAGCATATCGGAGGTGTCTAAAAAATGCTAACAATAAAGCAAAGTGAAACAACCATCCAAACAACCATGTCCACTTAGCTGAATGAAATAGACTTTCAAAAAAAACTACTTCTCTGAATAGTCTCACTGCAACGCCACGTTTAGTCTTAGGTGCCGGTGGCGTTGGTATTTTTAGAGGAGCTGGAATAGTTGCATACTCATAAATTCTGTATGCTATCCCTGCAAACAAAATCAAGGTTGCAAAATAAAACAACGATCCATATATAATTGTCACAAGTGACATGCTCCTCTCCTCTCATAACCTTGCTAAGAATATTATACGCAACCAGTAGGCTTTGGTAATCCTGCAAACTTACAAGCTTGCTTACCAGGGCCATATGGGAAAAGTTCATAAAGGTATTTGCTGTTACCTTTTTCTTTTCCGAGTTTTTTACCGACTGCTTTGGTCAATACCCTAACCGCTGGAGCGATTTGATACTCTTCATAATATTCTCTTAGGAAATTAATAATTTCCCAGTGATCTTCGCCAAGATCAATGCCATCTTCTTTAGCCATTATCTCCGCGACATCTTTTTCCCAGTCGTTAAGGTTACTTAAGTAACCCTCTTCGTCTACTTCTAAGCTTTTACCATTTACTTCTATTGGCATAGTCTACTCCTGATTTATAGCCAGTTTTGAATTCTCTCATTCTCAACGGCAAGTTTAACAAAATCTTGATAATCTATTATCTCTATATTATTGATTAGAGAGTTTTTATCAAGCCCTCTGGCCATTAAATCTGGCCCTAAGACGTACATTTTTACAGTATTAAGCGACTCTTTTACAGTTGCCTCAAACTTAGTGCCCTTTAGTGCACCATAAACACCATCCTCGATCAATAGAACGGAAGAATCTTTACCAGACAGTCTTAAACATGTCTCAAGACTGTTTTTTTCAAAAGGTGATTTATTAACAGTGTGTAGCATTAGAAATTTAGAATTACCTCACTATCAGTAATTAATTGTTTCATTTCATCTGATGAAATAATTTTGACGTCAACAGCAAGATCATCTGCAGATATTCCCCTTTCATCAAGTGACTCTTTTTCTACATATAATTTCTCAACATCATACATCTCAAGTGCAGAGAAAGTCTTTGTAAAATTTTTAGTACTAATCTGATCTGTATTCTGATCTTTTTTTAACTGAAAGACTCCGTCATCAAGAAATGCCATGCTAACGTCTTGTTCGAAAGCAGCACCAATCAAGACAACTTCAAGAGCCTCGTGAGCATAAATTGTTCCATGAGGAGCACGTCTATTTATGTATAAAAATTTTTTTATAACACCACTTTGAGCTTCTTCTTCCATCTAGTCACCAAAAGTAATTAATCTATCTGCTTGAATACCGGCCTCTATTAGCTGTCCTAAGCCTGATATTCTAAAATTATCTGCAATGTTATCTGCATCTTTTTTATTTCTTTTCATTTCGTCAGGATCGACCATACCTCTACGTTGAGCTGCTGCTACGCATAACACTAAATCTAAATTATGTTCTTTAG
The DNA here is from genome assembly GCA_902628335.1 of uncultured Gammaproteobacteria bacterium. Classification (GTDB taxonomy): domain Bacteria; phylum Pseudomonadota; class Gammaproteobacteria. The sequence continues at coordinate 201,011 of CACOMO010000002.1, forward strand.
CAAGTTCGGACCACCTGTTAGGGATATGACGATCATCTTGTGGAGGAGTAGCTAGACGTGTGCCGTTGTTTACACCATCATGATAGAAGAATATCCGATAAATCTCATGTCCTTGATCTATTGCGGCTTTTGCAAATAAATAAGCACTATCTGAAGCTTGGTGTGTGTAAGGTCCCTCGTTTACAAGAATTCCAAATTTCATAATATCTAGTATTAAAATCTAACGTATGCAGATGAGTTGAGGGTTTTTCGACCGCCACGCCAATTATCAATATGGAACTTAGTAAATGGTAGCTCTGTTAATTCGAAGAATCTTGGCCAACCAATTCTCTCAATCCAGTCATTTATTCTTTCCCAATCCTTTGCGTCTTCTTTGTAAACTTTTAGAATACGTTTAACGATTGCGGTAGCCTCTGGCCATCTTGGAGGATTATTAGGTATACCCGCGGCTACTAGTTTTTGGAATGTAGGTTTGCCTCTAGCATTAGAATGATTTCCGCCTACCCATATAGCAAGTTTACTGTGTTCAGGGTCATTGATTTGCATTGGAGGACATGGAGGGAAGCAGGCTCCACAGCAAATACATTTTTTTTCATCGACTTCTAAAGATGCTTTACCGTTAACCATTGCCGGTCTTATTGCTGCCACAGGACAACGTGCCACAACAGATGGTCTCTCGCAAACATTTGATACAAGATCATGGTTAATTTTAGGTGGTTTAGTATGTTGTATATTGATTGCAATATCACCTTGTCCACCACAATTAATTTGACAACACGATGTAGTCATGTGGACTCTATTTGGCATCTCATTACCTTTAAATTCGTCAATTAATTCATCCATCATTGCTTTTACAACACCAGATGCGTCAGTTCCAGGGATATCACAGTGTAGCCAACCTTGTGTGTGCGAGATCATAGCAACGCTATTTTTTGTCCCACCAACTATAAACCCGTTCTTTTCTAATTCTTCTATTAAAGGTTCTACTTTACTCCCATCTTTAACCATATACTCAATGTTACTTCTAATTGTAAACCTGACGTAACCATCAGCATATTTATCACCAATGTCACATAATGTCCTTAATGTGAAAACGTCAAGTATACGTTGGGTCCCGGCTCTAACTGTCCATATCTCTTCACCACTTTTTGCAACATGTTTAAGAACTCCAGGTTTTGGGTGCTCATGATACTGCCATTGACCATAGTTCTTACGCATAGTTGGATGCATATATTGAAAACCATCAGGTGCTCCTGTTTCAATCGGAGCTCTCATCTCTTTTTTTTGTTCTTCACTCATAATTTATGCAGACTCTTTTTTAGCATCAGCTTTTTCGTACCACTTTACTGCTTCGTCATCCCATTCATCTGTCCTTACATAAGAACTCTCTCTTGGGTTAGCAACCATGTTAGGGTCAACGTCAACTCCGATACCCTCTAAGAAATTGACAAGACCGATTCTTTCAATCATCTCACCACATCTTTCATGTTCAAGTGCATTATCTGCCCAAAAATCAATGGACTCTTCGGCAATCTCGACGAGACGTTCCCAGTCTTCATCAGTTTCTAGCTTCATAAACGGAACGATTACAGTTCCCATCAAATCACCAATTTTTAGGGTTCTCTTCCCACCTATCAGAATTGTAACACCCTTATCATCCCCAGGATGGAGTGCTTTTGGCACAACGTTGAGACAGTGCATACATTTCACACAGTTTTGATTATCAATCGCCACAGTGTCATCATCATTCAACGAAATTGCATTTGTAGGGCATCTTGTAACGATATTATCAATCACATATTTTCTACCTTTCAATGCTACATATTTTTTAAATTCTTCTTGGTCAATTTGAATGTCATCTCTCCAAGTACCTATCACTGACATATCCGCTCTTTCGATTGAGTTCATACAGTCATTTGCACAACCAGATATTTTAAATTTAAATTTGTATGGTAAGGCTGGACGATGCATATCATCCATGAAGTTATTTACCAACAAACGCATAGCTTTCTGCTCATTCAAATTAGACATCTCGCAACGACCAGCGCCTACACAAGCCATAGCCGTCCTCACACATGGCCCAGCACCACCCAGATCAAATCCATAATCATTAATTTCATCAAAAAAGTGCTGCGTGTTCTCGGTAGACGAACCTATAAACATAATGTTTCCGGTTTGCCCATGAAAAGTCACCAGTCCAGATCCGTATTTTTCCCAACTGTCTGCTAATTGACGAAGGATATCAGTTGTATAAAAATTACCTGCAGGTGGTTGGACTCTTAGGGTATGAAATTCTTTTGATTTAGGGAAAGCATCACCAACTTCAGAAAAGCGAGGTATTATTCCTCCACCATATCCATAGACACTTACTGTGCCACCTTTCCAATAGCCTTTGCGTGTCTCATAGGAGTGCTCTAATTGACCAAGTAGGTCATTAGTCATCTCATTAATTCTCTCTTCTGGATGATTGTCTCTTAAGCGCTTTATCCCACTAATAAAACTAGGCCAAGGGCCGTTCTCCAGCTCATCAATCATCGGGGTGTCGTGTTTTTTCAATCGTTTCTCCCTGTAAACCCTTTAAATACTGCTACCCTGCAGATTAGCTATATTGAATCCATCCAATATCTTTATTATATTATCATTATTTTCTAATATAATGCTTGGATAATCAATATAACATTGATATTAATTGTATTACAAGCTAAAAAAAACCATAATTTTATGAATATATTGAATGTAAAAAGTGATGATTATAGGCGTTGGAGAGACCGTAAATTAGCTTGTTTCACATCGGATATGAGTAAACTGATGGTGGAGATAAAAAATCCCCTAAAATTGACATCATCAGAGATCAAGTTATCAGCAAAGATCATAAATCAGAGCAATTTACTATTTTTTGAATTGGGGCATTATAAGGGCGACATCAGATCATCCCTAGTGATACTTGCAAAACAGTTCGGTATGGGGCAATTCGAAATATTAGAGTCAAGTGAAAAGAGTGGATTGACAAAGATAGAGGTATCCTCTTTATCTAAAGCAAAAAGTGAATATATTCCTTATACAAACAAATCATTAAATTGGCATACTGACGGTTATTACAACGAGGTTAACGATCCGATTTTGTCATGGTTACTATTTTGTAAATCTAATTCCAGTAATGGAGGCGACAATAAATTTATGGACCATGAGATTGCTTATATTCTATTTAATGACCACTCGGCAGATATCGGAGATTTAATGGATAGTGAGGCATTTACCATACCTGAGAATACTCAAAATGGTAGGAAGGCTGTGAGCAGTTACGTATTTAGATTGTTAGACAACAAGTTACATATGAAGTTTAGCATGAGAGAGAAAAATATAATCTGGAGAAATAAAATTAAATCATCGGTAGAATTACTTAAAACGATTATTAAAGAAAATGAATACTATCAAATAAAGTATAAGTTGAAACCTAACCAAGGCGTTATCTCTAATAATGTTATTCATATGAGGTCATCATTTACAAATACGTCTAATAAGAATAGGCTGTTATATAGGTTGCGATCTAAAAGAAGAATAGATATCTGATGTTATATTTAAGTACGCTGTTGATACAAGAGAAAGATGTAGAGAGTTTCGAAGAACTATTAGAGGTAATTAAAATGAGAGCTAAATCTGGAGAGCGTTTCATCCGACTTGATCTCAAGCCTCCATACCCTGATACACCTAAAGATTGGGAAGAGAGAGTTGAATCTGCATTTACAGGATACATTGAGTGATGTGGATTGAAGAAGAAGAAAAACAATCAATCTCAGAGATGTCAAAGATGGTAGATGTGGCGTTTAAGATAAATTGTAAAACTCTGCCATATGATCATGCCTTCTCACTATCAAATGAAATACTTAAACACCTACCTTGGTTAGAAGACAATAAATTGACAGGCATACAAACACTTCATGGGCCAGAATCAGGCAATGGTTGGACAAGGTCGGAGAATGAAGAAATTTTTTTATCGAAAAGGACCAGGCTTATCCTAAGGATTCCAAAGTCGGAATACGATAAAGCTTGTGAACTTGAGGGCGAAACACTCAAGGTGCTTGGAAATGATATTAGAATCGGTAAAGCAAATAAAAAGCCATTTCTCACTGTAAGAGATTTAATATGTAGATTTGTGCTAACAAACGAAGATCTGGATGAAAGTGAGTTTCTTAAATATGTTGCTGAAGAGTTTAAAAATCATGAAATTCATCTTCGCAAAGCCATATGTGGAAAAACAAAATCATTTACAATAAACGGTGATCAAAAATTTACAAGAAGCCTTATGATTGCTGATTTATCTAAAGAAAATTCTATCAAGCTTCAGGATGTCGGAGTTGGTATAGGCAGAATTTTTGGCTGTGGGATTTTCCTGCCTCATAAATCAATTGATGCAGTTGCAAATTTCAAAGAAGATTGAGTAATCTCTGTAGACATATTTATCGCAGTATATTAGAATTTTCCAATATAGTAATTATTGATATAGTATAAAAGTGGAGTGATACTATGAAAGTTGAAGTAGACGGAAAAGAGATCCCAACAACAGATACTGGTTTTTTGACAAACTTAGAGGACTGGTCTGAAGATGTTGCAAAAGTTATTGCTGAACAAGAGGGCATACAACTGGCTGAGAGGCATTGGGATGTAATAAATTATCTTAGAGATGAGTTTATTAACAACAAGGAAAATCAACCAAACACCAGAAACATGGTCAAGGACTTAGGTAAACTCTGGGGAGAGAAAATTGACACTAAAACGCTTTTTGATTTATTCCCTGGAAATCCAAGCAAACAAGCCGGAAGAATTGGCGGTTTGCCAGAGAGTAGACGAAAAGGCGGATATTAATGTCAGAAGATAAAGTCAGTCAGAATGACACAAAGGCAGAAGATACCAATCAGGATAATAATGAATCTCCTGAAGAAAATAATGAATCTCCAGAAGTAGAGAAAAAACCTGATAAAAAAGCTCTAGAAAAAGAAAGGAAAGAAATTATTACTAAAATGCTAAGAATTCAGAAAGAATTCATGGAGTTAGAGAGAGAAAAAGGTGTCACAGAAAAAGATATTCATCATAACCCTCAAGGAATTGTTAAAGAGTACAAAGAAGAGCATGAGAAACTTGCTAATAGACTAGTTGATATCGCACATGCATTAAAAGGGTCTATAAGAACATAATGAATAAAGAATATTTTGATTTAGTCACAAAACTGGAAGATATGGGTGTCTCAGATGATTATTTACTTGGTTGGCAAGAGGGCTACATGAGATCACCAAAACTGGAAGAGCAGAGAGTTACTGATGCGTATGATGCTGGTTATGAAGACGGTGAGAATAAAGTTACAGATAACGCGGAGAAATTTAAAAAATAATTATTTCGTTAAAGAAGTGTAAACTTCTACGAACTTTTTACAAATCTCAACCGCATCAATATCAACAATCTGATCCATTACCCATTTGTTAGTTTGACTAGAGCCCATAGCATCCTGAATTTTTTTTGCTAAGTGTCTATAAATAGAATAATTGGTCTCTCCTGGGCTGAAATCAAAGTCCGAGTATTCAGAAGATCTGAGGTTTAGCGTTTTAATATACCCTGTTCTATAATCCCCAGCTCCAAATAGGTCCTCGCAATTCTCTTGCATCGTTCTTGCTGAATGACTCCCTATTTTATTCATTACCTCTATCCTAAAATCCTCGGGGTGGTCATCTCTAAATAACAGTCTGTCAGCTATATGAACTTGAAATGACATAAATTCAACAATGACACTCACTCTTTGATGATCAGATGTGTACTCAAAATCCTCTCCGTGCAAGTTTTTAGCTTTGTCTAAAGATAACCTCCACCCAATATACGACATTGCACTTGCAAAATCCTCACTTGTTTTTTCTCGTTTAACGGTTTTGGACCATTTACTCTTAATTCTTATAACCATTTTAAAAATTTAATCTTTATATATAATGACTATATTATATAAGATATGAGTAAATATGGATATTAAAATAGATAAACGTCTGATTGAAGTAAGTTCGGGAAGCTTTATTTTCGAATTTACTCATTCCCTTGATAGCACTATTTGTACTGATATTATCAAGCGTTTTGAAGACTCTACAGAAGATCATTATCGAGGTCGTGTCGGGCAAAATTTTATTGAGAACACAGATGTTAAAAAATCGACAGATATGGTCATTAGCGGAAAAGACGCGTGGAAAGATGTTGATGAGTTATTATTTAGAAGTCTGTCGAAAGCACTCTCCAGTGTTAAAAAAGAATATGATTTTTTTAATGGGCCTTTTAAAGATATAGGTTATGCTGTTCAACGAACAGAGCCTGGAGAATATTTTAATTGGCACATTGACAGCGGTAGTCACCAATTTAGTGATAGGCAACTGGTTGCAATTTGGTATCTTAATGACGTAGAGGGGCCAGGTGGTGAGACAGAGTTTATTCATCAAAATGTTAAGGTTAAACCTGAGAAAGGAAAACTGATTCTCTTTCCACCATTTTGGACTCATGAGCATCGTGGTGTTAAACTTCAAAAAGGAGTTAAGTACATAGCAACAACATGGATAGTATTTAAAACATGATTAAAGAAATAAAAAATTTGTCCTCTGAAGAGCTCATGAAATCTGTAATCCAAAGGGTAGCAACTGGTCCAGAGTTAAGTAAGAATATATCGAGAGAAGAGGCTAAAGCTACTATGAACTCAATTCTAAATAGGGAAGTGAGTGATATTAGATCAGCAATTTTTTTAATCGCACTTCGAATGAAAAGAGAGACTGAAGATGAAAATCTTGGTGTGCAAGATGCAATGAATGAGAATACATCACAAATATCATCTGCCCTAGATGACGTTATAAACATCGCGGATCCATACGATGGTTACACTCGAAATATCCCGTCTTCTTTGTATGTTTTGCCGCTACTTGCGGAGTTAGGTTTTCCATCCTTCTCTCAAGGAGTAGAATCTGTGGGGCCGAAATATGGATGTACGCATCATAAAATACTTAAACTGGCTGGGCTTAATGTGCATCTTTCTGATAAAGAAGTGTGTGACAGACTCGAGAATAAAAAAATAGGCTGGGGGTATATCGATCAGAGTATATTTGCGCCTAAACTTTTTGATTTAAAAGACCTAAGATCGGAGATTATAAAAAGGCCCGTTATAACAACCATTGAAGTTTTAGCTAATCCTATAAGAGCTAAAAACACACATTTTGTTACAGGTTATGTTCATAAACCATATCCTCCAATATATTTAATGTTAGCTAGAAATGCTGGGTTTGATAGTTCCATTGTCATAAGAGGAACAGAGGGTGGTGTGGTTCCCTCTCTTAGGCAAAAAGTAAATGCTCACTTTTATTTAGTGAAAGAAAAAAGTGATGAAGTAATAGAAGTAGAGCCAGACAAAGACTTAAATATCAAACAAAAAATTAGGGCAGTTAAAATACCAGATGAATTTGAGAAAAAAACAAAATTAGACAAAATTGAAATTAAAGTTGATGCCATAGAGATAGCTAGAGAATCTCTGAAACTTGGTCTTGATGCACTGTCAGGGACGACTGGGCCTATGAGGGATTGTATAGCCTTGAGCACATCAGTGATGCTTCAACATGTATCAAGACAGTCTATAGTAGACTGCTACAAAGAAGTTAATGATGTATTAGACAGTGGTGCAGCTCTTAAGAGGTTTAAGGAAGCTTTATGAATAAAATACTATTAGCTAATATTGATGATATTAATGTAAATGATATGAAACAAATCTCAATTAATAACTGCAACTATCTAGTTGCAAATATTGAAGGAAAAATCTTTGTAACGGACGACCTATGCACACATGAAGACGCAGAATTAACAATGGGTTGCCTAAAAGGTAGCACGGTCAAATGTCCATTACATGGCAGCTACTTTGACTTGAGAACAGGAAAAGCTTTGAACGAACCCGCGGATGAGCCTATTGAGACTCACAAAGTGATACTAGAAGATGGTCAAATTTTTATTTCTGCCTCAGAGGATAACTAAAAATGACAGAGCTTGTTGATAAAGGATTTGATTGGAAGTGTGTAAGTACTTGGAGACAATCTGCAATAAATACACTGTGGTGTCTTTTAGGTTGTAGTATTGGTGATATCGGTACAATCTACTACTTTCAAGTAAATGCAATTCCTTGGTCGACGTTCTCCATAATGGCACTAGCGATGTTTAATGGCATCATCACAAGCATCATTTTAGAAACTATCATTCTTGTAAAACAAATGGAGTTCATGCCTGCTTTAAAAACAGCTTGTGGTATGAGCTTAATCTCGATGATAAGTATGGAACTAGCGATGAACATTGTAGATTTTGCGGTTACAGGTGGCGCAAAAGTTGACATATTTGTGATCCCATTGATGTTAATCGCTGGTTTTTTAACACCTTGGCCTTATAATTACTGGAGACTCAAAAAAAAGGGGTTGGGTTGCTGTGGTTAACCAATATTAGCCGTCAAAATTTTAGTAACTCCATTTTCCACATTTCTCTTAAACTTATTTATCAAAGATCTAAAATATGACTCAACAACCACAATAGGGATAGCTACGGATAACCCAGCGGCGGTAGTAAGTAACGCTTCCCAAATACCACCCGATAATATTGATGGGTCCACACTTTTCCCAGCAGATTCCATTTGTTGAAAAGCTTCTATCATGCCAAATACTGTTCCCAAAAGACCTAGTAGTGGGGCAATGGCAGCAATAACTTGCAAACTATCTAATTTAGAACTGTAGTAATCAATTCTCTCTTCGGACAATCTTGAAATTTCTTCTCTGACATCACTTTCAACTTTTTGTGAAATATTTTTGTGTTTCAACAATTGGTACATAGTAAAAGATAACACTTCAGATTCTGGATTCTGAGTTTCGTTCAATTGATCATATGCCTCTTTTTTCTTGTCAGAAACCCAAAGATCAATACTTGCTGATAGATTTTCATTGTTGAAAAATTGTACTTTATAGAAAACATGAAGTTTATAAAGTATTACGGCAAGCGCATAAATTGATAAAATTAACAGTATATAGACAACTGGCCCACCTAGATCTAATAATGAATTTATACCCATAATAATTCCTTTTAAATATGGATATATTGTAGATCATTTAGGATAATATCACACCATAAAATATTGATGATTCGCTGAATTTACAGCTTAAAGTATCAGAAATCATAAATAATTGATCCCCATATGCTTCTTCCTGGTTCATCTACTTTCGTTGCAGAAGCGTCTATGACATTTGCATTACTCAAATGTGAAGAATACCTCTTATCAGTAATATTACTTATACCAAAATTTAGATCCATTCCGGGAGCGAATTCAAAGCCTGCAAATAAATCTATTGTTGTGTAACCACTTGTCTTGCCTGTGTCTAGAACTCTGGAGTCAAATCTATCTTGTGAATCTGAAAAGTTTAATCTTATTCCATAATTAGATGATATACTCTCATAATCTAGAACTATGGTGCCAGATAAAGGCATCATTTGTGGAAGTGGTCTGTTTTGAGTATCATCATTACCATTTGTATAATTTAGATTAAACTGAGCTTTGACATTTTGTGACAAACTACGTGATAGCGATAATTCATAACCCCATAAAGTCGCATCGACATTTTTATAAACTCTTGCGTCGTTAACAGAATTATCAAAAGTGCCATCAGAAATTCGATAAGTTGTAATATAATCATCAACATCTGTGAAATATATTGATGCATTAACATGATTATTTCCAATCATCTCTTCCGCGCCTAGTTCCATCGTTAAATGATTCTCTGAATCAAGGTTAGGATTTCCTATATGCCTATCTCTATATTTCATAGCCATAGCCATACTCGTCTTGGCATGAAATAACTCAGTAGCGTCTGGCGTGCGCTCGGTGCGACTTATAGAAATGTAATATTTGGACATAGGATTAAAAGTTTTTTGTAATCGGACAAAGCCACTTATATTGTCCCAGTCTCTTTTTTTTGCTGTTACAGTTCCAGTATAATGTGTAGTATATAGACTATTCGCTGTTACCTGCAACATGTGGTCTGACCCTGGATCATCACCAGCACGAGTGGCCTCTGCTTGTACCTGATCCCATCGTACTCCATATGAGAGTGTTTGATTTTCTGATATTTTTACGTCTTTCTCGTAAAACAAACCAAACTTTGAAATCTCAGCACCCGGCCATAGAAAAGTAAGGTGTCTCTCTGTGCCACTTATGACCATATTCTGCTCAGCATCCCTTGTGTTATGCTCATAGTCAAGACCCATTCTACTGTTCTGTCCCACAGCTCCTATGATTCGGTAACCGTATGTATCAGAGGCCGCAGGCGTTCTCATAGTTGATGTAGAACGTAATGTCGAATTATCCATTTCATGATCCATATCACTATTGAACATCTCAAATTTCATAGATGTGAACATTCCTAACGGAGTAACCCGGTGATATTTCAAATTATAAATATCTGCATGTGAATATTTTATGTCCATAGCGAGACCTGGGTAACCAATATTATCTTGTTGATTATCCGTGTAGGACATCTCAAATTTTGAACCATCTTCTAATCTCATTCCATATATCAATGCAGTATTAGAAGTTCTAAATTCTGTGAGTGGTTTGAGGCCACTACCTGTCTCATAATTTCCCGAGTGAGAATATGAACTGTTTAAACGTAAATAGTTTTTGCCGTTACTATATGTGATATCACCAATAGTAGTTAGTGCCTCTGAATTAGCATCAAATGTTTGACCAAATTTCATTTTAAAAGGACCAGTTTTATCGGGTGAGTAAGGTTCCGTTACTCTTTTATAACTTATGACTCCACCAGGGCCTCCCGCACCATAGATAACAGACTGTGTACCTTTAATAATAGTTACAGTGTCATAATTTTCTACATTAACATAAGTAGATGCTACATCCATTTTAGATGAACAACTGCCATACACCATTGCTCCATCTATGAATGTGTTGAGCCTTTGATCGCTCTGACCGCGAACGACAGGGTCTAAACCATGCCCGCCACGACGTATTACACTAACCCCGTTTATAGATTGTAATAAATCACCACCATCGACAATATTTCTTGTTTTTACATCAGATATAGCTTCATTATTAATTGATGAATTAGCCTCAGAAGGCGCTGATATCTCTATGTCTGTTAAATCCTCTGCATATATAGCATTAGATAGAAATAATACAAATATAAAATAACTAAATTGTTTAAACATTGTTTCCTCCAAATTAAATTAACTTAAAAAATATTAAGCTATATTTGGAGGTGCTCTAGTAAATTGCTGAAGTTTATTTGTGTGATTATAAAGATAGTTTTTTACTGTATTAAAATTAGCAATATCTTTATAGGTAAGACTGTATGCTGTTGTTACTATGAAACTTGAATCATGATCATGAAAAAAATCACATTTGTCACAAAGTGCTTTTAGCTGATACTTATTAAGATCTTCACTATCATTATTCGAATTCTGATCAATATCGATAGTACATATATAATGCGTATTATTTTGAACGAGATCTAGTGATTTGAAACCTGGTATGAAAAGTATATTTGCTACTATCCATATAGATATGATTTGTTTTGAAAAATTCATAATAACCCCTACACAATACTATACAACAATGCATGTACACATATCAATCTTAGAGTAATTTTATGTTAATTAGATTTTAGGTAGTGAGAGTTGTTTGGTTCCTTGAGATACCTAAGTTTAAGATGGAGAATGATGTGAAAGTATCTTAAACCAGGTATCCAAGGTTATTCATCGGGAGAGATGAATGTTTTTCTTTAAATTAGAATCCGAAGCTTACTCCCGCACTTACAGTAAGAGGCTTATTAGGTCTTTTACCATGATTGTGCTCTGAAGCTAGGAATACTTTGTCAAACAAATTGTCAACGTGTACAAAGACTTTTGAATCTCTTGTACCAGGAATCAAAGCTGGTAGTTTATGAGTCCCTGTTACGTCGAAGATCCATGCTTTACCAGTTTTACGAGTGTTGCTCTGATTAACAAACATGTCGTCGTAATACTTAGCACTGAGATCTAGTTCCCAATCTGCTGTGTACATTCCAGTTCCAACAAAAATTTGTGATTTTGGAATATACATAATGTCTTTTCCAACACGGTTTTGAACGCTGTCAGTAGCCGTTTTGTATTCTGAATGTTGTATTAAAGCAGACAGAACTAAAGGATATCTGACAGAAGCTGCTGCGGTACCTTGCCCTTTCATAGCAGGTGCTGCAAACATGTTATCTAAGTTGTATTGAAGCTCCAGTCCATATACTTCTGCTTCACCAGCGTTGCTTGATGATCCTTGATCAGCACCACCACTAGAACAACCGTTAGCGATTAAACAAGATTCTAAGAGGTTATCGTAATCTACGAAGAAACCTACAGCTTCAAAGTATGAACCTGGTTGTGAATAACGCACACCAACTTCAAAGTTATCTGATTCCTCTGGTTCAGCTGTTGAGCTTGGTCCAGTTGGAGAATACCCTTGATGATAACCAGCAAAGATTGAAGCACCATTTTGTAGATTGTAGTTGGTTGACATACCAATCATTGTTGCTTCGTTAGATTTATCTCGGATACTGTCCCCAGGAGTAGCCAACTTACCTTTGTTGTACTCGACATCTTCGTGTCTTATACCTAAGACAGTTGTGAAGTTTCCGTGCGTAATAGTATCTTTGAAATGTAAAGACAAAGCATCAGCATGCTTACGCTCTGCTGCAGCTTGTGAACCTTGTGCAGCGTCTCCACCGACCATAAGTGACACAAGACCGTTTGAATCTTTAACATATTTTCTTTCAAAGTTTTTATCCATTCTTTGTCTTAAATCTTTGTGTCTACGATATCCAAATTCCATATCGTGATTGCCCATTTGCATGTTAATCACAGTTTGAAAACCTGTCATAGCGTAATCACGATGACCCATTGATCTCTTAATGTACTCTTTATTAGCATCGGTAGCGTCATGATGCGAAGTAGCTGTGCTACCCCACATAATATCAACTGCTCTTTGTTGACGATAAGTTGCACCTATAGATGCAGCTGAAACACCATGTATGAGCTCATAGATATTTCCAGAGAATGACACTTCTGCTACAGTTGGGTCAGAATCACTTGCTCTAACGTATACCGCACCAACTTTACCCCATAGACGACTGTATCTTGTTTTGTACAGTTTTGATGTCACTTGCATGTTAGACATTGGCTCCATGTAGTGAGTTAATATATATCTATGATAGTCAGTATCCATTGTGTCAAATGCAGAACCCGCCATTCTTTGATACGGATTTGCTGCAAATTGCGCAGTAGTTAAACCTATATACGTTTCATTAGATGCTTCTTCAGAATTAATACTTGTTAATTCGAAATATTGGTTCATTGAACTACCAGATGGTGTATAACGAACTTTAAACAAGTTATCTTGTTTATCAAATCCAGTATCTCCACCATTTGTGTTGATAGTTTTGAAACCATCAGATCTATAGTCATGGTACTCAACAACATATCCAAAGTCACCGATATTACCACCGTAATATGTGTGAGATCTACGATATCCATCATCACCAAATGTCATGTTTAGATATCCTGCAGCTCCTGCTGTTGGTATTTGACGTGAAATATAATTAATAGTACCAGCTGTCGTTCTTGGACCTGTTCCAATAGCAGCTGCTCCTTTAATTACCTCTATGCCTTCTGCACGACCCGCTGTTGGGTAGTAGTACATTGAAGCGTTAGAGTATTGTGCAGGACCTTGTAGGACCCCGTCTTCCATAATGTTGGTTTTTGCAGATCTCTTAGCAGTAACTCCTCGCATACCAATGTTTGTTCTCAAACCAAAACCATCTTCAGTTTGTGAATAAACACCAGGTATCCTGTTGAGCATTCTCTCTGAGTCTGTGTAACCAAACCTTTTCAACTCTTCATCGTCTATATAAGACGCTGATCCAGCAATTGTTCTCTCATCTTCTCCAGATCCAAAGACAGTTACAGGTTTAGAGTCGTAATTACGTTCAGCATGAATAGGCATACTCATCATGAGAAGCACTACCCATAAGTAGCTGATTTTTAACGTTTTTTTGGCCATATTTAACTCCAAATAATTATTTTCAAGCCATTATATGATAATGATTCTCATTTGTAAACACTTATTACTGGCAAATACTAATGATTATCAATATTATAGAAGGGCTGAATATATGCTAATTTAGGATATATTTCTAATTCACGGAAAATTATTATGAAGAAGATTAGTCTTACGCCAATTATAGATGTTGTGTTCATTTTATTAATTTTTTTTATGCTTGCCACCAATTTCCAGGATTTTAGTCAAACAGATATTGAACTATCAAGCGAATCATCAAAATCTATGAGTAGTGACACAAAGATGTATGTTGTTAATGTAGATAAAGAAAAGTCTTATAAGTTGAATGATGAAAGCTTACATATAAATGATATAAAAGCAAAGATCTTAAATAGTATTAGGAGTGAAGAAGAACATTTCGTCGTTATTAAACCTAATGATGATGTAAATATGCAGATAATATTATCTGTCATGGAGGATTTTAAAAGAAGCAATATTAATAATATTCTACTTGGCATAAAAGATAATAAAGAAACAACGCAAGAATATTATGATCCAACATCGCGTAAGACAAAAACACCTAAGATACTCGGGAAACCCGTTCAGTAATATGAAACTCCGTAACAGAAATAATCAAGACGCTAACGATAATAATATGTTGCCCCTAGTCAACATAATTTTCCTACTACTAATTTTTTTTATGATCGCTGGTGTTATTCAAAAACAAAAAGAACTTTATGAAGTAGACTTAGGGCAAGCTACTATTGATACATACGTAGAAAGAGAAATTAATACCATTTTTATCGATGATGATGGTTCGTTAGTCTTCAATGACGAACCAATTGCATTTGATAATTTAGCTGAAATAGTTGCAAACCTAAAAGATAAGACTCAACTAATGATTGCTGCAGATAAAGAACTAAGTGCTTTTAGACTAAATAAGGTTTTATTAGTTTTGGCAAATCAAGATATTAAGAAACTTTTTATAATGACTTCTAAAGATGATTAGAGAGGATAGATTGCAAACTTATTATGTTCTCGCTTTTGCGATCCATCTCATATTTATTATAAATTTCAGGATCAACGATAGTATGCAAGATATCTCAGCTATCGGTGAATCAGGAATGAATATACAAATGATTGTTCTAGAAAAGAGTGACACAGACTATAAAGCAAAAAGTATTTCGGAGAAAACTCAAGACACATCTGAGAAGAATGAGAAAGATCAAGAAATTATTCTGGATGATAGGAAGACAGGAGATGTTTCAAAACAAACTTACGATACCTATTTTGCTAGAATCCGATCAATAATCGACTCAAACAAACGATACCCAGTAGTATCTAGACAAAGAGGACAAGAGGGTTCACCTAAAGTTACTTTTACAATACTTAGAAATGGAATTGTAAAAGATCTGAGTATTGTAAGTTCTGGTCATAGACTACTAGATCGAGAGGCGAGGCGCATGATTCTTGTATCATCACCATTTCCTGAATTCCCTGCATCAATGAAAGATAAGTCTATCAAATTGAGTATTCCTATAAATTTTACTCTCAATAAGAAGTACTTTAATTAGCGCTAAACCAATTTAATTTGTCACGTAAATGAACAACATTTCCGATTATAAAAATTGTAGGTGGGCTTGGTTTCTCTTTTTCTATTAATTCAGGCATCTTTTCTATAGTAGATGTGAAAACTTTTTGATTTTGTGTGGTTCCTTGTTGAACTATTGCAGACAATGTATCTTTTTTTAATCCATGTTTAATGAGTTGGTCACAGATAATTTTAATTGATACTAGACCCATATAAAAAACTATGGTTTGATTGGGCTGAATTAATTTCTCCCAGTTTAACACTAGTTCGCCATCTTTCAGATGACCTGTGACAAAAATACAAGATTGAGCATAATCACGATGTGTTAATGGGATACCACTGTATGCTGAGCAACCACTGGCGCTAGTTATGCCGGGAACAACCTGGAATGTGACATTTTCATCAACCAGTGTTTCAATTTCTTCGCCACCTCTCCCAAAAATAAATGGATCTCCTCCTTTTAAGCGAAGAACACGATTTCCATCTTTTGCATACTTTACAAGTAGTTGGTTAATCTCATCTTGCCGGACAACATGATGATCACGCTCTTTACCAACATATATCTTCTGTGCATCTCTCCGAACTAACTCGATAATATCTGGATGTACAAGTCTATCATAAAGAACAATATCTGCCTGTTGCATCAATCTCAATGCACGAAAAGTTAGAAGATCAGGATCGCCTGGCCCTGCGCCAACTAAATAAACTTCCCCCTCGCTTTTCTTTTTTTCGTCGAAATTTTCAATCTCTGTATTTAAATAATTTAGAGCATCACTCTCTTGCCCGCTCAGAATTAAATCGACGAATTTACTATTGAGTATCTCTTCCCAAAATATTCTATTAGATTTGAAGTTTTTAAATTTTTCGCGAACTTTTACCCTATTATCGGAAACTATCTTAGCCAGTTTGCCATAACCTCCGGGTATAAGTGTCTCTAATTTTGTTCTTAACATTCTAGCAAGAACAGGTGAGGCTCCACCTGTAGATACTGATACGGTAACTGGCCCCCTTTCAAGAATAGATGGAAAAATGAAATCACAGATGTCTGGTTTATCCACAACATTTACAAGAATGTTTCTGTCATTTGCATCTTTAGCAATTTTTTGGTTAAGTTTCTCATCGTTAGTAGCGGCTATTATGAGAGAAAATTTATCAGAATCTAGTACAGAGGTTTTATACTCAGAATTGATAAATGTTAGGTTTTTGTTTTCTTTGAATGACAGAAGATAATCAGTAAAACTCTGTGCAACAAGAGTAACCCTCGCTTCAGCTTTCATCAACAGATCAAGTTTCCTCTCAGCTACTTCTCCCCCTCCAATTAAAAGGATGGATTTTTTACATAACTCAATATTAAGTGGAAAATATCTCATTCTTCACGATCAATGCCTGCCTTCTTGTACCAAAATTTAGCTTTTTCAAGATCTTGAGGAACCATCTTTCCTTCTTCATAAATCATTGCTAGGGTTGTAGCTGACCCAGCCAAACCTTGCTCTGCTGCTTTTGTGAACCATTCTATGCTCTGGTTAATATCTTTTTCTGTGCACTCACCCTCAAAAAACATGAAACCATATGCATGTTGAGCTAATGGCAAACCGGTTGTTGCCGCGTCACCCATGTATTTGAAGGCCTTATTTTCGTCTGCCACACAACCAAGTCCGTTTTGGAGCATGATTGCCATTCTGTACATCGCATCTGCATTTCCCTCTTCTGCAATTGGTGATAAGAGTTTAATAGCATGAGCGAAGTTTTTAGTTTCAAATGCTGCTATCCCGCTCTCCAGCTCCATTGATCTATTTTCAAATTTATCCATTTTAATCTTCTAATAGTTTGTCTAATTTACCATCCATATCATGTTCAATTAAATCATCAAAGCCACCTACATGATAATCACCTATAAAAATTTGGGGGACAGATTGTCTCTGTGATTTCTCCATCATTGTTTTTAGTTGATCAGGATCTTGATCTACCATAATATCCTCATAGGGAATATCTTTTTTACTGAAAAAATTTTTTGCTCGAACGCAAAATGGACATATTCTTGTACTATATATGGTAACTTTTTTCATTTGTAATGTTTAATTACTCCTTTCATATTCTTTTGAACTATTACGCCTAAAATATCAAAAGAGTTATCTAACTGTATTTCTGGGTATAGATCGTTAAGCGCAAAAAGATACTTTCTGCCATCAATTTCACTATATCTCCTAAACCATCTAACACCATCGTATTCTATAAACACGAAACTATTATTCGAGCATTGCCCTGAAGGATCAATAATCACGATACAACCATTTGGAAATTCTGGTTCCATTGAACTATCCGTAACCTGGAGGGCATAAGGCTCCGAAGCACCGCACTCAGAGTGTGCATCTTGAATATCGTATTTATCTGATGAGTTCCCCATAAATATGTCCCCCCGACATGATATATATAATTATATTAACACTAAATGAATGATATTCATTATATGAATAGGAGTTTCTCTGCCTATTTGAAGAAAATTTTAAAAAGAATGCTCAATAAAATACTTAGAATAATTGAGGTTGTTATAGGGAAATAAAAATTAAAATTCTTTTTTTCAATCACAATATCACCGGGTAGTTTCCCGAGTCCTAAACCTGTCAAATATGGATAGAGGAGACCAGCCAAAATGAATATTACTCCAATTAGTAGAAAAAATTTTGCCATTTTATATTCCTTGGCTTTTTTTGTATTTAAGAAGTGATCTTTTTGTCTTAAAAAAATCTTTTAGTAATTGCGAAGATTCAGATGAATACATTCCAGAAATTACTCTGGGTTTATGATGAGTGGCAGAGGATTCAAATATCTTTGGTCCGTTTAAGACTCCTCCACTTTTTTTATCCTCTGCAGCAAAAAACAGACGATCAAGTCTAGCGATGCTAATAGCATGCGCGCACATCGCACATGGCTCAAGGCTTACGTACATGTCACATCCTACAAGTCGTTCATTTTGCAGATAATTACAAGCTTGCATAATAGATAAAATCTCAGCGTGATATGTTGCATTTTTTTTCTCCCTCATCCTGTTTGGAGAACTTGCAATAATTATGTCTGTTCTTCGTTGGACTATCAGTGCGCCAACGGGCACCTCATTGTTCTTGTAAGCCTCTCTTGCTAGGTCTAATGCTTCACTCATATAATTCATATTTTGTTGAGAAATTTCGAACATTACATTGTTTCTCTAAATTTTACTGGTTTACCAATTGGTTCAAAAAGTTCATCCTCACGCATGACTATGTTTCCTCTAATCATTGTCATAACTGGCCACCCTATAACTTTGTAACCATCAAAAGGCGTCCACCCGGTTTTTGATTTCTGCTGAGAGTTTGTTATAGTCATTTCTTTTTTTAAATCTACCAGCGTTATATCACCGTCATATCCAATCTTGAGCTGACCTTTATTATGAATCTTATGAATTCTGTGTGGGCCATGTGACCACAAATCAACGAGTCTCTCTAGTGATAATTTTTTATTATTTACATGATTGAGCATCACTGGTACGAGAGTTTGCACACCAGGTGTTCCACTTGGTGACGATGGATAAGTTTGTGCTTTTTCATCTAAAGTATGTGGCGCATGATCAGAGGCTACAATGTCTACTATTTTGTCATTAACAGCACGCCATAGTGCATCCTGATGATGTTTTTCTCTAATAGGTGGGTTTTGCTGCGCAAGTGTGCCAAGTGTTTCATAACATTCTGGTGCATGCAGAGTTAAATGATTTGCTAAAACCTCAACGCTTGCATAATTTTTATTTTTTTTCAAATATTCCATTTCTTCTGAGGTTGTAATGTGAAGTATATGCACTCTTCTTTTATGTTTTTTGGCTAGCTCAACAACTCTAGTGGTAGCAGATAGACAACTTTCTGGTGATCTCCAAATATAATGCATTGCAACATCATTACTGTCGCCTAATATTTCCTTTTTATTTTTATCCATTATGTACTGATCTTCAGCATGAACTGCAATAACTCTTTTGCCATTTGAGATAACAGCTTCGATCTCCTCGTCTGAGGCTGTTATCAAATCACCGGTGCTTGCACCAACAAAAATTTTTATACCACATGTCCCTACTAAGTTTTCCCACTCACTAAGATTGCTACTGGTTCTTCCAGTACCTCCAAGATAAAAGGCATAATCAGTCCAAGCTACCCTACTTGCACGTTTAAGCTTATCGGCAATAGTCTCAGGCGTAATCGTAAGAGGGTTAGTATTAGGCATTTCAAAAACACATGTAACGCCACCAGCTGCTGCAGCCTTCATACCAG